>JAUIJZ010000143.1 GCA_030430715.1 Alphaproteobacteria bacterium
CTCCAGTACGACGCGCGACCAAGCGATCTCTAGGCTTGCGTTCTGTACGTAAACCACCGGCAAGCCGGCATATTGAGTTGAATGATAGGGCACGCTTTCCGGCCCCATCGGCATCAGCGGGTGCATGCGTTCGCCGCGCACAATCCACATTTTGCCGGGATGCTGCTCGCACTTTTCGACGGCGCGCAGAGAATCGACACCGTCCTGCGCGAGAAACTGAGTCCATGCGCGCTTGATCGTTTCCGGTTTGCGGCATGGACTGGTCGGGCGCAGGAGCGAGAACGCATCATAGGGCCGCCCGTCGTTGGCGAAGCGCTGCAGTGTGTAGCGCAGCCATTCGATATCAGGCGATGTATCCCCGGCGAACTCCGCCGGCCGCATGAATGGAATCTCCGCGCCATAATGGCGGGCGATGGCGGCGTAGTCTTCGGAATCCGTAGAAACCACCACCGCATCGAACACGCCGGAGGCGCGCGCGGCGCAGATCGTGTAAGCGATCAGCGGGTGCCCGTTCAGAACGGCGATATTCTTGTGCGGCACGCGCTTGGAGCCCGAGCGTGCGGGGATGAGGGCGACGGCGTTCGGTTTCGTCATGGCGGATCGATCACCAGATAGATGTCTTTAAGCTCGGTATAGATGTCGAGCGCTTCTGTGCCCGGTTCGCGCGTGCCGTTGCCGGATGCGCGGCGTCCGCCAAACGGCATGTGCGGTTCGGAGCCGAACGTGCCGGCGTTCACAACGGCGACGCCAGTCTCAACGGCTTGCGCGAAATTCCAGGCGCGGTCGATCGAGCGCGTATGGATCGCGGCGGTGAGGCCGTATTCGGATTGGTTGGCGAGCGCGACCGCCTCGGCATAATCCTTCACCCGATAGAGCGCCGCGATCGGGCCGAACAGCTCATGCACGCTGATCTCGTCGCCGGGCTTGGCGCCTTCGACAATGGTCGGCTCAAGATAGAAGCCGCCGGCCAGCGCGCCGCTCGCGCGCTTGCCGCCGGTCAGCACTTTGGCGCCGGCGCTTTGCGCTTTGTCGATGGCGGCGAGCATATTGCTCAGCTGACGCTCATTGATCACAGGGCCCAGATCGCTCTCATCGCTCACGCCGAGCTTTTGCGCTTTGGCGGCCGCGACGAATTTTTGCACGAACGCATCATACACAGCATCGAACACGATGAAGCGGCTGCCCGCCGCGCAGCGTTGGCCGGCATTGGAGAAGGCCGACGCCGCCGCCCATTTCACGGCTTTGTCCAAATCGGCGTCGTCGCACACCACGAACGCGTTCTTGCCGCCAAGCTCTAGCGAGACTTTTTTCAAATGCTTGCCGGCTTGTTCGGCGATCATGCGGCCTACGCGCGTCGAGCCGGTGAAGGAGATTACATCGACGCCCGGATGCTCCGTAAGCGCTGGGCCGACATCGCCGCCGAGCCCTTGCACGACATTCAACACGCCAGCGGGCACGCCTGCCTCAATCAATACGCGCGCCATCCAATCGGCTGAGCGCGGCGTATCCTCGGCCGGTTTCAGCACGACGGCATTGCCGCAAATCAGAGCCGGAAACACCTTCCACGCAAAGTTCGGCGCCGGGGTGTTGGCCGCGATGATCAATGCCGCGACGCCGCAGGGCTGGCGGATCGTCATCGCGTATTTGTTGGCGGTGTTGGACGGCATGGTGCGTCCGAACAAGCGCTGGCCTTCACCGGCGAAGAAGCGCCCGCATTGCACCGCGCCGCCGGTTTCGCCGCGCGCATCCTTGAGCGGTTTTCCGGCCTCTTCCGCGACGATCTTGGACAATTCCTCCGCGCGTTCTTCGATCAACGCGCAGGCCTTGAAGTGGATTTCGCCGCGTTTCACCGCGGGCGTCGCGGCCCATGCCGCTTGCGCCGCGCGCGCGGCCTTCACCGCCGCGTCCACAATTGCGCCGTCGGCGAGCGTCAACTGGGCGATCTCCTCGCCATTGTGTGGATTGAGCACTGGCGCCGTGCGGGCGCTGGCGACGTCTTTGCCGCCGATGAGCGAGGGAATTGTGTTGGCCATGCTTGCTTACCTAAATCGCGGTGAAGCCGCCGTCGATCTTGAGATCGGCGCCGGTCATGTAAGAGGAGGCGGGCGCGAGCAGAAACGCGACCGCGCCGACATAATCGCCGGGCGCGGCCATGTTGCCGCGCTTGGCGTGGTCGGGCCCGCGCTGCAGCGGGATCTTCTTCACATAGGCTTCGAGGAAGCGCGGGTCCTGCCCATTGAACACGCCTGCGAACGTCACCGAATTGGCGCGCACATTCTTTGGCCCCCAATAGGCGGCGAGATAGCGCGTGAGATTATAGAGCGCGGATTTCGAGGCGGCGTAGGCGACCGGCTTATAGAAGGTCTCGCCGTCCTGGCGGCGATATTCGTAGAGCGATTGATCGGGCGACACCGTGCCGTAGATCGAGGCCACATTGACGATCGCGCCGCGCCCGGCCGCCGCCATCTCGGCGCCGAACACTTGCGAGCACAAAAAGACACCTTTCACATTGACGTCCATCACCTTGTCCCAAGACGCTTCGGGATAGGTTTCGAACGGGCCGTTCTCCTCGATGGGCGCGCCCGGCGGGCTGTCCAAGGCGGCATTGTTGACGAGCCCTGTCGGCGTGCCGAAACGCGCTTTGATTTCGGCAAGCGCGGAATCCAGCGCGGCGCGTGACGTCACATCAGCCTTGAACACGGCGATACTTTCGGCGCCGCCAAAAGTTTCGCGCGTGCGCGCATCGTTGGGGTTCGGTTCGATCACAGCCACGCGCGCGCCCAGTTCGGCCAAGCCGTTCACGACAGCGGCGCCGATCAGCCCGTAGCCGCCGGTGAACACAATGATCTCGCCTTCGAGCGAAAACAGTTTGGGCGCGTTCATGGACGAGAACTCTCCTTCACTTGAGCGATGGCGTCACACAATTCGCGCACGGCGCCGTCGCCGCCGGCGCGGCGGGTGCGGAAAAAGCCATGCTCCAATACGCACTCATGCGCGTCGGCCACCACCACAGGCAGTCCCACGCGCGTCAGCACTTCAAGGTCGTTGATGTCATTGCCGAGGAAGGCGGCCTCGTTCCAATCCAGGCCGCGTTCGTTCAGCAAACTTTGCATCGCCGCGACTTTGTCGGGCACGTCCTGGATGCACGCCACTTTGAGTTTGTTCGCTCGCGCGGTGACGACCGGATTGACCTCGGTCGAGACGATGACCGGCTCAGCGCCGGCCGCGATCATGCGGCGCAAGCCGTAGCCTTCAAGCCGCGAGCACAGCACGGCTTCGCGCCCGTCCTCGAACACATAGACGCGATTGTCCGTCATCACGCCGTCGAAATCCAAGCCGACAAGCTTCACGCCGCGCGCTCGTTCGGCAAAGCGCGCATCGGCGGCGTCGGTGATCGTCCAATTGCTCAGGCTCATGTCTGGGCGGCTTACGCTACCGGGGCGTCCTTTTCCACTGGCGCCGTTCCGCCGGGACGTCGCAGCGCCACATCGTAAAGCGCGTGCTTGTCGTAGGAGAGCCCAATCAGCGGCCATCGCGCCGCGACGGCGAATTCGCTGACCGCGCGGTGCACGCCATAAGATCCAAGATTGGGGTCGATATGGGCGAAATCGTTGAACACGAGATGCCCGCCCGGTTTGACTTTGCGCTGGGCGATTTCGATGTCGCGCCGCACGCCGGCATAGGAATGGTCGGCGTCGATATAGATCCAATCGAAATGATCGTCCGGGAATTGCGCCAGCACATCGGCGGACGCGCCGCGATGCAATTGGACGCGCGGATCGGCGCGCACGTCTTCAATGACCCGCGAAATGTCGAGGTCGATGAGGTGCAGTGTATGAGGCTCGGCCCGGCGCAAAATCTCGCGCGCGAAATGCCCGCGTTGCGTGCCGACCTCGGCGACAATGCCGCCTTGTCCGAGATGGGCGATCAGCTCCATCCGCGTGCTGCGCACGCGGCAGGCGTCCAAGAGTTCGGCGGGAATAGGCGGCGAGGGCTGCGCGCGCCCAAACGCAAGCCGCAGCGCTCGCGCCAAACGGCGCAAGGGCTGCGGCAGATTATGTCGAAGCGTCGAGAGCAGGCCGCGCCTACGCGACCGAGGCGGCCTTCTCCACCGCTTCGTAGGTCAGCGCCTGATCCTTCGTGAGCGGTGTGGTGAGCTTCTTGCCGATGAAATTGTCGACTTCGAACGGGCGCAGGCCCTCGTCGGCGGGCGACTTGAAAGTCAGGTCCGCTTCCGTCAGCACCCGGCCGGCCGGCAGATCGCGCGCGGCGACGATCTTCTTCTGCATCTTCATCAGCGGCTTGGCTTCAGACGGATAAGAACGCTTCACGCCGTCGCCGAGAGCGGTGCGGGCGCGTTGCAGGTCGCGCACAACACGGCGCATGCCTGACGGCTCAAGCGAAAACGCCTGGTCCGTGCCCTTCCAGGCGCGGTTCAGCGTGAAGTGCTTTTCCAGCACGCGTCCGCCCAGCATGTAGCCGAGCATGGGCATGGCGATGCCGTTGTCGTGGCTGGAGAAGCCGATCACCGTGTTCGGGAACGCGTTGCGATAGGTTTCGATGACGCGGATGTTCAGTTCTTCGAACGCGGGCGGATAGCCCGACGTGCATTGCAGGATGCAGAACTGATCGTTGATCGGCGAGATGGCGTCGTACATGCGTTGTACGTCTTCCATCGTGCCGCCGCCTGTCGAGATCACCATCGGCTTGCCGAAGCGCGCCACATGCTTGATCAGCGGCAGGTTGGTCAGGTCGCCCGAAGCGATTTTGTAGCAGGGGATGCCGACGCGCTCGAGCAGATCCGCGGACGGGATGTCGAACGCGGTCGAGAAGAAGATGAGGTCCAGTTCCTTGGCGTAGGCCAGCAATTCCGCATATTGCGCTTCGTTGAATTCGAGCATTTCGCGGTGCGCGCCGTAGGTTGGCGCGTAGGCGTTCTCGGAATTGTAGGGCTCGTCGTACATCGCCTGCGTGTAGAGCGCGCGATTGTCACGTTTCTGTAATTTTACCGCCGTGCAGCCGCATTCCTTGGCGGCGCGGAACATGGCCTTGCACTTTTCCATGTCGCCTTGGTGGTTGTGGCCGATCTCAGCGATGGTGAAGACGTCGCTGTCATCGTTGATGACCACATCGCCAATCACGAGTTCGCGCTTTTTCATGAGTATCCCCCGTCGCCACCATACAGGCGTGCGCACTACCTAACGAACCCGTCCGAGGCGAGCAAGCCGAACAAGCGCCACGGCGCAGTTCACATTCTGTTGCTGGCTATTGCTGGGCGCTGAGCCGGCGTCAGCGCTTAATCGTCAGCACAACCCCGGCATAGCTTTCCTCCTGGCTGCCGAAGCGCGTCGGAATTTCATGCTGGACGTAAGCGAGCGCGAGGGCGGAATCATCAGTTTGAACCGCGATGCCGGCGACGATTTCGCCGACTTCAACGCGATCTTCCTGATAGGCCATGCCCCCATAATTGGCGCTTTGCTCAGAAAGCGACCACGAAACGGAGGTATCATCGGATGCTATGAACAGCGCCAAATCGCGTTCGTTGGGACGCGGCGCCTGCCACTCATTGACCGCG
>JAUIJZ010000027.1 GCA_030430715.1 Alphaproteobacteria bacterium
TATTGGCCGTTTATGCCGGCTATCTCAGCGCCGAACAGGGACGCCCGGTCGACTTGCGCCCCTATCTCTCCTAGCTTCACCGGCTCAACATTAGAGGAAGAAATGCCCCACCAAGCCTCTCGACGGTTCCTTGCCGGAGCACGCAACATCATCCTCGGCGCGATTGGCGCGTTGGCGGTCACGTCAAACGCCCATGCCCAGCGCATCGATTGCCCGCTGCGCGATGCAGGCTATTCCGCCGATAGCCCCGTGATGGACGTATTGCTGAAACCGGAAGGGCGCGCCGTCATCGAGCGCGCACGCCCTGGCCTACTGGGCCTACTCCCAGAGCGTTTCATCAGTACAGAATCGCCGAGCTTCTCGGCCATCCTTTCCGTGCGCACCTTGTTCGCCATGGGCGGCGCACCAGCCGAAGCCGTGGCGCAAGCGGATACGGAGTTGCAGGCGCTCCGGACGACCGCTGCGGATCGCGTCGCGCGCTGCGCCCGCTATGACGTCACGCGCCCAGATATCAGCTTCGCCGAGGGCCAGCCTCGCGTGCTCGTATTCGAAAAAATGACCGGCTACCGCGACGGACCATCAGTGGAAGCGGCCCGCGCCGCATTGATCGATATGGCCGAGCGGAATAATTGGTCGCTTGTCGTCACCGAAGCCGGCGGCGCGATCCACCCTTCCATTCTGCGTAATGTTGATGTCATCGTCTGGAATAATATCAGCGGCGATGTGCTGACGCTCAGACAGCGCCGTGCGCTTCAGCGTTGGGTCGAGAACGGCGGCGGCTTTGTCGCCATGCATGGCTCGGGCGGCGACCCGACCTATTTCTGGGATTGGTACGTCGACACGCTGATTGGCGCGCGTTTCATTGGCCACACCATGGATCCGCAATATCAGGATGCGCGCATTATCGTGAATGAGAGCGCGGAAATCGCGCGCGACCTCGCGCCCGATTGGTCGATGAACGACGAATGGTATTCATTCGCCACCAACCCCGCCGATTCAGGCGCCCAGGTCATTGCTAGCCTGGACGAAGAGTCCTACTCGCCGGTCGGGCGCGGCGGACAGGAATTGCGCATGGGCGAACACCCTATCGCGTGGTCACGCTGCATCGGTGACGGCCGCTCGTTCTACTCGGCGATTGGCCACCGTCCTGAAACCTATTCAGACGCCAACCATGTTCAATTGTTGGAGCAAGCCATCGCATGGGCCGCAAACGCCGATGAATCCGCCTGCGGCCAATAACGTAGAAACAAGATAGTCAGGCAAAAAAGAACCGGCAGGCAAAAGCGCCTGCCGGTTTTGTTTTTTGCGAAGGCTCCCGGCCTAGAGCGCGCCGGAACGTAAACGATCGCCGGCATGGTGCGCGGCCCGCGCCGTGAACGCCATGTAGGTCAGCGATGGGTTTTGGCATCCACTCGACGCCATGAATGAGCCGTCAGTGATGTAGAGATTGTCGATGTCGTGCGCATGATTGTGCGCATTGACCACCGACGTCGCCGGGTCGCGTCCCATGCGCGCCGTGCCCATTTCGTGGATCTTTTCGCCAGGCACGTTGCGGCGCGCAGGCATAGGAACGGCGAAATAGCCGGCCATGTTGATCATCTCACGAGCATCAGCCTCGATCGCATCGAGAATCCGGTTTTCATTGTCACCGAACTTGCAGTCGATATGTGCGATCGCCTGGTTCCACTTATCCTTACGCGTGGGATGCAGCGTTACCCGGTTTTCTGGGTTCGGCAGCATCTCGCCAAAGCCGTGCATCATGAACATCCACCCGGCCGGATCGCGCAGACTTTCCTTAAACTCCGCGCCGATGCCCGCCTGGCCGGACGCACCGGACCATTTGCTCCGCCGCATCGTACCGATCTGATAGCCGTATCCGCGCACATAGCCGTCGGCGGCTTCGGTAGCGTTGCGATAGCGCGGAATGTACCCGCCATTGGGACGGCGGCCCCAATAATAGCGATCCTCAAATCCAGGAACCATGCCGACGACGGACAGACCGATATGGTCCATCAGATTGCGTCCGACCTGATCGGAGCGGTTCGCCAATCCTGTCGGAAACGCTTCCGATGTAGAGTTGAGCAGAATTTGCGTCGTGGGGATGGTTGATGCGCACAAGAACACGACTTTGGCGCTGTGCTCGGACGTGCTCATCGTGTTGGAGTCGATCACGCGCACACCCGTGACGCGCCGCGTCTGCGGATCGTAGGTCACGCTATCGACGATGGCGTCGGTGATGACGGTAAGATTGCCCGTGCGCTCAGCCGCCGGCAGCGTGCTGCTCAAGCTTGAGAAATACGCGCCAAACGAACAACCATTGAAGCACATATTGCGCGACTGGCACTGTCCGCGCCCGCCTTCGATCTGCTCTTCTGTCGGCTCAGTCAGATTGGCGACGCGACCAATGAACATCTTGCGCGTGCTGTAACGACGCTCAAGTTTTTGTTTGAAGTCTTTCTCGACGGCGGTCAGATCCATGCCGGGCTGAAACTGGCCGTCCGGCAGCGAAGCGACGCCTTCATTCGTGCCGCTAATGCCGATGAAGCGTTCAACGCGATCATACCAAGGCGCGATGTCGGCATAACGCACGGGCCAATCAACACCGTGACCGTCACGCGCATTGGCCTCGAAATCCATCTCGCTCAAGCGATAGGATTGACGCCCCCACATCAGCGAACGGCCGCCCAAATGGTTGCCGCGATGCCAGCGGAATTCCTGTCCTTCCGGCGTCGAATACGGAAACTCCGTATCCTTGACCCAGAAATCCTTATTCCCGGAATTGAAGGCGTAGAGCGTCGACTGGATCGGGTAGTCCTCCGCCATTTCCGCTTCCGGCACGCGGCCGAAATGATCGAAAGTCCAAGGCGTCAGCTCGTCCTTATAGTCCGTTCCATGTTCGAGGCGGCGCCCGCGCTCGATGACGAGCACCCGAAAGCCCTGCTCCGTGAGTTCTTTCGCGGCATAGCCGCCCGTCATGCCGGAGCCGACGACGATAACATCAAAATCAGCCATTAATTCGTTCCCCCTAATAGGCCCAGCTTCGGCCGACTTCCGAATACGGAATGTCGCCGCGCCACGGCCCCGGCACCGGCTCCAGACGCAGCTCCTGCGTCGCGCCAGGCTCGGATAAATAGTACGTCGTCAGAATAAGATCCTTGAACCGAGGATATCCCTGCGGCGGCGCAGGCATCGTGCTGGAAGATTGCCTCGAAGCGCCGGGAGGCGGCGTTGACGGTCCCTCCGGCTCTGGAGAACGCGCTGGAGCAGGTGCGCTTCTGCCGGGTGCGCTCGGCAGGCTTTCAGCATCGAATGCCGTCAGCACGGCGACGCGTTGCGCCGGCTCAAGCTCAAGCAAACCACCACCATGCATTTCACGCGCTTTGGCGTCGATGCCATCCAAGACTTCATCAAACGCTGCTTGCGTTTCCGGCGAAGCCCATTGCGCCAACATCTTGTCAAAGGATGCAGGCACTCCAGCCGCGCGCGCGCCCGGCGTGTCGGTTTGCGGTATCATCAGCTCGGCCACTTCATCGAGCAGCGCCAAACGCGAACTTGAGAGGTAGCTGTCTGAGGCGCGCGGCGCACAACCTTGGAGCAAAGACACAGTGGCGGCGGCGCCGACAAGCGTCAGCGCATGCCGCATGAGTTCACGGCGATCGAGCATGCTTCCCCCTATTTGGCTATGGCCAGGCCAATTCACTTATTATAATTGGTTGCCGCAGGCTATAAATGATTGGGTTGCCTGTCCAGTTCAGCGAAGCGGCGCGCCCCTCAGCGGGGCGCTTGAGTCATGTATTTAGGAATCGACCTCGGCACATCAGGCGTAAAGGCTGCGCTTATTGACGCCAAAGGGCGCGTCGCCGATCAGGCGAGCGCCCCTCTCGCCGTCTCGCGCCCGCACGCACTTTGGTCGGAACAGAACCCCGACGATTGGTGGAGCGCCACGAACGAAGCTGTACAAGCGCTTGACATAAAATTACGGCGCGCCGTGCGCGCTATTGGTCTTGCCGGACAAATGCACGGCGCGACGCTGCTTGGCCAAGACGATAAACCATTGCGTCCCGCCATCCTTTGGAATGACGGGCGCAGTTTCGCCGAGTGCGGGGCGCTTGAAGCCAGCGCGCCCACATTGCGAGCCGTCACTGGCAACTTGGCCATGCCAGGTTTCACCGCGCCGAAGCTGCTTTGGGTGCGCCATAACGAACCAGACGTGTTCGCGCGCATTCGCAAAGTGCTTCTGCCCAAAGATTATGTCCGCCTGAAAATGACGGGCGAATACGCCTCGGATATGTCCGACAGCGCCGGCACGCTCTGGCTGGATGTCGGCAAGCGCGCCTGGAGCGAAGCAATCCTAGAAGCTTGCGGGCTCGGCGTTGAACACATGCCGGCTTTATTCGAGGGGCCCGAAAGCACCGGCCTCTTGCACTCATCCGTCGCGGCTTCTTGGGGCATGGATTCCGTGCCAGTGGCTGCTGGCGGCGGCGACAATGCCGCGGGCGCGATCGGTGTCGGCGTAGCGCGCGATGGCGACGCGTTTCTCTCGCTTGGCACTTCTGGCGTGATCTTCGTCGCCAACGATGCGTTCCGGCCCAATCCAACGCGCGCCGTGCACGCATTCTGTCACGCCCTGCCCGGCATGTGGCACCAAATGTCTGTACACCTGAGCGCGGCGTCATGCGTGGATTGGGTGGCGCGTCTAACCGGCGCGGCAGGCCCGGCGGAGGCGTTCGCGCGCGCCGAAGCGGCCGGCCCCGCAGCCGGAGGCGAGGTGTTTCTCCCTTATCTGTCCGGCGAGCGCACGCCGCACAACGATGCGCACGTGCGCGGCGCTTTTCTGAATCTCGACAATGACAGCGACGCGTCGCGGCTTGCCGGCGCCGTGCTGGAAGGCGTCGCCTTCGCGCTTGCTGACGGCATAGATGCGCTGAAAGAAGCAGGAACGCGCGTCGAGACGCTGACCGTCATTGGCGGCGGCGCAAGGTCGGATTATTGGGGACGCTTGATCGCCGCCGCTTTGAATACGCCCCTTGTCTATCGGCATGGCGGCGACGTCGGGCCAGCCCTGGGCGCGGCGCGCCTGGCGCAGCTTTCCGTTCAAGACGGCAACATCCATGAGGTTTGCGCACCACCGCCAATCTCACACACGATTGAACCGGATCAGCGCATCGCCGAGCGTTTGTCGCATAAGCAAGAGCAATTTCGCGGCGCCTATGCGCGCGTTCGCACCGAAGGAGCACCATCATGAGCCGTGATTATTTCGCCGACATCGCGCCAATCACGTTTCAAGGCCCTGACGCAAAAGACGATCTCGCCTACCGTTATTACGACAAGAACCGCGTCATCTTCGGCAAGCGCATGGAGGATCACCTGCGCTTCGCCGTCTGCTTCTGGCATAGCTTCTGCTGGCCCGGCAGCGACGTTTTTGGCGCCGGCACATTCTCGCGGCCGTGGCATGCAGGCTCGAATGACAGCGACGCCGCGGCGCTGAAGCGCGCCAATGCGTTCAGCTTTTTTGAGAAGCTAGACGTTCCATTTTATACCTTCCATGACGTCGACGTGATGGCGGAGGCGAACGACGCCGCAAGCCATCGCCGCCTCTTTGCAGAAGCGGTCGATGATCTTGAGCGCCTTCAAGGCAAACACAATCGCAAGCTGCTTTGGGGCACGGCCAATCTGTTCAGCCATCCGCGCTATGCGGCCGGCGCGGCGACGAGCCCCGATCCGGAAGTGTTTGCTTGGGCTGCGCTGCAAGTGCGCGATGCACTGGAGGCAACGCATCGCCTGGGCGGCGCGAACTATGTCCTGTGGGGCGGACGCGAAGGCTATGACACGCTGCTGAATACAGATGTGCGGCGTGAACTCGATAATTTCGGCCGCTTCCTCACGATGGTTGTCGAGCACAAGCACAAGATCGGCTTCAAGGGCACGATCCTCATCGAACCCAAGCCGCATGAACCGACCAAGCATCAATACGATTTCGATTCCGCCACCGTATATGGGTTCCTGAAGCGGTATGGCTTGGAGAAAGAGGTCAAGGTCAACATCGAAGCCAACCACGCCACGCTTTCCGGGCACACATTCGAGCACGAAATCGCTATGGCGGCAGCGTTCGACATCCTTGGCTCGATCGACGCCAATCGCGGCGATCCGCAAAATGGCTGGGACACGGATCAATTCCCCAATTCGGTTGAGGAATCGACGCTGGCGATGATCGAGATTCTACGCGCCGGCGGATTCACCACGGGCGGATTCAATTTCGACGCCAAAGTCCGGCGCCAAAGCATGGATGCAGTTGATTTGTTCCATGGGCATGTCGGCGCCATTGACGTGATTGCGCGCGCCCTGCTGCGCGCTGCTGCTATCATTGAGGATGGGCGCCTGGATGCGTTCAAAGCAGAGCGTTATGCTGGCTGGAAAGGCGCTTTCGGCCGTGATGTCGCCGGCGCAAGCCTGGAAAACGCGGCAGAAATGGCGCTGTCGCAAAACCTTAGCCCGGCGCCGCGCTCGGGCCGCCAAGAATGGCTGGAAAACCTGATCTCGCGATTCTAGCTAGGTCAGGCCGATTTAGAACTATTGCTTGACCAAGCACAGCGGCTAGCGATGATGCCGCGCGCAAACACATCCGCATAAAAAGCTCAGGGAGGAACCGCGCCAGTGACCATGCAGCCTATCCGTTATGGGATGATTGGCGGCGGCGAAGGCGCGTTTATCGGCGCCGTTCACCGCACCGCAGCGGCGATTGCTGGCAATTGGACTCTCGCCGCAGGAGCATTCAGCTCGAATCCCGAAAAGGCGCGCCGCTCAGGCGCCGCCATCGGCACGCCGCCGGAGCGCACCTATGGCTCCTATCGCGAGATGCTGGAGCGCGAACGCGCGCTGCCCGAGGATCAACGCATCGAAGCGGTGTCCATCGTCACGCCGAACCACGAACATGCGCCGGCAGCTCTGGCTGCTTTCGAGGCGGGTTTCCACGTGATTTGCGACAAGCCCGTCGCCGACACTTTGGAGAACGCCCGCGCCATCGAAAAGGCCGCCGCCAAATCAGGCAAACGCATTGCTGTGACGCACACCTATACCGGCTATCCGATGGTGAAGCAGGCGCGTTCGCTCGTCGCCAGCGGTCAGTTCGGCAAGGTGCGCCGCGTCGCCGTCAAATACATGCAGGACTGGCTCTCGCGCGCATCCGACATCGAGGGCAACAAGCAAGCCGAATGGCGCACCGATCCCAAGCGGTCCGGTGAAGGCGGCGCCTTTGGCGATATCGGCACGCATGCCGCCAACCTTGTTGAATATATCACCGGCCAGCGCATCGCCTCGATTTGTTGCGAATTGACCGCCCTGCCCGGACGCTCGCTCGACGATGATGGCGCGGCGCTGTTCCGCCTTGAGGGCGGCGGCAAAGGCACGCTGACAGCGAGTCAGGTGTGTGTCGGCGACACCAACGATCTGTCGATCGATATCTATTGCGACGAAGCCGGCGTTCATTGGCGCCAGGAAGAACCGAACACGCTGCGCGTCGGGCGCCGCGATCGGCCGGAAGAGATCTGGCACGCTGGCGCCAATCGCGCTTATCTCGATCCTGGCATCATCGCTATTCAGCGCACGCCCGGCGGTCACCCGGAAGGCTATCTGGAAGCCTTCGCCAACATCTACGCCGCTTTCGGCGCCGAGATCCGGAGCGGCAAACGCGCCGAAGGCAATGATCCAGGCTACGCGACGATGGACGACGCCATTGTCGGCATGCAATTCGTCCGCGCCTGCAAACGCTCCAGCGACCAGGGCGCGGTCTGGATTGAACTTTCCTCTATCTCATAAGGAGCGGCGATGAAGGGCCCCGGCATTTTCCTCGCGCAGTTTGCAGCGGACACGGCGCCGCACAACTCGCTTGACGCCATCACCAAATGGGCAGCCGATTACGGCTATAAGGGCGTGCAAATTCCCAGCTGGGACGCACGCATCATTGACTTGGAAAAGGCGGCGGAAAGCCAAGCCTACGTTGACGATTTCAAGGGTGTGTGCGCCAAGAACGGCGTCGAAGTCACCGAACTCGCAACGCATCTGCAAGGCCAACTCGTCGCGGTTCATCCCGCTTACGACGAATTGTTCGACGGCTTCGCGCCACCGCAATTGCGTGGCAATGCCCGCGCCAAGCAGGAATGGGCGACTGAGCAAATGAAGCTCGCCGCACGCGCCAGCCGCCGCTTCGGCGTGACGTCACATCCGACCTTTTCCGGCGCCTTGCTCTGGCACACGATGTATCCGTGGCCGCAGCGTCCGGCGGGTCTGGTCGAGGAAGGTTTCGCCGAACTCGCAAAGCGCTGGAAGCCGATCCTGGACGAGTTTGACGCCAACGGCGTTGATGCCTGCTACGAACTGCATCCTGGCGAGGATTTGCATGATGGCGTGACGTTCGAGCGCTTCCTTGAAGCGGTCAACAATCACCCGCGCGCGAACATCCTGTTCGACCCGAGCCATTACATACTGCAACAGCTCGATTATCTCGCGTTCATCGACATCTATCACGAGCGCATCAAAGCCTTTCACGTGAAAGACGCCGAGTTCCGCCCGAACGGACGCGCAGGCGTTTATGGCTCCTATTCCGGTTGGGTTGATCGTCCCGGACGTTTCCGCTCACTGGGCGATGGCCAAGTCGATTTTGGCGCGGTTTTCTCCAAGCTGACGCAATACGGCTATGACGGTTGGGCGGTGCTCGAATGGGAATGTTGCCTGAAACATCCCGAACAAGGCGCAAAGGAAGGCGCGCCCTTCATCGCCAAGCATATGATCCGCAAAGCCGACCGCGCATTCGACGATTTCGCGGGCGGCGACGCAGACCGCGGGCGCAATCGGCGCATTCTCGGCTTAGACTAACGTGCAAAATCATAAGACGCGGGGGAAACAATGAGCGACACCAGCAAGCCGGCCGACGGCTTTAATCGCGGCGCGATATTCTGGATTTGTGTGCTGGCGCTGTTCGCAGCAGCCATGTCCTTCTCTTTGCGCACAGGCGTATCGGAAGCCATCAGAACCGAATTGTTCGACCCGATTAACCCGCTGCATTCGGGCGAAATGATCGCCGCGGCGCTTGGCAACGGCTTCCTTGGCTTTGCACTCTCTCTGCTTGTCATCTGCCCCCTTCTCGATGTGCTGGGCGCCAAGCGCGTCATTCTGCTCGCTTCGCTCTGCTTCATCGTCGGCCCGTTATTGATCATCTTTGCGCCACAGGCCGGAGATTCAGACGCCGTCTATCAAATGATCATGTTCGGCATGATCATTTGCGGCGTCGCCTGGGGCTCGACTGAAGCGTCGATCAATCCCGTCACCACCGCGCTCTACCCGCAGGACAAAACCCACCGCCTCAACGTGCTGCACGCATGGTGGCCGGCCGGCATCGTCATGGGCGGCCTTTCCAGCATCTTCCTGCTTCAGCAGCTGAACCTGGGCTGGCAGGCCGGCATTGCCCTGATCATGGTCCCTGGCGCGCTGTGCGGCCTCTGGGCGATGACGCAAAAATTTCCAAAGACGGAAAGCACCAATATTGGCGTGTCGTTCGGTGAAATGATGGCTGAGCCGTTCAAGCGGCCCAGCTTCTGGATCTTCCCCGCCATCATGTTCCTGACAGCTTCAGCTGAGTTGGCGCCTGGCTCTTGGGTTGAAGTGGCGTTGACGGAAGTTGTCGGCATGCAGGGCATCCTGCTGCTGGTTTATGTTTCGGCGATCATGTTCGTGGGCCGTCACTTCGCCGGCTTTCTTGAGCATCGCATCTCCGACATCGGCTTGCTGTGGGCGTCCACCATCCCCGCGGGCCTGGGCCTTTATGGTCTGAGCCTTGCCAATTCGCCCGTCACCGCGTTGCTCGCCGCTACGCTGTGGGCCATCGGCGTGTGCTTCATGTGGCCGACCATGCTTGCGGCTGTTGCGCGCCGCTATCGCCGCGGCGGACCGTGGACGATCGGCATTGCCGGCTTCGCCGGCGCAATGGCGATCTATTACGTACTGCCCGAGCTCGGCAAAATCTACGACAACGCACGGCTCGAAGCCGCCGGCAGCGAAGCGGCGCTGAATGCGCTGACACCCGGACCGGAACTGACCCGCGTGCTGGCCTACGCCGCGGAGCAATCGTTCCAGACCATCGCCATCATACCGGCCGTGCTGTTCGTGATCTTCGGCGCGCTATGGCTGATCGAGCGCGCCATGAAGCGCAAGCTTGGCGACAAAGACCAGGGCGCGCCCGCGCCAGCAGCCGCCGAGTGAGGACGCGATGAAAATTGGCTTCAATCTGCTGCTTTGGACCGGGCACGTCACGGAGACGCATGTTCCGATCCTGCGCGCCTTGAAAGCCACCGGATATGACGGCGTCGAAATCCCCGTTTTCGACGCCAGTGATTCCGCTCATTATCGTTGGCTGGCGGGCGTTCTGGACGATATCGGCCTGCAACGAACCGCCGTCGCCATTCTGCCGGATGAAGAGCATAACGCGATCTCGCCCGATGCGGCGCATCGCAAAGGCGCCGTTGAGCACCTGAAGCGCGTGATCGAGTGCTCGCAAAATCTTGGCGCTCAATCCTTGGTCGGCCCCTATTATCAAGTGCTCGGGCAATTCACGGGCGAGCCCCCGACGGATACCGAACGGGCGCATGCAAGCGAGGTGCACCGCGAAATCGCCCCGCTTGCAAAAGCCGCAAATATTGTCTGCGCGCTTGAACCGCTCAATCGTTTCGAAGCGCACTTGCTCAACACCTGCGAGCAAGGCGCCGCGCACGTGAAGAGCGTCGGCGATCCGAATTTCGGCATCCTCTACGATACCTTCCACGCCAATATCGAAGAGAAAGATCCAATCGCCGCGCTCAAGACGCTCTACGCAGCCGGCGCGGTTACCCACGTGCATATCTCCGAAAACGATCGCGGCACGCCTGGGCGCGGTCATGCGAAAATTCGCGAGACGCTCATCACACTCAAAGCGCTCGGCTATGACGGCTGGCTCACCATCGAAGCCTTTGGCCGCGCGGTGCCCGAACTCGCCGCCGCGACGCGTGTGTGGCGGGATTTCTTCCCGAACCCGGAAGAAGTTTACACAGAGGGCTTCAAGCTCATTCAGGACACATGGCGCGCCGCATGAGCGCGAACAACAAAATTGGTAAGGGGTGGACGATGATGAATTGGCTTCGGTACGCCGCGCTTGGCGCCGCATTGGGGATGGCGGCATGCGCCCCCGTTGAGACCACCGCCACCGAAGCGCCAGCTGCCGCCGCACCAGCGCCCGCGCCCAGCCGCTTCGGCACGCCGACATTCGACACAACTCCGCCTGAACTGCCGGCGCACTTCAACCAAACCGCAATCTTGGTGCTCTCTAAGACCAACGGCTATCGCCACACGGACGCGATCGCCGCCGCAAACACGATGTTCGAGGAAGTCGCGCGCGCGCGCGGCTGGAGCGTCTATTTCACCGAGAACGGCGCCATCGCCAATCAACGGCAATTGGCACGCTTTGACGCCATCGTATTCAACAATGTCAGCGGCGACGTCTTCACGGAAGAGCAACGCCAAGCCGTTCGGGACTATGTCGAAGGTGGCGGCGGCTTCGTCGGCATTCACGGCAGCGGCGGCGACCCCTCCTACGCGTGGGATTGGTACGTGCAAAACCTGATCGGCGCGCAATTCATCGGCCACCCGATGCCGCCTTCATCACCGCAATTCCAGGAAGCGACCGTCCACGTCGAGGACAACACCCATCCGTCAACACGTCATCTGCCGGAAAACTGGGTGCGTACCGATGAATGGTATTCGTTCGCCGAGTCCGTGCGGCGCGAGGGCTATCATGTCCTCGCTACGCTCGACGAAAGCACTTACACGCCGGGCCAACTCGGCCCGCGGGTATTAGCCATGGGCGACGACCATCCAATCATGTGGTGGCATTGCGAGCAGAGCGGCCGCGCGTTCTACTCAGCCTTGGGCCATCGCGCCGAAACCTACGCAGACCTGTCCTACCGGCAGACGCTGGAAGGCGCCGTCGCTTGGGCGGCGCGCGTTGAAGGCGAAGGCTGCTAACGAAGACTCTGGCGGCTCTGAGCGCGCGGACGTCTCAATCGAAATTCGGTCGGCGTTTGGCCGCGAAAGCGCCGACCCCTTCGCGCCCATACGGCGTACGCGCCAGCGCGGCTAAGGCCCGAGCTTCCAGTTCCATTTGCGTTTCTAGCCCATTCGAAAATGTATCCGTCAGCAATTGACGCGCTTGGCCCAACGCCGTGGTGGCGGAAACAGCGAGGGTCTGAACGACTGCATCAGCTTCGCTCTGCAAGGCATCGTCATCGATCGCTCTTGTAATAAGCCCGATTTTCGCGCCCTCTTCGGCGCTGACCCTCTTGTTGAGCAACATCATTTCTTGTGTACGCCGAAGCCCAATCAGCCGTGGCAACAACCAAGTGGATCCGCCATCGGGCGACAGCCCAATCGCCGAATACGCCAGCGTGAAGTGCGCGGAACGCGCAGCCAAGGCAATATCGCCGAGAACAGCAAGGCTCAAACCTGCACCGGCCGCCGGGCCATTGATAACTGTCACGAGCGGCTTAGGCATGCGTGCGAAACGCGCGACGGCCGCATGGAAGTACGCCGTGATCTCTTTCAGATAGTGGGACGTCCTTTCGCCCGCGCTGGCGATCATGTGGCCATCGCCGCCGCCGCAAAACAGCTTGCCGGCGCCGGTGAGGACAACGCAGCGAATGGACTCGTCTTCGTCGCACTCAATCGCGGCCTCCGTCAGCGCGCGGCATAGGGGAACATCGAGCGCATTGCCCGCTTTCGCCCTGTTCAATGTCAGCCGCGCAACCGCGCCCTCGCGTTCAAATAGCAAAACAGCATCGCTCATTTTCGATCCTTCCGGGCGCCCAGAAGCGTGCTCTGGCTCGGGTTCACATACTCAGTCACGCCGTAACCGGCCTCCTCCGGTATGCTTATGATTGTTTGGCCATCGCGGCGCGCCATGGAAGGCTTGACCGTGAAAATAGGCCGCGCGCGCGCCGCTTGCAGCGCTTGCTCCGCATCCGTGCTCTCGGCAAGGCGTTTCAAATTCATCAGAGTCGGAAACAGAATCGAGTAATCGCCGGCCTCGGCGCGCGCGATCGCATTGGCAGGCGCAAGCCATTCAAGGCTCACCGTCTCGTTATTGTCCGACTCGGGCGCGACGCCTGACGGCGCTCGAGCGAGAAAAAAATGCGTATCGAAACGCTTCGGCGCCGCCTCCGGCGTAATCCAATGCCCAAAGGGCGCGAACACGTCGAGATCGAGCTGCAAATCACGAGCGCGCACCAGATCAGCGAACGCAAGATTCCGCGGCTCTTGCGCGGCTTCAGGCGCTAATATGATATTGGTTTCTTCATGGACTTCGCGATAAGCGGCGATGCGCAGTGCTCGCCCTGCATCGTCCAAACTTGCACCACCATGCACATACGCGCCCCAAAGCGGCGCTGCATCCAACGCCTCGACCAATCCGCCAGGAAACACTAGCGCCGAAGCGTAGAAGGATGAGCTACGCCGCTTCACCATCAGCACTTCGAAGGGGTCGTCGCGCACCAAAAGGACAGTCGCCGCTAACGCGGCGGGCACGATCTTCCGGTCTTCACTCATGCGCCCAGCACGCTCGCCGCGATGTCGAGTTCGTATCGGTCCACGCCCTCGCCAAGATGCTGGTTCAGGAGCGCGCGCTTCAAATAAAGGTGGCAGGCGTGCTCTTTCGTCACCGCGATGCCGCCATGCAATTGCACCGCTTCTTCAGCCACTGTGAAATACGTTGCGGCCGCTAGCTGTTTCGCCATGCGCCCCATTGTCAGCGCATCTTCAGTGTCCAGCTTATCGAGCGAATCCTGCAACAGCGCCTCGGCCGCCGATATCTGCATCTTCAAATCCGCGCAGCGATGCTTCAACGCCTGGAACATCGCCAAGGGCCGCCCGTATTGTTTGCGCGTCTTGAGATATTCCACGGTCATCTCAAACATCGCGTTCGCCGCGCCCACGCTTTCGGCGGCCAGGGCAAAATCGCGGTGCACTGTAAGACGCCGGCTCAATGCCCGCGCCGCATCGCCCTCGGCAAGCACAACACCGCCATCCAAAGCGGCGCCATCCAAACGCACATCGAACAGACGGCGCGTTTCGTCCCATGTTATGCGCGGGACGATCTCCACACCCTTCGTTTTCAACGGCGCCATAGCCACGATCTCATCGGAAAAGACGAGCAAGTGCTCGGCCGTGTCCGCCGCCTGTACTGCGGACGCGGCGCCGCTCAGCGCGCCGCCTTTCACACGCACGCTACACCTCGCCAGCGGCGCGGCTACATACTCGCCGCCGCTCAGGCGTTCGATCCAGCTATCGCGATCCTCGATGCCGGATTGTGTTACGGCTTCCATCGCCAGCATGGCGGGCAGATAGGGCGCGGCGGCGACGCTGCGGCCAAGCTCGCCATAGATCGCGCAGGCGCCAGGCAAGCCCTGTTCGATGCCACCCAAATCTTCCGGAAGCGCGACCAGCAGCCAGCCCAATTCGACCAGAAGCGGCCAAGTTTTGTCCTCGCTCGCACCAACACCCGCATCGGTGAGCGCGCGGTGCGCGGCGTCTTTCAGTTCTTCGATCATAGCCGCCACGCCTTAGGTTCGCGCGGCATCCCCAGCATACGCTCGGACAGGATGTTGCGTTGCACTTCGTCGCTGCCGCCTGCGATGGTCCAATTGTACGAATTCATGAAATCGAGCGCCCAATGCCCGGTCTCTTGCGTCGCGCCACGCATGAACGCGACATCGTATTGCCCTTCAAGCCCCGCCATGCGCTGACCTAGAGAAACGAAATCCCGCAAGGTGCGCGAATAACAAAGCTTGACGATGGACGCGTCGCCGACCTGTTCATCGCCGGCTATGCGCTTCAATAAATAGCGGTCCGCCACGGCGCACGCCGCATGCACTTTAGCGGTCAGCGCGCCAAGGTCGCGGCGCAGGATCGGGTCATCCAAACGCCCCTGCGCCTGCATCACGTCCCTGAAGCGCGGCAGCGCATAGCGCATGCGCAGTGAAAGCTCGACCAGCGTCAGGCCACGCTCGGAAGCCAGCGTCGTCTGCGCGACGGCCCAGCCGGCGCCGTCTTCGCCAATGCGATCCTCGACCGGAACTTCAACATCGTCGAAGAACACTTCGCAGAATTCATCATCGCCTGTGATCTGATGGATCGGGCGCACAGTGACGCCCTTCGCGCGCATATCGGCCAGCAAATACACCAGCCCGCCCTGCGGCGGATCGGACGGCCCCGAACGCGCCAGCAGCAGGCAGCGATCCGCATATTGCGCCATGGTCGACCAGATTTTCTGGCCGTTAATGACGTAGCGGTCGCCCTTCAATTCGGCGCGCGTGCGCAACGAAGCAAGGTCCGATCCCGCGTTCGGTTCGGAGAAGCCCTGACACCACACCTCGCCCTTCAGAATGCCGGGAAGGTATTTGTCTTTCTGCTCCTGAGAACCGCATTCGATCAGCGTGCAGGCGGCGTGATACAGCGCGACGAAATACATGATGAGGCGCGGGGCGTCGGCGCGCGCCACTTCCTCATAGATCACCTTCTGCTCGGCCAGCGACCGCCCGCCGCCCGGCCAGCCAGCCGGCCAATGCGGCGTCGCATAGCCAGCGCCGACCAGCTTGCCGAACCAATCGCGCTGCAACGCGACAAACGCCTCTTGCTCGACGCCGGTCATCGCCTCGCGCCAGCCCGTGGGCATATTTTCCTTGAGCCATGCCCGGACTTCGCCGCGCAACGCGCTCAGCGCTTCCGAATCCGCACTACCATTAGTCTGCAACGTCTCAATCCCGCTCAGGCGCCTGTTAGCGCCCCCAGACAATCCAGCTCGACGAAGGCGGCAGCATAGCGCTGAGCCAGGGTCGCCGAAATTTCCCGGGATTGGTAGCCGTCCGTGCCGAGCGTCGAAAGCCAAATTGCGAGCCCATAGGCCGCTGAGGCGCGATATCGCATCCACGCAGCCTCTCGCGAGGGACGTTCCCCCTGCGGCACGTCGAGCGCTTGGCGGTATTCCTCGACCAGATCGCGCTCATGGGCGCGGCGGTCAGCCTCGGTCAGGGCCCCGACGAGGAAATAGCCGACGTCCTGGCTCCAATTGCCGCGCCGCACCACCTGCCAGTCCAAAAAGCCTACCTGATCGCCGGGCAACACATAGATGTTGCCGATATGGGCATCGGCATGGAGCAGCGTCATCGGCCCCTCGGCGAGCGTGCGGACATAGCGCGCCCATAAATCCACCACAGCATCGCCGCTCAGTCTGGCGACCTCATCCGGCAGCATCCCGCCAGCCCGCTCTAGGCCCTTCGGCACGAAACGCCGGAGGCCGACTTGCCACCCCTGCGACGGCGCCCAGGTGCGCACCCAACCCAGATGCGGATGCGTCCAGCGTGAAAATCCCCAATACGCGCTGTGCATGCGCGCCAAAGATCGCAAGCCGTTGGCGGCCTGCGCCACGCTGAGCGGCCGGCTTGCGTCGCGCGGATCGGCGCCGCGCTCGGCTAGATCCTCCATCACCAGTAGAAAATCGAGGCGCAGCAATTCGACCAGAACGCGATATACGCGCGGATGATCCAGCGGCAGTTCGGCGCCCGAGCGGAATAGGTTCGGCTCGATGAAGAGGTTGCCATTGCGCAGATGAACGATGCGATGCTTCGATGAATGCGCTTTGAAGAAGAGGGCCTTCGGGCCATCGCCCCTGGCATAGCTCAATTTGAAACGCGCGCAGCGATTAGTGCCGTCATTGCGCTCGGCGACGCGAACTTCACCGACAACGGCATCTGGGAAGTGGGGCTTGATCGCTTTGGTCATCCATTGCGGCGACACGTCTTCCCAACGGACAGGTATCCGCAACACGCTCAAACCCGCACTTCGACCCAACCATCGACAATGCGCAACTCAAAGGTCTCGATCGGCTTGCTGGCCGGAGCGCTCATGGCTTCGCCCGTCTCGAGTTTGAAGCGTGCTCCATGCACGGGACACACGATGATGCCATGCTTCATGCGCCCGCATTCAAGCTTCTCATTGGCGTGCGAGCAGATATTGGAAACAGCAAACCAACCTTGCGGCGCATGACAGATCAACACGGATTTCCCGCTGACCTCGATTGCCTTCTTTTGCGCCTCAGGCAGCTCAGCCGCTTCTAGCACTCGTACAAACGAGCCGCCCGTTTGAACGCTGCGATCGCTTCCACTCAAGGCTGGGCACGCTTCCAATCGGGCCGTTTGGGCGGCATCGCCATATATTTATCGACCGCTTTCTCAAAATGGCGCACGCGGATTTCCTGGTAATCACCGAGTGTAAGCCCATGCTTGGCGCTGGCTTCAAGGCCCTCCTGCTGCAGGAACAGGTTTTCGGTGTCCTGGTCCATGATCGCGCCGAAGCCGGGGTCCATGCCCTCCGCCTCGGTGAAGGATTGATTGTCTCCAAGCATGATCGGCTCGGCCGGTTCGGGACGTTTGCCGTCTTTCGGCACCGGCCGCAGGAACAGCACTTCGAAAATACTCGCGCGGTGATCTTTTGGGTCGGGACGGAAGCGGTAGACCATCGGCAGCGAAATGCCCGGAAACAAAAACAAGTTCGGAAAGATCGTATAGGAGAAGCAATCCAGCAGCTCCGAATCCGACACTTTGCTCAAATCTGCATTGAACGCCTGCTCGAACATGCCGCGGAACATAACCGCCATGGCTTCTCGCGCGGTTTCACCTTCCTTCAGCTGAGGCTTGCCGCCGCCGCCTAGCGCGCTCGAATCTCCCAGCGTGAATTGATCGAACACGTCCTGCTCGCTCACCTTGCCGTATAGGTGCGGACTGACGACGCCGAGCGTGGAGATGAAGCGGTTCACGTGCTCGCCATACGTATCGTATTGCGAATTGGCGTCTCCGTTCGACGGCGCGACCTGCGGATGCGTCTGGATAACGTGATACGCTTCCTGGAACGCCTCGATATTGAGTTTCCAATTGCACTGAAAACGCCGGCCAACGTGCAAGGCGACATAGCGGTCTTCCAGCTTCCAAGCTTTGATATGTGCCAGCGCTTCCGGCCCGATATAATCCTCCAACGAGGGCGCGTCGGGATCCATATTGATGAACACGAAGCCGCCGAGCAAGGCGACGCGCGCTTCCGGCAGCTTGTATTCGTCGCGGTTCACATGCGGAAAATCCCACGGGCAAGTGACGCTCTTATTAGAGCCGTCAACATTCCAGCTCCAGCCGTGGAAGCTGCACTTGAACTCACTGGCCGTGCCATCGGTGCCCGAAGCGCGCAACTTCGTGCCACGATGCAGGCACGCATTATAATAAGCTTTGACCTCATCCTTCGAGACGCGCGTGACGATGAAGGAATACGAGCCAAGATCGTACACGTAATAATCGCCCACGCCGGGAATGTTCTCTTCGCGGCAAGCGAACTGCCACGTGCGCGTCCACAGCCGGTCATACTCTTCTTTTGCGAAAGCGGGGTCGATATAACGCGCGGTGTCGATGTCTTCGCTGCCGAGATACTCGTAAGATTCCGAACGTACCCAACCGGGCGCCTGCACCTTATCCTGAGCAATAATATCTTGCGTGCTGATGGCAGGACAACGCGCCGCGCCCGCCTTCAAATCCTTGTCGGTCTTGCGGTCTTGATAATTCATCTGACACTCCGTCAGGCAGCGGCGCGGCGCGCGGCGGCCCCGGTCTCGTTTTTATAAAGCTGTCCGTTCTTCATGATCATCACGAGACGGCTGGTATCGACCAAGATGCCCAGGTCATCGAGCGGATTGCCGTCGACCAAGAGCAGGTCGGCCAGCGCGCCCTCTTTGATCACGCCTAATTCGCCGCCAGCGCGCATGACGAGGCCGCCATTGCGGGTGGCGCATTGCAACGCGCCTTCCGGCGTGTAGCCGTAATAGTCGACGAAGAATTGCAAATCGCGCGCATTGGTCCCGTTCGGACTCCAGGCAAAGCCATAATCGCCGCCGATCAAATGACGCACGCTGCGTTTTCTGAGCGCCGTATGCGTCTTGGCGCTTTCTTCAAGCAGACCGGGGATACCCATATAGCCGCCGATTTCGGCGCTCAGGCCCACACCCGCAGCTTCATTGGCGTTGATGGTGTGGAACAGGCTCACGGTCGGCGAAACGAAGATCCGATCCTTCGCCGCCTCCATCATGTCGAGCAATTCATCGTCCGAGTATTCGACATGAAACAGCACATCGACGCCGGCCTTCACACAAATCTTGCTGCCGCCGATCGACCGCGTATGCGCGCTGACCATGCGCCCATAATCGTGCGCGGTATCAACCGCGACCTTGACCTCCTCAAACGTCATGGGCGTCGTGTGCGCGGGCGTGCCTGGATAGAAAGGATCGCCGGACACATCGATCTTGATGTTGTCGCAGCCTTCGCGGCAGCAGAAACGCACCGCTTTGCGCATCTCCTCAACGCCATCGACAATAAGGGATGGGCCGATGCGCGGATTATGCTCACGGCTCTCATCGCCCATCGCGCCAGTGACGGAGATTTCCAGCGAACCGGCGCGAATGCGCGGCCCCGGCAGGCGTCCGGCATTCACTTCATCGCGCACCGCGACGCCCAGACGCAGCTTCGCTTCCGAGGCGCCGTAAGCACTCGTGAAACCTGCATCCAGCAACGCTTTAGCGCCGCGCGCAGTGATAAAGGCATGCGCTTCCGGCGAGGGCGTTATCAAATCCTCGGTCGCCTTCACATTCTCAAATGAGAGGTGCGCGTGGCCCTCGGTCATGCCCGGCATCAGGAAGCGGCCGCGCGCTTCGATAATTTCCGCGCCCGCTTGCGCCAATTGGCCTTTGTTTTTTGAGATTGCGCGGATCTGAGCGTCCTCGATCAGGACGTCGCCGTCGAACGGGGCCGCGCCGCTCGCATCCCAGACCTTGGCGCCCGAAATGACGATCTTGCTCATCGGACGTTCGCCTCCCGAGGTTCTTACTGTCCGGCTTATTTTCCACTCTACAGCCGGCTCCAGACGCGCCGAATGACCGGCTGCGCATCCGGACTTGTCTCAATCAGTCAGGTTCAAGCGCGCAGCTTGTTTCACGCGGCCAAGTCGGTCAGTTTTCGGCTAAACAATAAGGGCGGCGACGATGATCAGAGGCATTCATCACGTATCGGTCCACTGCAAAGACCTCGACCGCATGGTCCGGTTTTATAAAGAAGCCTTTGGCTTCGAGGTCATTGACGAGTTTTCCTGGAGCAACGCCGAAATCGTCGATCGGCTGATCGACACGCCCGGATCGGCGGCGCGCGGCTGCATGGTGCGCGCGGGCTCCTGCTACATGGAATTGTTCGAGTTCAGCGCGCCAAAGCCTGGCGCGCCCAAGCCGAAAGACCCTCAGGACAAAGGCTACACGCACATGTGCATCGATGTGACCGACATCGAGCAGGAATACACGCGCCTCAAGAGCCTAGGCATGACGTTCGGCGCCGACGCCCCCATCGACATGGGACACGTGAAATCTGTCTATGGCCGCGACCCCGAAGGCAACATCATCGAAATTCAGCAGACAGCGGCCGATTGCGGTTTCCGTTTGGACAAACTGCCGAAATTGCCGGCGTGATGCGAATTACCCGCCAAAATTAGGCTTGCGCTTTTCTTTCAACGCTTGGATCGCCTCGCGATGGTCGGCGGTGCGCACGCTCTGCTTTTCAAGTTCCAAACCCGGCGCAAGCACATCGTTGAAGATACGCTTCACCTCAATGTTCAGCACCTTCTTGGTGGCGCGGATGGCGAAGCTCGCGCCACTTAGAAGCTTGTCGCAGAAGGCGTCGACCGCCGCATCGAGTTCGGCAGCGGGCAGCGCGTAATTGACGAGGCCGATTTCTTCAGCGCGCTTGGCGTTGAGCAATTCCCCGGTCAGCAAATATTCCTTGGCGCGGCCAAAGCCGATGCGCGCCGGCCAGATCGCCGCGCCGCCATCTCCCGCGACGAGCCCGATGCCGACATGCGGATCGCCGATCTTGGCGTTGTCCGCCGCGAACACAACATCGCACACCAGCGCCAGCGTTGCGCCCAGCCCGACAGCGTGGCCGTTCATGCGGCACACGAGCGGCTTATCGAGATCGAGCATGGCGAGAACAATCTCTTTCGCCACTTCGACTTCATGATCGAACCGCTCAGGCTCAGCCGCGTTGCGCGCGATATGATCGAGATCGCCGCCGGCGGAGAAGGCGCGCCCGGCGCCGGTCAGCACCACGACATCCGAGTCCGCATCGGCGATGGCGAATTTGAACACCGCCGCCAATTCATCATGCATGGCCAGATTGACCGCGTTCATCGCGTCCGGCCGGTTCATCGTGATGGTCAGCAAGCGGCCTCTACGGGCAAGCGCAATCGTCTCGTAGCTGGGAAGCGCCTCAGCCATTCTCATCTCCTAGCGGTCGGAGGGCGGAACCGTTTCCGTCTCCCAGCTGGCGCTGCGCTCACGATAATTCGCGGCCAGGCGGTCCCAACGCTCCTCATCTGCCTCGTTGAGGACGATATTGAAATGGGTAGCGTTACGGAATTCGAGCACTTCGACGCCTTCGGGCCCTGCCTCATAGGCATAAGGCTTGTTTGCGGGGATGAAGAAGCCGTCGCCCTTGCGCAGCACATGACGGCCAATGCGCAATTCGCCGCCTAGCACATAATAGAGACAATCCGAATTGTGCGCGTGCGCCGGCAACATATAGCCGCTTTTGAACCAGACGTGGACAAGGCTCATGCCCTGATCGCCCGGCTCGCTGAACAGCAGCGTCGAGCGCTCGCCAAGCCCCGGCTTGGCCGAAGCCATCACTTTGGCGACACCCGCCAGCACAGAAGGCGTCAGCCCTTCAGTCGGCATGCGCTCTTCGCCGAGCGGCATTGCGTCCTTACCATAAAAGATGGCGACTTTTTTTCGCGGCGAGGCGTTCGGATCCGTGCTCATGACGGACCGATATTAGGCCCCCGCCAGCGCCGCGCCAGTCTTGGATTTGGTCTGATTGCCCGTTCGCGCCGCAATATCGCCGGCCGCGATAAAGCCGAACACCATGGCCGGGCCAATCGTGGCGCCCGCGCCGGGGTACCAATTGCCGAACGGCGCGCCGCTCTGATTGCCTGCCGCGTAGAGATTCGGAATCGGCTGCCCCGCCTCATCCACAACGCGCGCGTGCTCATCGCACTTCAAACCGCCCTTGGTGCCAAGATCGCCGCAATTGATCGCCACCGCATAATAGGGCGCGTTGTCGATGGGGCCGAGGCAGGGATTCGGCTTCACGTTCGCGTCGCCGAACATCTGATCGTAGGGATTTGAACCGCGGCCGAACTCGGGATCGACGCCCGTCTGTGCATACGTGTTCATGTTGGCGACAGTCTTCTTCAGCTGCTCGGCCGGCACATGAATCTTGGCCGCCAGCGCATCGAGCGTATCCGCGCGGAAGATGTAATGGTCCCACCAATCGACCGGGATCTTACTGTCCGGCATAATCAGCGTCGGCATCACACCTCCGGCCGTAAACTTCTTACGGAAGGTCGCGTCGAAGACGAGCCAGCATGGCGTATTGGCGCCGGTCTTCAGCTGATCTTCCACCATCGCCTTACCGAACGCATCGTAACCCGTCGCCTCATCGACAAAACGCAAGCCAAGCCTGTTCACAGCGACGCTGTGCGGGCGGCCGACATCGAACGCCGCCTGGTGAATTTCCTCGAAGTTCGAAGCATTCGGCATCGGCGTGTGCATGGTCGGTATCCACCAGCCTGCCTCCGTGTGTTCGGTTGCCGCGCCGACCTTCATGCCTGCGATCAGGCCTTCACCCCGGTTGGCGTCCTCCGGCGAGCTGGAATGGCGCGTGAGGCCGGGCACCTGGAAGAAGCGATCACGCAATTCCTGATTCCACTCAAAGCCGCCGGCCGCGAGGATCACGCCGTGATTGGCCTTGATGTCGTAGCGGCGGCCGAAATTGCTGACCGTCACGCCGGCGACCTTGCCGCCTTCCACGATCAACTCTTCCAGCTTCGTTTCGAGCCTTAGCGCCACGCCGCGATCGAACACGCGCTTATAGACTTGCCCCATCAGCGCAGCGCCTTGCGTGAAACGGCGATCACGCTTTGAGATAGCCCGCGTTCCGCCATCCAGCCAATAGCGCTGCACCATGTTCAGGAAGGTGTTGATCCAGCCCGGCCCGCGCGTGGACATGGCGAAGAATTCCATCACATCCATCGAATAGCGGTTCAGCACCTTGAAGCGCGAATATTGCTCGCGCATCAGCGGAAACCAATCGCCCAATTCGCGCCCGTCGAATGTTGAGCAGATCAGCGAACGATCCGCCCGCGCGCCCTTCTTATCCGTGTAATAATCAGGCCAGGCGGACGGTATGATGTCGATGCCGACATCCTTCATGAAGCGCACCATTTCCGGACCACGGTCCACATAGGCTTCGAGCCGGCTGCGGTTAATGTCGCCTGTCAGAAGATCATCCAGATACTCGAACGCCTTCTCACGGCTGTCGTCGCTCGGCACGAGTTGGTGGTTGGGCACCCAGATCACACCGCCGGACGCCGCCGAGGTGCCGCCAAACTTGTGCGCCTTCTCGACGATGAGCACCGACAGGCCCAATTCCGCCGCACGCAGGGCGGACATTGCACCCGCCGCGCCTGAACCGACCACGACGACGTCAAACGCTTCGCTGCCGCTCACCTGAACCTCCCAATGCCGCGCTCATCATTCTTCTTCGGCGATAGCGCGCGCCCGCGCCGCCAGGATGTTGCGCATGTGATTGACCGGGTCGCCCGCTAGAACACCGCCATCGACCGGTATCGTCGTGCCCGTTGTGTACTGGGAGCGATCGCTCGCCAGGAAGAGCGCCGCTTGCGCTACATCCGCCGGCGCGCCCTTGCGTTTTAACGGCCGCGCGCTGTCCATCACCGGTTCGGTGGCTTTTGCCACGCGCGCGGCCACCTCGGGGCTCATGCCGGGCTCGGCATACGTCGTCATCGGCGTTTGAATCTGGCCCGGCGCGATGCAGTTCACGCGAATATCGTATTCAGCAAAATCGATCGCGATCGAACGGCTAAACAGGGTGACCGCCGCCTTCGCCGACCGATACGCCATCACGCCAAAGCCAGCGAGCTGCGCGGCGGTGGAGGTCGTGCTGATGATCGAACCGCCGCCATGATCCTTCATGTAGCGGGCCGCCCGCTGGCTACCCAGCATCACGCCGAGCAGATTGGAATCGAGCACGGCGCGATAATCCGAGAGATCGTCATTGATGAAGCGGTCGTGGAATTTTCCGCCGATGCCGGCATTGTTCATCATGACATTGAGGCCGCCGAACGCGGAGACAGCTAAATCCACCGCCGCCTGCACCTGATCGGCCTGCATGACATCGGTCCGGATGAAACGGCAATCGTCTCCGAGCGCGCGCGCGGTCTCTTCGCCCTTTTCTGCGTTCAAATCGGCAATGACTACTTTCGCGCCCTCTTGGACGAACACTTCCGCCGTCGCGCGGCCAAGCCCGCTCGCGCCGCCGGTAATGATGGCAATTTTCTTCGCTAACTCACGCCCCACGCTGCATTCCTTTCTGGCCAGATCTCACGCCCGGCGCGTGAACGTTAGCGGCAATTTGGCGATGCTGCGCGTTGCAACGGTAGGGAGGTAGGTGATTTCGTCCACGGGAGCGGCAAGCTTGATGTTGTCCAGACGCTTGATGACCTCCCGCGCCACCACCTTGATCTCCATCCGCGCCAGCGCCGCACCGATGCAGCGGTGAACCCCGGCTCCGAACGCGACATGCCGGCCAAGGTTGGACCGATTGATGTCGAACGCGCGCGGGTCCTTGAACTCGGTTTCGTCATCGTTTCCGGACGCATAGAGCAAAAGCATGTGCGCGCCCTCGGGAAGGCGCGTGCCGCCCAATTCGGTTTGTTTGGTTGTCATGCGTGAGAGCCCACGCACCGGCGGCTCGATCCGCAGCATTTCCTCGACGAAGCGCGTCATGTAGCGATCGTCTTCGACGTTCTCGTAGAGCTCGCGCGCAATTTCCGGCTGCGTCGCCAGAATGAAAAGCAGATTGCCGATCGCGGTCGCTGTCGTTTCGTTGCCGGCGATCAGCAACGCCCGCACCAGGGACACCGCTTCGGCGAATGTGAGCGTCGGGTTTTCCTCATCGTCCAGGCGTGCATGGACGATGTCGGAAATCATGTCCTCGCGAGGATCGGCCTGACGCGCTTTCATGCGCGTGATGAGTTCGTTTTGCAGCTCGCAAATATCCTTGGCGTTATCGCGCATCTGATCGCGATCCTGCATGCGGCCGATCTGCGCGGTGATCGCCAGCGACCAGCGCAGGACTTGGTCGCGAGTGACATTATCCAGGCCCAACTGGTCGCAAATGATGTCGATGGTCAGCGGCACCGCGATTTCGCGCACGCCGTCCGCTTCGCCCTTTTTCGCCACGTCCTCGATCAGGCCGCCCGCGATGGCGGTGATGCGCGGCTCCAATTCCTTGACCCGGTGCGCCGTGAACGCCTTCTCCAACAGACGCCTTATACGCGTGTGTTGCGGCGGGTCGGTCATAATGGCGTCGGGGAAATAGCCTTGGCCGTCGCGCTCCAGGATTTGCTTGAACTCTTCGAAGAAGCCTTTCGCGTATTGCGCCTTGTAGCCGCGCTCGACCGAATAGGTGATCGGATCGCGCAGGACCGTTTGCAGATCCTCGAACCGCGACACCAGATACATGCCGAGCTTCTCGTCGAAATGGACGGGATCGTTCTCGCGCATGCTCCGGTAGAATGCATTCGGCCGCGCCCTGAGTTCGGGGTCGACCATGCTCATGCCTGCCAGCGGGCCAGCCTCGCTTGCCTTCCGTTCGCTTGGCTCGCCTGCACTCATCTGTCTCTCCCTCGCTTTTGCGCAGTGTCCAGCTATTGCAAGGTGTTCGCTGGCGTCTCGCCCTCGCACGCCGCGTCGCCGCCGATCGCACGATAGGTGCGGGGGCTCATATTGTAGGTCCGCTTGAACATGCGGCTGAAATGCGCCGGGCTCTTGAACCCGACCCTGTATGCGATCTCGCTGATCGAAACGTCGCGCGCCTTGGGCGAACCGATCCAGCGCGCCGCCAGCTTCAACCGCTGATCCCACACCAGACTGGAAAACGATGCGCCATGCAGCTTCAGCAGAAACGACAAATAGCGCGGCGAAATTCCCGCTCCCTTCGCCACCATGGTCGCGCTCAGCTTGGGATCGGAAATATGAATGTCGATGAAGCGCAATACTTCCTGGAGGCGGCGCTCGGAAACGGATTGGCGCGGCACGCTCACTGAATCGAGACTTTGGATGGTTTGTCCGAGTATGGACAAAGCGCCTTCCAAGATCGTCTGAGCGCTGTCTTCGCCTAACTTTCCCTCATCGGCGAATACGTCATTCAGCAGACGCTCGGCGATCTCAAATTCCGGCCGCCCCGCTTCAACACAAAAGCCCGTGTGCACGTCCTGCGCCAGATGGCGGCGCAGAGCATGCGCGGGCACGACAAGATGAAAGGTTTCATGCGTCGAATCTTCGTCGGTTTGGCATTCGATGAAAAACGGCGTCATGGAGCGGGTAATCAGGAAGTCACCCGCATTGGCGACCGTGTAGCCACGCTGATGCGACACGCAGAGCTGGCCGCGCTTGACGAACCACAGCACCGCCACATCCGTCGGGTCTTCGCGAATGTGCGACCATGAGCGGCGGAAAAACAATCTGGTCTGCGATTGTAAACGGATCAGCGAGCGCGATCCCACCGCCTTACGCTCAGCGCGCACGTCAATCACCGAACCCGCTTCGATGGAATAGTCGCCGAGATAGTATTCCTGGTTCCCGGCGCCGCGGTAAGCCTTTTGGCAATCCTGATAATTGCGGCCGTCGAAAGCGAACAGCGTTTCCGTCATCCCTGGCTCCATCGCCCCGCGCATTCTGACGATGGCTTATTGGGCGTTGTCACGGGCCGGGAATGAGAGCTGGCCCGGACCAAAGACACGATAGCGCCTAGAGACCAGCTGTTCCCCGCAATTTGCGTGAAACGGTAGACATTTCGCGCAAGGACTAGTCCCAGCCTGCGGCGGTGGCCGTCCGGCTTGACCTCAGCGGATCGCGCCGGCGTCCGCGAGTTCGCGTTGCGCCGCCTCGGACAAGCCGAGCACTTCTCCGAAGATATAGGCGTTGTGTTCGCCCAAGCGTGGCGCGCCGCGCTCAAGCGAAGCCCCGCGCGACATGCGCCAGGAGGGCCCGATGACTGGCCGGCTTCCGCCCTGGCCGTCATCTACATCTTGGAAAAGGCCGCGCGACCAGAGGCGCTGATCGGCAATGAGGTCGATTGAGTTCTGGCTTTTGCCGGCGGCGACGCCGCGCTTTTGCAGCGCCTTGCTCAGCGCCTCCGCGTTGCGGGTAGCACTCCAGCCCGCAACGAGACGATCCAGTTCATCCTCGTTAGCTTTGCGTGCGGTCAGCGTCGCAAAGCGCTCGTCCCTGGCAAGCGCGCCCTGGCCCATTTCCTCGGCAAGGGCGCGCCATGATTCATCGTTCGCCGCCGCAATACTGATCCAGTCGCCGCCCTGACAAGGATATATTCCGTGCGGCGACATTTCAGCGTGACGATTGCCATCGCACAGCCGTTCTACGCCGTTGAGCATGAAGTCCATCACCGCATCGCCGATCATGCTGGTCATGCACTCGACTGCCGACACATCTATGTGTTGTCCCTCGCCGGTTCGGCGCCGATGCAGCAGCGCAACCACCGCCGCATAAGCCGAGAGCGCGCCGAATGTGGAATCCGCATAGCGTATGTTCATGCCGGTAGGCGGCTCGCCCTCATACCCGACCAGCGCGCTCAAGCCGCCCAGAGCCGCGAAGCAGGGTGCGTATCCGGTTTGATAGGCAAGCGGGCCCCGATTGCCGAACATGCTCATCGATACATAGATGATGTCTGACTTGGCCTGCTTCACCTGCTCATAACCGAGCCCGAGCCGCTCCATGGCGCCCGGCCGCAGATTCTCGATCACGATGTCCGCTTGGCGAATAAGATCGAGCAGCAGCGCCAGTCCCTTTTCCGTCTTCATGTCGATCTGCACGCTGAGCTTTTGCGGGTTCACCGCCATGAAGCCGGGCGCGTTGTTGATGTCCTCAACGCCATAGGTGCGCGTCACATCGAGCGAGCCCATGCTTTCGACGCGGATGGCCTCCGCGCCGAGATACCCCAGCAACTTACCCGCATAGGGGCCGGCCCAGACCTTGGTGATTTCAACCACCCGCACGCCTTGCAGCGGCCCGCCGCGCGACGCCTTGGTCATGGCTCACGCGCGGCAAGCACGCCGTCCGTATGCTGACCTAACAGCGGCGCGGGCCGTTCAAGCTTCGCCGGCGTAGCGCTCATTTTGTAGGGCACGGTGGGATAGCGCGCCTCGCCCATGACCGGATGCGCGATGCTGGCGAAAAACTCGCGGAACGTGAATTGCGTAGAAGCCAGCATGTCCTTGGCCGTGTTCACCGCCACCAGCGTCACGCCTAGTTTTTGCGCCGCCTCGGCGACATCATCCTTAGCTTTGTCCTTCAGCCATCCCGCAAGCATCTCGCGGACGAGTGCGACACGCTGTGGCGTGCATTGCTTTTCCAGCCAATCCTCGGGAAACGCCTGCATCCATTCAGGATCGCCCAGAAGCTGGCGCAGTCCCTGCCAATGCGCTGGCGCGGACATAAAAATATACACAAAGCCGTCGCGCGTATGGAAAATGCCGGCCGGTCCGAACAGATCGAACGCGCGGCGATCCTGCGACACATCCATATCGCCGGCGATCATCTGCCCCACGACATAATCGCAACGCGACGTCAGCGCCGCCTGCTTAGACACCTCGATGAAGCGCCCGCGCTTGGATTCCAGCTTTTCATAAAGCGAAGCCGCCACGCAAAGTGCGCCTTCCAGTCCGCCTTCATAGCTCGGCAGAAAGCGGCCAGGCCCGTTGAGCGGCGCACGCGCATTATCGGCGCCGCTCGGGGTATGAAAGCCCCAGCCACTCGCATGCATCACGTTGATGTCTTCGGCATGCTGGCTATCTTCCGGCGCGTCCTGTCCGTACGCGGTAATCGAACACACGATCAGGCCGGGATATTTGTCTTCTAGCTTCTCTGGGTTCAGCCCGATTTCGCGCAGCCACCCCGGCGGATGATCATCAATCACCGCATCCACATGCGGCAAGAGTTTCAAAAGCGCCGCTGCGCCAGCCTTGCTGGTCACATCAAGTTCGACCGAACTCTTATTGGTATTGAGATAGGCGAACAGACCGCTCGTCTCCGGCGCATCGCCCCTTGGCCCGAACGGGCCGAGGCGCCGCGTCGGACTGCCTTCGCCCGGCTTCTCAATCTTGATCACGTCCGCGCCGAAATCAGAAAGCAGCTTACCGCAATATTCCCCGGCCACGCCTTCGGCCAGTTCGAGAATCTTCAAGGAGCGAAGTGCGGACATCGAAGCGGCGCCCCTCAGCCCGCGACCCGCGTTAGTTCGTAATCGCCCGCATCGTCAATCGCCGCTCTCCAACCTGGATAAACAACGATGGTCGTGAACGTCTCCTCGATAATCGCCGGCCCCATGATTTCATGCCCCGGCTTTAAATCGTCGCCTAGATAAACGTTCGTATCTTTGAATCCCTTGCCAAGATTGGCGCGGCGCGTCTTGGCGGGTTTGGCGGCGGCGGCTCGCGCGCCGAACCCCTTAGCCGCCGGCGGCGACGGCGTGTCCACGAATGTCGCCAGCCGCACGCCGGTGATTTCCGGCGTTTCGTGCTCTCGGATGTGGCCGTATTCTTCCGTGTGCCGCTGATTGAACGCTTCAATCGCGCGCGCGCCGATGCCCGCATCGACGAATGACAAATCATGCAGCGCGCCTTCATGGATGTCGAAAGTCAGCGCCCAATTCTGCCCGCCATAGCGCATGTTCATCTGATACTTGGCTTTAATGTCCGCCTTCCCGAATTTCGCGCCGGTGAAATACGTTTCGGCCCGTTTCCCAAGCTCGCTCCAAAGCGACTTCAGCTTGCCGATGTCGAGCGCATCGGCCGGCGCGATATAGGAGCGCTCTTCGTCGATGCTCGGATTGGCGACCAGCGCGCCAAGCGCCGAGAAGGTGGGCGAGGCTTTCGGCGCCAGCACTTTCTCGATGCCGAGTTCTTCGGCCTGGATCGCCGCGAACGCGGGGCCGTTGCCGCCATATGCCAGCATGACCATGTCCTTCGGGTCGATGCCTTTGCCGGCAGTGGTGCGGCGCACCGCCTGAGTCATGTTGGCGTTGACGACACGCCAGCAATCGAACGCCGCGTCTTCCGCCGAATAGCCAAGCGGATCGGCCAACGCCGCAAATGCCGCTTCGACGCCATCCTTCTTCAGCTGGAAACTGCCGCCTGCGAAACCCGCATCAGGCGAGAGGATGCCAAGCATCAGCAGCGCGTCGGTGATCGTCGGCGCCTTGCCGCCCCGGCCATAGCAGATCGGCCCTGGATCGGCTCCGGCAGAAGCCGGCCCGACTTCGAGCACGCCATTATTGACGGAGCAGATCGAGCCTCCGCCCGCGCCATGTGTCTCGACCTTCACCATCGGCACGCCGATGAGATAGCGATGGTGCATGTTCCAGCCTGCTTCGGCAGGCGCGGCGCCGTTCACCACCACCGACATATCGTATGAGGTGCCGCCCATATCGACGCACAACAGGTTCGGATAACCCTTCGCCGAGCCCACATGCGCCGAGCCGACGACGCCGCCCGCTGGCCCAGACGCCAGCACGCGAATAGGCGAGCCTTCGATATAATCCTTGGTCATGACGCCGCCCGACGCCTGCATGACCATGAGCTGATTGCGATAGCCTGCCGCTCTCAGGCGAGACACCAGCTTCTCAATATAAGACGTCACGCGCGGCGCCACATAGGCGTTCACAACTGTCGTGCTGGTGCGATCATATTCCGGCCCGCGCGAGAGCACCTCATGCGAGGGCGAAATATGCACGCCCGGCATTTCCTCGCGGACAATCTCCGCAACGCGCCTCTCGTGCGCCGGATTGACGAACGAAAACAGCAGCGAGATCGCCACCGATTCCACGTTTTGCTTTTTCAGCCGCCCGCATGCTACGCGCACCGCCGCTTCGTCCAAGGGCTTATGCACCGCGCCATCGTGCAAGATACGCTCGGGCACGGTCAGCCTGCGCCGGCGCGGCGTGATCTGCTTAGGCGGCTCAAGCCGCACGTCCCAAATATCTTCCTTGAAGCCGCGGCGATATTCGATCTCATCGCGGAATCCTTCGGTGGTGATCAGGCCGGTGAGCGCCCCGTTCATCTCGATCAGCGTGTTGTCGGCGATAGTCGTGCCGTGCACAATTGCGTCGCACTGGCCGAGAAAATCGCTGAGCGGGACGCCCTCCATCCGCGCCAGCTTTTCAAGCCCGGTCATTACGCCGATGGAGCGGTCCTCCGGCGTACTCAGATTTTTATGCAGGATGACGTCCGCGCCCTTGAGCAGCGCGAAGTCCGTGAAGGTGCCGCCAATGTCGATGCCGACGCGATAGGCCATGTTTCCCGCCGCCTCGTCCTATTTCGCCTGCAATGCGGCGTTGCGTTCAGCTATCATCTTTGCGCGCAGCGCGTTCGTGGCCGCGACGTCGACGTCCAAATCATAATCCTCAAGCGCGCCCTTCAGCACGACGCCGTACTTTTCGCGCGCCGCCTTGAGGCTCACATATTCATCGAGCACGTCTTCCTTGACGGCCTCCGGATCACGCAGCAACGGCGAACCGAAACCTGCGCCACCGCCATGCTGGTATGCGATCGTGCCGCCCGCCGGCAGCTGCGCCTGCGCGACGCGCTCAACCTTGTATTCCTCCGGCGTGCCGACGAGGAAATGATTGGCGTAGGGCAAGGCGTCATCGCCGCCGC
>JAUIJZ010000028.1 GCA_030430715.1 Alphaproteobacteria bacterium
GGACAATGTCGAATACATCGCCAATCTTGCGCTTTTGCGCGGCATGATTGGACGTCCCGGCGCGGGTCTCTTGCCGCTGCGCGGGCATTCCAACGTGCAAGGCATCGGCACGATCGGCGTCAAACCAGTGCTAACGGAAGATGTGATGGCGCGCATGGAAGCCGCGTTCGGCGTCTCGCTCTCGCGCGAGGCGGGCTATGACACCATGGCCGGCATGAAAGCGGCGCAGCGCGGCGAGATCGATTGCGCGCTGCTGATGGGCGGCAATCTCTACGAAGCCAATCCAAACGCGACATGGGCGCGCGAAGCGCTCGACCGCATCGGCTTCAAGCTCTTCCTCACCACCACGCTCAATCGCGGCCGTATTCACGGCATCGATAATGGCGAAGCACTCATTCTACCCGTCACCGCGCGATGAAGAATGGCAACCGACCACACAGGAGAGCATGTTCAATTATGTGCGGCTCTCGGATGGCGGCATACATCGCCTCGATGGCGTGCGGCCCGAAACCGTCATCCTCACCGAGATCGCCGAGCGCCTCCTGCCCGAGTGCGGCATCGACTTCAAAGCCTTCCAGCAACATCGCACGGTGCGCGAAGCCATCGCCAAAATCGTGCCCGGCATGGAGGATTTGGCCGACATCGATGTCGCCAAGCGCGAGTTCCACATACGCGGCCGCATCCTGCATGAGCCGCGCTTTCACACCGAGGCCGGGCAAGCTCATTTTGTCGTGCGCCCGCTCCCGGATGCACCCGGCGCCGGCCTCACACTCACAACGGTGCGCTCCGAGGGCCAGTTCAACACCATCATCTATGAGCGCACGGATGCGTATCGCGGCAAAGCCGATCGCTGGTCGGTCATGCTCAACGCCGCCGATCTAGCAGCGCGCGGCCTCAAGGATGGCGACCGCGCGACACTTACTTCCGCGCATGGACGCATGGAGGGTGTCACCGTGCGCGCTTACGACATCACGCCCGGCAGCGTCATGGCCTACTTCCCCGAAGCCAATGCACTGACCGGGACGGAGGTCGATCCGCGCAGCAAGACGCCCTCCTTCAAGGCCACGCCGGTTACGCTTGAGCCTTACGCACTTAACTAGCGCGTCGCGCGCGATACGGCGGCAAGCAATTCCTGCGTTTCCTGATCGATGAGCCCATCGATTTTTTGCGGACGAAAACGGCGCTGAAACGCAACCAGAGCTGCGCGCGTCGGTGCATCCATCGCGCCGGATTTCTCAACGCCATAGCCGATCAAGGCGAGTTCGCCCTGCACACGCCCGACACGATCCTCGCCAGGCGGAAAGCTCATCGACATACGCTTTGGCCAAATCGAAACTCCCGCCTCCGCTAAGCGGATCCACGGAAATTTTTCGCCCGGATCCAGTTTGCGCTCAGGCGCGATGTCCGAATGAGCCACGACACGCGCAGGCGAAAGCCCCGGCCAACGCGGCAGAATTTCCTTCAGCAACAAGATCAGCGCGTCGATTTGCGCATCGGGAAAATCCGGCAGACCAAAATCGTGCCCGCCATTGACGATCTCGATGCCGATGGCGCGCGAATTAACATCGCCCTCGCCCTCCCAACTCGATGCGCCTGCGTGCCATGCGCGCGCTTCTTCGGCGACTATCTGAAAGACCGTCCCGTCTTCAGCGACAAGATAATGCGCAGATACGCGCCCCAAGGGCGCGTCCAGCGGCGTTTCCGGGCTTTGCCATGGCCCGGGATAATCACCCGCCACCGGGGATGCATCGGTCAAACGCGCCAGCGCGGTCTTGGCGTTCTGCATGCCGGTATAGTGCAAGACGACCAGATCGATCGGGCGCGTGCGGGCGTCGAAATTCGGCGAGGGCCGCTCGACAATCTGGAGAGCGCTCATGGCGCGCCTCCGCACCGGTTCAAGACTTGCGGCGCGCCGCAGCCTCCACGACCCAGCCGCTCGGGGTGCGTTGAGCGTCCAAAATGTCTGCGCCCCCGGCCATCGCTTGGCGCGGCGCGAACCGCAGCGCCAGCGCCGCGCCGGCAATCATGAGCCCGATCACCAGGGCCGCGGCAGCGGCGAACATCAATGCCAAGCCCGCGCCAACGATTAGCGCCAGCCAGCCCAGGGCGCGAACGAGCGCACTCAAGATATTTGAACTGGCAGCGGCTTCGGGCATCGGCATACTCCTGTTGAAAGCAATATGGCCACCCAATCTGCGTCATCAATACGGCGCACGTGCGGCACGCAGCAGCCGCCTCGCTTTCGCTCATCATGCGTTCACCGAGAGCTGCTCACGGATGCGTGCATAGGCAGCATTAATGGCCGCCGTTTTCTCACGCGCGATCTCTACAAATTCTTGGGGCGCCCCCCGCTGAGTCATCCGGTCCGGATGATTTTCAGCCGCAAGACGCCGCCAAGCGTGCCGCACTTCCTGCATGTCGGCGCCCGGCAATAGCCCAAGCACCGCATAAGGATCGTCAGCATCCGGGCCGAGATTGGTCGCCTTGATGCGGCGAAACTCCATCTCGCTGAAGCCGAACAGGCCAGACACTTGCTCCAAATAGGCGAGTTCGGCCTCGTCGACGCGGCCATCGGCGGCGGCGATATGAAATAGGCCGTCGAGCACGTCCTCGAGCAAACAGGGCCGGGCGCGATATTTGCGGCCGATCTGCCGCGCGTAGGAATCAAATCCCAGAATTGTTTGCTGCGCCAACATGAAGGCGCGACGGAACGCAACTTCCTCGCCCGGCGGCGGGCGAAATACTTGCTGGGTCGCCCGCAACTCGCTCTCGGTAGCCTCGCCGTCCGCCTTCGCCATTTTCGCCGCCAAACCGATTACGGCGGCGGTAAAGCCGACATCGTTAGGACTCGGCGCGCATTCCTCGCCAAATTCCGGCGGATCGGCCTCTGGATCGAAGGCGCGCGCGGCAAGTTCCACGATACGGGACCAAACTGACATGCCCGCATCATCGCTGATGCCGCACTGCGGCGCCAGCCTGCTGCCAATTTTAGGAAACCGAGTCTGGGCGCGGCGGGTTGTGTCTGCATGAACAGGCGCAACCTCCTCCGCTCGCTTACCGTCGCCTCGGCATTTGCCGCAGCCCCTGCTTTCGCCAGCGTCGGTGACCGTTTCTTTGTTGCAGCGACCGACACGCCAGACCCCAATGGCGATGTGATCGATGTCGCAGCAGCAAGCGGGCAATTCACGCACTTCCTCACACTGGTGGAGCGCGCCGGCTATGAGGAAACCCTACGAGGCGAAGGCCCATTCACGCTCTTTGCGCCCACAGATGAAGCTTTTCGCCGCATGGATGCGCGCGAGCTTGAACGGCTTGAAGCGCCTCTTGCACACGAGGAATTGCTTGGGCTGCTCGCCTATCATGTCGTAGCGCAACGCGTGACGCGCGACAGCATTGGCGAGCGTGTTTCGCGTATCGAAGCAGCGAGCGGCTACCAACTCGAAGTCGACGGCAGGGATGGCTTGCGCGTCAACGATCAATTGATTGTCATGCGCGATATCGAAGCCAGCAACGGAATTATTCAAGGCGTCAACAGCGTATTGGCGCCGCCAGTTCTCGTCGCCGCCCGCTAAGCCGGCGGCGGGCCAACATTGCGCAGGGACGCCACTTCGGCGCGCAACGCGCGCACCTCCTGAAGCAGCTCCCTTTGTAATTCGGCCGCATCCTCCTGCGCTTCCTGGATGTCCTCGACATCCTCCTGCACTTCCTCAATCTCTTCTTTGATTTCTTCCTGGGGAGCAGCTTGCACCGCCTCGACGATAACGCCGATGAAGAGATTGAGCACGGCGAACGCCGCGATCACTGTGAAGCCGATGACATACACCCACGCATAGGGGTTCTGCTCTTGTAGGCGCGCGATGGTTTCCCCCCAGCCATCATATTGCGCGAGCGCAAATAGCGTCAGCAGCGCAGCGCCAAGATCCTTGAAACCTTCATCCTGGTGAAACAGCGTCGTGCCCATAACCGCCGCGATGTAGAAAACCACTGCCAGGATGGCGAACGATGCAAGAATGCCCGGCAGCGCCGTAAAGAGCGCCTCCACCACGCGGCACATTTGCGGCACGGCGCTGACAAGGCGAAACACGCGCACAACGCGCAGCGTCCGCAAGGCCGAAATCGCGGGACTGACGGCTGCGTAGCTTAAGCCGACGACCAGCACGTCGAAAATATTCCAACCGTTGCGAAAATAACGGCGCGGCCCCTGCGCCCAAAACTCAAGCAGCAATTCAGCGGTAAAAATGAAAAGGAAGTACATGTTCCACTGCTCGATGAGCTCGTGGTACGGATTCACGCCGCCATAGTGCGCGTCATAACCAAGGATCGCCGCGTTCACGACGATGCATAGGAAAATGAAAATGCCCCAGGGGGCGCTTTCCGTGATGTGCTGAAGAAAATTCTTGCGGCGTTTCTTTGCCGGCTTTGCCGCCGCTTGTCGTACATCCGCCGTCGCCGCCGCGCCGTTTCCCATCTGACATCCCCCTGAAAGATCGGGCGGACGCTAGCGCTGTTTCACCGAGCTTGAAAAGCGCATTGGACGGTTCACGCGCCGTTGCCGCCGTCGCGCCCCGTCTTGGCGACAATCTCGGCAATGGGCGGCAGCTTGTGTCCGAACTCCGCGCTTTCAACTTTAGGCGTTGGCGCAAACCAAAGCCGCAGGCGCCGCAATAAGCCGCCCGCTGTTCCAACGCGCCGCGCTTCGGAATGTGTCGGAGGCATCGACATAGGTTTCCTCAGTTGCGCCCAGGAAAACCCTACGACGAGCCCCAGGGGAAATCAAAGTAAAACCGCAAACAATTATCGCTATTATTTAAATTGACCGCACAACAACTTACAAATCTGCCTGATCACAAAAAGGAGACTCAGCGAGTTCCACTCAGAGAGGAACGAATGAGTAAGTGACGTATTTCTACGCTTGAAGGGATCGGAACCATGAAACTGACACGCGGAGAACGATTGCAGATCATGCTCACGCCGGAGGAAATCGCGGCGGTCGACGATTGGCGCTTCAAAAGCCGCATGCCGAGCCGGGCTGCGGCTGTGCGGGAATTGCTAAAGCGCGGCCTTGCCGCCGAGGGCTTCGATGCCGCGCCGTTCGGACGCAAATCACGCGATTTCGGCGTCACGGAGCGTCACAACGGCAATGGAGCGACGAGCGCAAAGCCAGATGGCTTGGATTAACCTACGGCCGGCGCGCTTTGCCGAGCGGCCTCGACCGCATCTAGGATAAAACCCTGAACATTGTAGACGCGCCCGCCCCAATGACGGCCAGGCACATGCCAGACTTGGACCTTGCTCCAATCGCCCGCGTCCGACACATCGCGCACCGGCACGTCGCGGGTGATTTCGCCATTATTCAGCCAATTGGCGTGATCGACGATGATCAGGCGCGGAGAAACAATCTCCTGCACCACGGCGACATGGCCGCGATTAGGGTTGTTGTAGCCCCGGAGCACCAAAACGCCGCCCTCTTCCGGCTCGCTTGAGCGCTCAAAGCGCCCCGCAGCTTGGCGCCACCACGTATTGGCGTTGCCGTAAATCTCAACGCCGCTTTGTTGACGTGCGAACGGGACACACTGAAGATTCGCGGTGCGGTCAGCGACAAAAGCGGTGGGCTCGTAGGCGTCGTCCGAGGGGCGCTCGAACGCGCTCGGCGCCAACGTGGCGTGTTGAGACGGCCCTTCATGAACGGACGGATCGATCGCCAGATCGACCGATAGCGGCGTCAGCGCTTCCGCTTCCACTGCCGTCAGTCCAGCCGCCGCAGCAGCCGCGAGCAAGAGTGCGCGCGATGTCGACATGCCCAAAAAGCCCAGACGGGGTCGCCCCCAAACCAGCGACTACAAACGCGCCATTAGCCTTAAAGAACACTTAAATGAATAACGGCCGAAAACGCGAAAGCACCGCGTTTTATGGTAAACGCACAGCATGCAGCGATGTATTCTTGGTAATGCTGGTTAATTCGGCCAGATTTCGGCTTTTAAAGCTTAGCTCATCGCCGGCAGCGCGAAGGGGTGGATAAACCCCTCGACAGTGTAAACGCGCCCGCCCCAATGGCCGCCGGGAATGTGCCAGACGCGCACCTGGCTCCAATCATTGTTCGGCGAAACGTCGAGCACGGGCACGTTGACGCTGATCTCGCCATTATTGAGCCAATTGGCATGATCGACGCGCAAAACCCGCTCGGAAACGATCTCGCGCACAACGGCGACATGCCCCCGCCCAGGCCCATAATAGCCCTCGATCACAGCCACCGAGCCCGGCGCGGGCGATGACGAGCGCGGATAGCGCCCGGCGGCGCTGCGCCACCACGTATTCGCGTTGCCGTAAATCTCGATGCCGCTCTCGCGCCGCGCAAACGGCACGCATTGCAGATTAGCGGCGGCGTCCAGAACGTGCGGCGGCGCGCCCGGATCGTAAGGCAGCGGCTCCAAGCGCGGACGCAGGGCCGCGGGCGCACTGGCGCGCGCCGCCACGCCCGCCACCGGCGCGGGTGTCGAGGCGCACGCGCTCAAAGCGCCAGCCGCCAGCCCGAGCACCAAGGCCTGGACCGCCATCCGTTTGGACTTCCCCGTCATATCGGGGTCGATCCTATGCTATCCGGGTTGGTATCTGGTGAATGCGCCCCGCTGTCGCGCCCGAGGGGCGGTCACGCTTGACCGCCGCCCGGCGTCAGGCCACCGAACGAGCCCATGGCCGCCAACCGCCCCTCCCTGCTCATCCGTCCATGTTTTCAGCAGGACCTGGAAACGGTGCAGCTCATTTACGCGCACCACGTCCTCTCCAGCACGGGCTCGTTCGAGCTCGAACCGCCCAGCCTCGATGAGATGACCGCCCGTTGGAGCCATGTCGTGGCCCAGGGTTGGCCGTGGGTGGTCGCTTCGCCCACCACGGATCTGACGCGCGTCCTCGGCTTTGCCTACGCCAAGCCGTATCATGAGCGGCCCGCCTATGCCGGCACCTTCGAGATTTCGGTTTACACCGCGCCCACGAGCATGCGCCAAGGCGCCGGCGCGCTGATGGTGAACGAAGTCTTGCACATGTTGAAAGGCGACGGCGCACGCGAAGCGATTGCCCTGATCGGCGACAGCGCCAATGCTGCGTCCATCGGCCTGCATAAAAAGCTCGGCTTTGTTCAAGCCGGCACGCTGACCAATGTCGGCGAAAAATTCGGCCGCCTGCTCGACGTGGTGATCATGCAGCGCTCATTGGTCCGCCGCTAAGCGCAACACACATGCGCGGTAACGATTCGTTCACCCGGCTTACTACATCCTCACGTTATCGGGAGGACAATCGCGATGCTATTACGCAAGCTCGTGGTCGTTGGCCTGGTGGGTTTAATAAACTGCGCGGCACAAATCGCCACGGCTCAAGAAGCTGACGCGCCGCCGCCAAGTTTCGTCGCCCTTGATGGGGTCAGCTTCGCCGACACACATTTGGCGAGCTCATTCAGCGACCAAATCAGCCTGGACATCGGCCGCGCGGGCGATTTCCGGTTCACCAATCTCAGCGTCGCGCCGTTGCGCTCACGCGATTTCGCGGCGCCCGACACCAGCTACGAATTCGAACTCAGCGCGCAAGGGCTCGCCGGTTTCGGAGTTTCCGCCGCGCAACGCGGACGCTTCGGCTTCGACGCTGCGGGCGATGTCGCGCGCGAAAGCCGGAGCGCTGAAGTGCGCCTCGGCCGCGGGCTGAGCCGGGAAAACGCGCCCGACGCGGCATGGTATGTTTTCATCGCCTCCGAAGACGAGGCGCTCGTTTGGCGCCCAGGCCAGCGCACGGCCTTTGGCGGCGCGAGCGCAGGTTTCGCGCTACAGGACCGCGTTGAAATCGGCGATATTCAAGCCGGCGTGACCTACGAAGTGCACGGGGTTCAGGCGTCGCTGGCGTATGTGGAGCGCGAAGTCAGCGTGACAGTGGGCCGGGATTCATTCTCAACCGAAGAACGGTTCGCCGGAGTAACCATTACAGTTCGGAATTAATGCACACTCAGACTTAACCTCTCAGGGAACCTGTGGCAGCATTCGTGCATTGCCGCTTCAGGACCAACCGGGTTGGGGCCGCGTTATGGCAGTGTCAGTAAGATCTCTCTTAACGGCGAGTTGCGCTCTAGGCGCGGTAATGATCTCGCCTGCCGCCGCCCAACCATTGGTCGAGGGCGTCGCCCTTGAAGACACCAATGCTGCACCTGCACAGCCAGAAGAGCAGCCGCTTAAATTCAATTTCGGCAACGAGGTCTCGCCTCGTTTCCATTTCTCCCCGAGCACATCGCCAGCATTTGCCGCCCCCTCCTATTTCGGAGAACGGCGCGGCGTTGAACTGGAATTCGCGGCCGCGGGCGATAGCGCCGGCGTCCCACTCGATTTTGCGGTAGCCCAACGCGCCACCCTTCGCGCCGATGATGATGGCGAGATCAATAGCGGCAGCAGCGGCTCAGAATTACGGATCGGCCGCGGTCTCGTGCAGCGGGACAATGAGCGCGGCCAGAATTCCTCCATTTACTTCTTCGTCGCCGACGACGATGAGGCGCTTACGTGGCGCTTCGGCCAGGCCAGCAATTTAACCGGCCGCGGCGGCGCCTTGGCCCTGCAGGAGCGCGTCGAGGTTGGAGATATGTCGGCCGGCGTGACCTACGAGCGCAACGGCATTCAAGCCTCCCTCGCCTATGTGGAACGCGAAGTTTCCGCCCGCATTGGCCGTGAGAGCTTTTCCCAAGACGAAAATTTCGCCGGCTTCACGCTGACAATGCGGCGCTAAGCGCCTCAGAGGCGCCAAAATCCACAGGCGTCGCAGCCGCTACGCTTTTCCCGGACATGAATCACGGCATGGTCCTCCGCAGGGGGCGCGGTAACCTTTCTTAAAGGAGACTCGCAGCTGAATCCCTCCAGATATGGTGGGCGACCGTCACCGGACGTTCTATATCTAGAGTTCATTCCGATTCCGGGAGGAAGCGATCGCAATGTCTGGCGCGAATGGGGGAAAATTGCCGGGGCTGAGAACGCCGTCTCTTGGGTATAAGCCGTTCCGCTATCCCTGGGCTTACGAGTTCTGGCGCCGTCAGCAGCAGGTGCATTGGGTCCCGGAAGAAGTTCCGCTTGGCGAAGACGTCAAGGATTGGGCTTCCAAGCTTTCGGACGAAGAGCGCAATCTGCTGACGCAGATCTTCCGCTTCTTCACCCAGTCGGACGTCGAGGTGAACGACAATTACATGGAGCGCTATTCGCGCGTGTTTAAGCCGACCGAGATCAAGATGATGCTCGCGTCGTTCTCAAACATCGAAACCGTTCACATCGCCGCCTACGCCCTGCTGCTCGAAACCATCGGCATGCCGGAAGCGGAATTCGCGGCCTTCTACGACTATCAGGCGCTGCGCGATAAGCACGATTATATGGGCAAGTTCGGCATCGAGAGCGACGCCGACATCCTGCGCACCGTCGCGATGTTCGGCGGCTTCACCGAAGGCCTGCAGCTCTTTGCGTCGTTCGCGATGCTGATGAACTTCCCGCGCTTCAACAAGATGAAGGGCATGGGGCAGATCGTGACGTGGTCCGTGCGCGATGAAAGCTTGCATTGCGAAGGCATGATCAAGCTCTTCCATACCTATGCGCAGGAAACCAACGCGCTGACCCAGAGCGTGAAGGACGATATTGTCGATTGCTGCAAAACCGTCGTCAGCATGGAAGACAAATTTATCGACCTCGCCTTCGAGATGGGCCCTGTCCAGGGCATGACGGATTCCGACATCAAGAAATACATCCGCTACATCGCCGACTGGCGTCTGGGGCAACTCGGCTTGCCGAAGGTGTATGGCCAGAGCGAGCACCCGATCCCCTGGCTCACCGCCATCTTGAATGGCGTCGAGCACGCCAATTTCTTCGAGGCGCGCGCCACCGAATATTCGAAGGCGGCGACGAAGGGCGATTGGCACGGCGATACCGGCGTGTGGTCGAACTTCGAATCCATGATGGAAAAGCGCAAAGCCGCGAGCTGAGCGTAACTTTGCGCCGCGCGGCCTGCGCCGCTAGACTCTCCTCGTTGCAAATGAACGCGGACGGGAGAGCCATGAAAGCGCGCTCAATGATTTTCACCGCGGCGATTTTCACCGCGGCGGAGGCGCTGACACTGTTCGGCGCCAACGCCAGCGCGCAAGACAACGAGACACCGCGGCAATATCGCAGCCTTGTTTTTGTCGAGACCATCGCCCGGCGCGGTCTTGAGTGCGGCCTGCTGCGTCCATGGCAATCGGCGGCGCTCAGCGTACAAGTCAATGACGCCGCACACGCCTGGACCGAACCGCAACGCGCGCGCCTCGACGCGGACGCGGCCGCGCAAGCCGCAGACATGGCGTGTGAGGACGAAACGCTGAACGTCTGGATCGAAGGGGCCGGGCGCGGTTTTGAATCGGAAATGCTCGCGCACTTCATCGTCATCTACGCAGCGCTTTCGGAAATGTCGCCGCAGATCACGCTCTTCCGCGAAACGACGCGGCTTGAACATCATACGCAAGCGCGCGACGCGATCGCCGCCAAGCTCGCCGAGTTGGAAGCCGCCGGCGCGATCCCGGAAGGCGGCGGTCCGTGGCCGCACTTCATCGAACAAACCAGCAGCGCCGCAACGGAGATCGCCCGCGGCTATGAAAGCGGCGCGCTGCCAGAGCGCTATACGCCGGCGCAAATCGAAGCGCTGATCACCGGATCCGTGCGCGTCGCCGAATTGTGGCTTGAGGACGCCGCCCGCTAGGCGAGCAGCTGTTCGCGCAAGGCGGCGCGCTCTTTCACGCCAACGCCAAGAACCTGCGTAAGATATGCGTCGATGCCGCCATGCTTGGCCGCGATCGCATCGAACGCCTCGCGCAGATAATCGACATGAACGCCAAGCATGGGACGCAGCACATCCGTGCTCAATGGTTTGCCGACGCGCTTTTCCATGCCGGCGCGGATACGCGGCAAGCGCGCTTCCATGTCGATGGCTTGGTTGGTGAAATCGTAATCGGCGAACACGGTGTCCTCATCAACGCCAAGCGCGTGCAAGGTGAGCGCGCAGCCAAGCCCGGTGCGGTCCTTGCCCGCGGCGCAATGGATGACGCCCGGTCCGCCCTGCGCGAGCTCCGCGAACCAGGCGCGATAGAGCATGATGTGGCGCGGATCGGAGGCGAAACCGCGATACGCGCCCTTCATGTAATCCCGGACCGAGGCCGCCGTCAGATCGCTTGCCAGCAAAGCCTGCAAATGCGGCGCGAAACTGTTGGGGTCGCCCTCGTCGTTTTGAATCCTGCGGCACGACGCGCCCGGCCATTTGTTCGGCTCGGTCACGCGTTCCTCGGGGCGGCGCAGATCGACCAGAAACCGCACGCCGATCTGATCGAGCCTGGCCACATCCGCTTCGCTGGGATTGTGAAATGAAGCGGAGCGAAACAACACGCCGCGCTTCAGCTTGCCGCCATCGGCAGTGTCATAGCCGCCGAAATCGCGGAAATTCACAATGCCGTCGAAATTGATGACCCTGTCCTGCATGACATATCTTTAGCCACGCAAAGCGCACCTTCCAACACCGATCATCTGAATGGCGGCTCGTCGAAAGCCCGCAGCTTTCGGCTATGCAGCTGATCGCGATTCTGTTTCAGCAGCTCCACCGCCTCCAGCCCAATGCGCAAATGCGCGCCGATCGCACTGTCATAGAAACGATCCGCTACGCCAGGCAGCTTTATCTCGCCATGCGCGGGCTTATCGGAAATGCACAGCAGAACGCCATATGGCACGCGCATGCGGAAGCCTTGCGTCGCCACGCACGCGCTTTCCATATCAACGGCAATGGCGCGCGATTGTGACAGCAATGTCCGTTCCTGATTGTAATTGAGCTCCCAATTGCGATCCGCGTACGACACCACGGTTCCTGTACGCAATCGACGCCGCAGCTCGTCTTTTCCTCCGCCAAAGACGCCCGCCGCGGCTTGTTGCAGCGCCACCTGCACTTCAGCGATGGCCGGGATCGGCACTTCCAGCGGCACGCGATCGTCAAGCACTTTGTCCCGGCGCAAATAAGCGTGCGCCAAGACGTAGTCGCCGATGCGCTGCGTGTGACGCAACCCGCCGCAATGGCCAATCATCATCCAACAATGAGGGCGCAGCACGGCCAGATGGTCGGTGATGGTCTTGGCGTTGGAGGGCCCCACCCCAATATTCACGAGCGTGACGCCATCTCGATCCGGCGTCGTGAGATGATAGGCCGGCATCTGATATTTGCGCCACGGCGCATCAAGCGCCTTGCGCTCGCCATCGGGATCGCCTGCCGCGACGCGCACGCCTCCAGGACAAGACAATGTCCAATCCTTGCCCCCATCCTTCACTTCGGCTGCGGCCCAGCGCACGAATTCATCGACATAGCGCTGATAGTTCGTGAACAAGATCCAGGGCTGCACATCCGACCACGGTGCGCCGGTATAATGCTGGATCCGCTTGAGCGAGTAATCGGTGCGCGGCGCATCGAACAACGCCAGCGGACGCGCGTGATCCAAACGATCGATGCGCAAACCATCCACCACCGCATCGCCGACATGCGTCAGCCGCGGATTGGGAAAATGCCGCGCCAATTCTTCGGCCGGGACGTTTTCGAAAGCCGCCGCGCCCGCCGCATCGAGCACGAACGAATATGGAATTTCAGTATCGCTGAGGCGCACGCTGAGCTCGGCGCCATAATCCTTCACCAGCAAGCCAACCTGTTCGATCAAATAGTCCCGGAAATAGGCCGGCTGCGTTACGGTGACAGCATACTCGCCCGGCCAAATCAGCTGACCGTAAGCGCGCGGCAGCTTAGGCGCCGGCCCATCGGGCAGATAGGTCACACGCAATTCCGGATAGCGAAAGCGGGCCCGCTCCTCACGTGATGGCGGCGCCCCGCCCTCCGCGAAGCGCCGCACCGCCGCGATCAATTCATCGGCGGCGCGCGCATGTAGGCGTTCCAGAAGTGCAACGGCTTCGGCGGGCGTCGTGGGCTGCTCCATTGAAGGACTCTGCCCCGCCCTCGGCGCGCGTCAAGAGTGCTTCACGCAACCCGCGGGATTGGGTCGACGATGCGCGAACGCCGGTAGGCGTTGTGACGGAAACTCATCGGCGCGGTCTGAATGATGCCGACCGGGGCCTGGTAGCTGTAAATCGTTTCGCTGACGATCACGCTCGCGCCCGGCTGCATCATGCCGGCCGGCAGCGCGATAATGGAATCCGCCGTGCGCGGCGCATAACCGCCGTGCCCTTCGCTCCACACCACGCGCGCCGTGGACGCATCGACGATGCGAACGCTGGAAATGCGCACCTGCATTTGCTGGGCTGTGTTGGGATAGAGAAGCACGTCGAGCGCCGCCCATAGCCCCGACACCTCGGCGTTGGAAATTTCCGTGTCGCGCGAAACGACATCCGCCAGAGAAGCGGCGGCGTTTTGCGCGCGTCTGTTGGCGCCGAGCATGTTGACCAAGTCGATAGAGCCGAACAGCAACAAGATCATCATTGGCAGCAGAAGAGCGAACTCGACCGCAGCCATGCCGCCCGTCGCGCGCGCAAAGCGCCGCATGCGTTGCATCACGTTCATGAATAGGGCTCGTTACGGAACATCATTGTTGAGACCACGATGCGATCCGAACCCGCGTTGGCGACAAAGGATTGCATCATCGGCGTCATGACTTCCCAGCGATAAAACGCACGGACCACGACGATGTCCGAGGGCGCGCCAGGCGTATAGTTGAAGCCGCTGGTGTCGAAATTTCCGTTCTGAATCGGATTGGTGATCGCGTTGCCGGCATCGACGAAGGAGGTGAAACTATCAACGTCGAGATAGAGCTCCGTGTCGCAGGAGATCAGCATGAAGCTCGTGAAATTGCTGCATAGCCGCGCTTTTATTTCCGCTTGGCTGACGCCGGACGTTTGCGCCTGCCCGGTGCGGATCTGCCGTGACGTCTCCGACACTGCATAGTCGAGGCTCGCTTGCGCAAAGCCGACCATCGAAATTTCCGCCAGACCGAATGTCAGAAAGAAAAAAGGCAGCAGCACCAGCCCGAATTCGACCGTTGCCGCGCCGCGCTGCGACCTGCCGAAACGCCGAAGCGCCCGCTTCAATATTTTGCGCAACGCCATTCACGCGCCTCCAGGGAGCGAAAATGCTAGCGTAAAATGCTTGATATCAGGTCAAACGACAGCGCTAACGCGCATTAACGCGAAGCCGTGCTCGCGCGATTGGTAATTTGGCTGTTAATCGCGTCTGAGGCCTCTGCGCCATCGCCGATGTCAGGACGCGGACGGCACAAGGGCGTGCATTCCAAACGAGCCGTCTCGGCGCCGCGGGTGACCATCACGACATTCGTCTCGTCGGCCACGACTTCGACCCGCCCATTATATAGTACGCGATTGTTCGCCCCGACCACGACCAGATTGGTGGCCCCGTAAGAGCGCCCGGTCACAAACAAGAGGTGGTCGTTTTGAACGGAAACACCGGCGATCGAAGGATTGCCGATCGCCACCCCCTCCGCCGCTTCGGCAAGGCGGATCGGGAAAGCCTGATCGAGCGCAACGCGAATATCGCGCGCCGAAGCCGGCGCGGCGACCGCCACGCTGACGGCGATGGCGGCGAGAAAACTCTTAGCGACCGTTTTAGCCAAGGAACGCGCGCGCATCGACATCTCCGTAAACACTCTAATAGGAACTACGCGCGATAGGTTGCGGCATCGTGAACGCGCTGCGGCCCACGCAGTTCAACCGCGCCGCCCGGCGCCGTTCCGTTGACGAAATTTTCATTATGCTCGTTGGGCGAAACGTTAAGCGCCTCTCCGGTATCTTCACCCGCGTGTCTGGAAGGGGGTCGGGTGCGACGCTCCACCGGGCCGGTGAAACCTGCACTCGACAGAACGGAGCATTTTCAATGTTGGTATCTATGAAGAAATTTCTTGCGAACGAAGACGGCGCCACGGCCATCGAATACGGCCTGATCGCCGCCCTGATCGGCGTCGCCATCATCGTCGCAGTCACGTCGGCCGGCACCGAACTCAGCGCCCTGTTCAACCGTATCTCGGGCAAGCTGAAGACGGCTGGCACCTAAGACCTTATGCGGGCGGCGCGGCGCAATGCCGGGCCGCCCGTCCCTTATTCCCTCTTTATACGCCGCCCTTCGGGGCGGCGTTTCTTTTTGCGTCACACGCTCTCTTTACTCAAACGCGCTAGGTTTGAGGCTTCAATCTGCAACTGGCGAGCTGAGATGCGCCCTTCCCTCAAGCGATTTCTCGCGGACGAAAGCGGCGCAACCGCAATCGAATACGGCCTCATCGTCGCCGCGATCAGCGTTGTGCTTGTGACCGCACTCGTCGCGATCGGCCAGGATATGAGCGGCAAGTTCGAAGCGGTCGAAGCCGCCTTCCCAGATTAGGCGGACCTTCGCAATCTTCGGCCCCGAAGCGAAATCGGACGCCATCTAAAGACATTTTTCACGCGCGGCGGCGACAACAATTTACAAATGCTCACTTTGCTCGCGCTCGTCGTATTCGCCGGCCTGCTGCTCTATGCGGCCTGCACGGACATCGCTTCGCTGACCATACCCAATTGGGTGTCAGTCGCGCTCGCGGCGTCTTTTGTCGTGATCGCCCTCGCCCAAGGCATGCCGCTTGAGCAAATCGGCATCCATGTCCTGTTCGGCTTCGGCATCCTGGTGGTCGGGTTTTTTATGTTTCAGGCCAAGGTGTTCGGAGGAGGCGACGCAAAGCTTCTCGCCGCCACGGCGACATGGACCGGCTACATTGCCTTCACGCCTTTCGCGGTTGGAACCGCCATCTTTGGCGGCGCGCTGGCCGCCTTCATCCTCATCGCCCGCCAATGGGCCCCGGCTTTCGCCCCATGGGCGCCGCCCTTTGTCATCCGCCTGCTCACGCCAAAAACGGGGATGCCGTACGGCGTGGCCATCATGCTGGGCGCCCTCATGTCCGCCGACACGCTTCCGCTCGTGAGCGGCGCGTTAACTCTGCCTTAGCCACGAACATGGTCTGGTCCGAAGCGGTGATTTGCAGCGCTTCGAGGCTGATCGCGGGGAGAATATAGTATGTCAGCTCGCCAGCTGATCGTCTTGGTCGTTGCCGCCATCGCCGCAATCGGCGCACTTCTTCTAATTCGCAGCATGGGCGCGAGCGGCGATGCGCCTGTCGTCGAGGCTGGCGCTCCGATTGAAGGCGAGCAAATTCTCGTCGCGGCGCGCGATCTTCAGCAGGGCGCGGCGCTCGCTCCGAGTGATCTTGCGGTGCGCCTCTTCCCGGAAGATTCCGTCAATTCAAGCTTTGTGCGCTTGTCGCAGCAGCCGTCGGCTCAAGCCGATCTGGTCGGCAGCGTCACGCGCCGGTCGTTCGCCGCCGGCGAGCCGATCACCACCGCCTCCATCATTCAGCCCGACGGCCGCGGTTTCATGGCCGCGCAACTCGCGCCTGGCTATCGCGCCGTGTCGATCGAGATCGACGCCCAGAGCGCGGCGGGCAATTACATTCAGCCCAACGATCATGTCGATATTATCGTGACACGGCGCGTTTCGAGCGGCGGCGGCACGAATAGCGAGCAATCGCGCAGTGATATCGTGCTTGAGGACGTTCGAGTGCTCGCGCTTGGCGACGCCACGCAAGCGCAAGAGAGCGGCGACGAGCCCGAGCGCGCCGAAGCAAGCTTCGCCGTGCTCGAGCTTACACCGGAAGATGCGCGCACGCTCGCGCTGGCCGACGATATGGGCGACATCACGCTCGCTCTGCGCGGCGTCGAGGTCGAGACCGTCGGCATGCGGGCGCAATCCAGCGGCTCAAGACTGAATCAGCAAGGCGGAGCGGTGCTTGTGCACGCGTTCGGCGCCGTTTCCGGAGATAGCCGATGAGCGGCGGCAAATATTTGCGTCTTTCACTCGCCACGGCGCTTTCGGCTTCGATGGCTTTCGTGCCCGCCCATGTGGCGGCGCAGGTCGAGCCCGCCAGCGCAACCACGACAATGCGCATCAATAATGGCGGCGGCTCGCAATCCGCATCGCTCGTATTGCCCTATGGCAAGTCCGCGATCATCGATCTGCCCGCCGATGCCCGCGATATATTGATCTCCAACCCCGCCATCGCCGACGCAACTGTGCGCACCTCGCGGCGCGCCTATGTGATCGGGCGGGAGATCGGCCAAACCAACATTTTCTTCTTCGATGCAGGCGGCCGCCAAATCGCCAATGTCGAAATTCGCGTCGAGCCGGACGTCGCTCCGCTCAATGAAATTCTGCAGCGGCACACCTCGGACTCAACGATCAGCGCGGAATCCGTGAACGGTTCCATCGTGCTGTCGGGCACGGCCCGCAGCGCCGCGGAATCCGAGCGCGCGCATCAGATCGCGCAACAATTCTTGTCCACGTCCCTCCCCGCCGGCCAAGCCAGCGGCAGCGACAACCGCATCGTGAACCTCATCGCCGTCGAAGGCAGCGAGCAAGTGCTTGTGCGCGTGCGGGTCGTTGAAATGAGCCGCACGCTGGTGCGCCAATTGGGCATCAATCTCAATTATAACGAGATGATCAACCAGCTGGTCGGCGAGGACAATTTCGTCGATATCGCCACGAGCAACGGCTTCTCCATCGCCGGTCAAGCGCTTGGCGGTCTGGCTGGAAGCGGCGGCGTCGCGCAAAACATCCTGCGTCCGGATGGCTACGCTTACCCAGCCGCGAACGTCGACAACAATATCCCCACCAACGCCGCAGGCGTTGCCGGCTATCAATTCGACCCGACCACGGGCCGCGAAACGTTTGGCCCGGCGCATGTTGAAAGCGCCTATCGCACCGACGCCTCGATCGAAGCATTTGAGCGCGCGGGCTTGTTGCGCGTTCTCGCAGAACCAAACCTCACGGCCATTTCCGGGGAAGCGGCGCGCTTCCTGGCGGGCGGCGAATTTCCTGTTCCGGTCAATTCCGAGGATGGGCAAATTTCCGTCGAGTTCAAACCATTCGGTGTCGGTCTCGCCTTTACGCCTGTGGTGCTCTCCGGCGGACGCATCTCGCTCAAGGTTGCGACGGAAGTCAGCGAGTTGACTTCCGAAGGCGCGATCTCAACGGGCGACACGCCCATCCGCAATCAGGATGGCACCACCACCGTCATCCGCGGCATCACCATTCCCGCTCTCCAAGTGCGCCGCGCCGAAACGACGCTGGAAATGTCGTCCGGCGGTTCGATGGTGCTGGCCGGTTTGATCCAAGAGCGTTCGCGCCAAGCCTATGAAGGCGTGCCGGGCGTGATGAACGCGCCCGTGATCGGTTCGCTTTTCCGTTCGCGCGACTTCGTCAACAATGAAACCGAGCTGGTCATTATTGTGACGCCATACCTTGTGCGTCCCACCAGCCCAGATCGTCTGCGCACTCCCGCCGACGGCTTCCGCAATCCGACCGAAGGTGAAAGCCTGCTTACAGGCCGCCTCAACGCGCTTTACCGGCCGCCAGAGACTGGAAGCGGTGAGCAACACTCGCAACTGCAGGGCCCGCACGGGCACGTGATTGAATGAGACGCGATATGAAACTTCGCATCCCCACTCTTCTATTCGGCCTCAGCGCACTCGGCGCATGTGCGAGCGTGCCTGCGCCCCCGCCCGGCCTAGAAGCGACGCCCACTTCGGCGGATTATCACCGCATCACCGTCACCGAGACGTCTCAGCGGCTCGAACTTTCGGTTCTGCCTGGCGACACCATTCTCAGCGCGGAAGAACGCAACGAGCTGCGCAACTTTGCCAGCGCCTATCTTCGTGTTGGCCACGGCGCTTTGATCCTTTCAACGCCGACCGGATCAAACAACGCCCAGGCCGCGCTCAACGTATCGGATGAGGCGCGTAGAGCGCTCTCTGAAGCTGGCGTTTCCTATGCGGCCATCGCCGGCTCAAGTTATGACGCGGCCGATCGCGCCGATGCGCCTGTGATCGTCACGTTCGCCCGCTACGAAGCGGTCGCGCCGGAATGCGCACCGCTGTGGCAACAAGACCTCGCACACCAGAGCAATAACCAGCCCTGGGAAAGCTTTGGCTGCGCCACGCAAGCGAACCTCGCCGCACTCATCGAAGATCCGCGCGATCTGCTTGGACCGCGCGCGGAAGATCCGCGCGACGGCGGGCGCCGCGCCACCGTCATCCAAGCCTATCGACAAGGCGAACAAACACATGCGACGCGCTCCAATGACGAGCGCATCACGATCAGCAATGCCGTGCAGTAAGGTCCAGCACTCATGAACCCTCCTCAACCCGATCCCGCTTGGCGCCTCGGCGACGAGGACGACTTCGTGTTGGAAGAAGACGAAGCGTTCGGTCTCGGTGAACTTGAAGGCGTAGATCTGCCGCCGCCGGATGTGGCGGACGAACCGCCCGTGGCGAATGAGCATTCGCTGCCCACGGGCTTGGGTCTTGACGACGCCCTTGATGCGACCGGCGCCGCGGCGGGACTAGCAGGCGACGCGCGCGTCACTGAACAGCCGGTGCCGCGCATCACCATTCACGCTTGCTGCGACCGTCCGGAAATTTCCGACATCTTTGGCGGCATCGCCGCTGACCGGCGCATGGCGCGGGCGGAAATCACCGTCGAACCTGGCGGCATCGACGCCGCCGTGGCGCGTTTCGCAGGTCAAGCGAGCCCAAATCTGCTCGTGCTCGACACCATGATGCAAGGCCCGGCCATGCTTCATGCGCTCGACCGGCTCGCTGAAGTCATCGAGCAGGGCACCAAGGTCGTCATCATCGGCGCCGTGAACGATATCGCCCTCTTCCGCGAGCTGATGGCGCGCGGCGTATCCGAATACATTGTGCCGCCGCTTCAGCCGATCGACATGATCCGTACGATCTGCGGTCTCTATGTCAGCCCGGACAAGCCGTTCGCAGGGCGCGTGATCGCCGTGATCGGCGCCCGTGGCGGCATCGGCGCCTCTACCATCGCGCACAATATCGCTTGGTCGATTGCCGAACGTCAGGAAGCCAGTGCGACACTGCTCGACCTCGACCTTTCCTTCGGCACGGCCGCGCTCGACTTCAACCAGGACCCACCGCAATCGATCGCCGACGCCCTGGCCGCGCCGGATCGCGTCGATGACGTCTTCCTTGAGCGCGTCACCACCAAGCACACGCAGCGCCTGCAAATGCTGACCGCGCCGGCAACGCTGGAGCGCGAGTTCGAACTGGACGCGCAATCCTATGAGGTTGTCATCGAGCGCGTGCGGCGCACGAGCCCGTTCGTCGTGCTCGACCTGCCGCATGTCTGGACGTCGTGGATCAAGCACACGCTGCTCGCGGCCGACGATGTGATCATCGTCGCCGGCCCCGATCTCGCAAGCTTGCGCAACACCAAGAACATCATGGATCTGCTGAAGGCGCTGCGTCCTTACGATTCGCCGCCAACGGTCGCGCTATCGATGGTCGGGATGCCGAAGCGGCCGGAAATTCCGTTCAAGGATTTCGCCGAGGCGCTCGGCGCCGAGCCGGTGGCGTCCTTCCCCTTCGATCCCCCGCTTTATGGCATGGCCGCGAATAACGGCCAGATGATCGGCGAAGTCGCGCCGCAAGCTAAAGCCTCCATCGCACTTGATGCGCTGGCGGCTTCGCTTACGGGCCGCAAGCCGGTCGAGGTCAAGAAGACCGGCATCGCCGCCAAGCTCCCATTCCTGAAGCTCTGAAGGGCGAGACATGTTCGGCAAGCGCAGCCTAGGCGACGTTCAAAGCGCAACGCCGGCGCAACCCGCCGCGCCAGCGCCCGCAGCCGCGGCGCCCAAACCTGCAGCGCCCGTACCGGCGCCGCCCCGCGCAACGCCGGCGCCGGCCGCGGCGCCGCCTGTACGGTCCGCGAGCCCGCATGAATCCGATGGCCCGGAATATCGCTCCGAGGCGTATTACCGGGTCAAATCCACGATCTTCAACGCGCTAATCGAAACCATCGACCTGACGCAGCTTGCGCAGCTCGATCCAGAGAGCGCGCGCGACGAAATCCGTGACATCGTCGCCGAGATCATCTCGATCAAGAACGTCGTCATGTCGATCGCCGAGCAGGAAGCGCTGCTCGACGACATCTGCAATGACGTCCTGGGCTATGGCCCGCTCGAGCCCCTGCTCGCGCGCGACGACATCGCCGATGTGATGGTCAATGGCGCGAACTCCGTCTTCATCGAAGTCAACGGCAAGATTTCCAAAACAGGCATCCGCTTCCGCGACAACGGCCAGCTGATGAACATCTGTCAGCGCATCGTGAGCCAGGTTGGCCGGCGCGTCGATGAATCCAGCCCGATATGCGACGCGCGTCTGCCGGACGGGTCGCGTGTCAACGTCATCGTCCCGCCGCTGGCGATCGACGGGCCGACGCTCACCATCCGGAAGTTCAAAAAAGATAAGCTGAAGCTCTCCAACCTGGTTGAATTCGGCTCCATCTCGCCCGCCGGCGCGAAAATCCTGCAAATCATCGGCGCCTGCCGATGCAATGTGTTGATCTCAGGCGGCACCGGCTCCGGTAAGACGACGCTGCTCAACACGCTGACCGCGTTCATCGATCCAACCGAGCGCGTCATTACCTGCGAAGACGCCGCCGAATTGCAATTGCAACAGCCGCACGTGGTGCGCCTGGAAACGCGTCCGCCAAATCTTGAAGGCACGGGCCAGGTCACCATGCGCGACTTGGTCAAGAACTGTCTGCGTATGCGTCCTGAGCGCATCATCGTCGGCGAAGTGCGCGGCAGCGAGGCGTTCGACTTGCTGCAAGCCATGAACACCGGTCACGACGGTTCGATGGGCACATTGCACGCCAACACGCCGCGTGAAGCGCTCTCTCGCCTGGAATCGATGATTACGATGGGCGGCTTCTCGCTGCCGCCAAAAACCATCCGCGAGATTATCGTCGCCGCCGTCGATGTGGTCGTTCAGGCCGCGCGTCTGCGTGACGGTTCGCGCCGCATCACGCAGATCACGGAAGTGCTCGGCCTCGAAGGCGAGACCATCATCAAGCAAGATCTGCTCAATTACGAAATTCAAGGCGAAGACCAAAACGGCCGCATTATTGGCCGCCATAAGGGCAGCGGCGTCGGCCGTCCCCGCTTCTGGGAACGCGCACGCTATTTCGGCCTCGAAAAAGAGCTGGCTCAAGCGCTCGATGAAACGGAGGCCGCGTGATGGATCCGGCGCTGCTCGCAGCCCTGCTCGCATTCGTCGCGATCGGCGGCGTGGGCCTCGCTTTCACCGGATCGGCTCAGCCAGCGGCGGCGCAAAAGCGCGTCAAAGCCGTCACCGGAGGCGTCAAGGTCGATCGCCGCAAGCAAGCGGTCGAAATGGCGGCGATGAAGCGTCGTCAAACGACGCAAGAAGCTTTGAAAGAGCTCGCGCAGAACGAGAAGCAACAGCGCAAGGCGCGCTTCTCCGTAAAAGGTCAGCTCGCTCAAGCCGGCCTAAAATATACCCCCACCGCCTATTGGATCACTTCGGTGTCGATCGGCCTTGTGTTCGCGTTCATAGGCTTGGTCATCCAAGGCCTTATCGGCGCCGGCGCGGGGTTTTTCATTGGCGCGTTCGGCTTGCCCCGCTGGGTGCTCGGCTTCCTCGTCTCTGGCCGTCAGAAGAAGTTTTCCAACCAGCTCGCGGACGGCATCGAAGTCATCGTGCGCGGTGTGAAATCCGGTCTGCCGCTTTCGCAATGCTTGCGCATCATCGCCGCGGAAAGTCCGGAACCGTTGCGCAATGAGTTCCAACAATTGTGCGACGCTCAAGCCATGGGCGTGCCGCTAGATCAAGCGCTGCGCCGAATGTACGAACGCATGCCGCTTCCCGAAGTGAATTTCTTCTGCATCGTGCTCATCATTCAGCAGAAGACGGGCGGCAACCTCTCGGAATCTCTGGGCAACCTCTCCAACGTCCTGCGCTCACGCAAGCTGATGAAGGAGAAGGTGAAGGCGCTTTCGTCGGAAGCGAAAGCTTCGGCAATGATTATCGGCGCCCTGCCATTCATCGTTATGGGTTTGGTGTATTTCACCCGCCCGGATTACATGGCCATCCTCTTCACCGATCCCGTCGGCAATTTGATCCTGATGGGCGCCGGCACGATGATGGCGATCGGCATGTTCATCATGCACAAGATGGTCAACTTCAAATTCTAACGGCGCGCACGCATGGACATCGTCGAATTCCTCACCGATCCCATGACTATCGCCGGCCTGCTCGGGGCCGGTGCATGCTTTGCCACGGTGATGACGTTGGCGACGCCGATGCTCACCGAGGACAAGCTCGGATCGCGGCTCAAGGAAGTCGCCAAGCGGCGCGAGGAATTGCGTAAGAAGAGCCGCCAAGATTTGGCGCGCGGCGCCGGTGGATTGCAGCACAAGAACGCCAACCAGTTCGCGCGTGGTTTGGTCGACCGCCTGCAACTGCAAACAGCGCTTGCGGACGATACGCTCTCGGAAAAGCTGATCCGCGCTGGCCTACGCGGCCAGGCAGCGCAAACCATGTTCTATTTCTACCGTGCGGCATTGCCGATCGGCTTCGGCATTCTTACCGCGCTCTATGTTTTCACGATCGGCGCAGAAACGACCGCCCAGATGAAGCTCGCCATTGTCGTCGGCGGCGTGGCGATCGGCTTTTATGCTCCGAACCTGTATTTGAAAAATCGCGCAGACAATCGCCGCACGAAAATCATGGAGGCGTTTCCCGACGCTCTCGACATGCTGCTTATCTGCGTCGAAGCGGGCATGTCCATCGAACTCGCGCTCCAGCGCGTCGGCCAGGAAATTGCCCCCGCCTCCGTTGAACTCGCCGAGGAATTGGCGCTGACGACCGCGGAGCTTTCCTATCTGCCGGACCGGCGCATGGCGTATGAAAATCTCGCCCGCCGCACCGACCATCCCGGCGTTAAATCCGTCGCCATGGCGATGACGCAAGCGGAGAAATACGGCACGCCGGTCGGTCAGGCGCTGCGCGTCATGGCCAAGGAAAATCGCGAGCTGCGCCTATCCGAAGCTGAGAAAAAGGCCGCTTCGCTGCCGCCGAAGCTCACCGTGCCGATGATCGTATTCTTTCTGCCCGTGCTGTTCGCCGTCATTATTGGACCGGCGGCGATCCAGGTCACGCAGATCATGAGCACGCAATAGCGCGAACGTCTAAGCCGCGCGCGCAGCTTCCTTCACCGCATCGCACAAGCCGCCAACGACTTCACGCACCAGCGCTTCATCGTCCCCTTCGGCCATGATGCGCACCAGCGGCTCCGTGCCTGACTTGCGCACCAAAACACGGCCTTTGCCGTTCAGACGTGTTTCCGCAGCCTTGATAGCGTCCTTCACGCTGGACGCGGACAGCGGATCCGGCGCGCCCTTCTCGTAGCGCACGTTTTCCAGCACCTGCGGCGCCGCCTCAAACAATTTGCACACCTCCGACGCCGGACGGCCGGACTCCACCACCACCGCCAGCACTTGCAGCGCCGCCAGCAGGCCGTCGCCCGTGGTTGAAAAATTCGACAGGATGATGTGGCCGGATTGCTCGCCGCCGATGTTGTAGCCCTTGGCGCGCATGGCTTCGACCACGTAGCGATCGCCCACCTTGGTGCGCTCCAATTTGAGAGACAGCCCCTGAAGGAAACGCTCAAGGCCAAGATTGCTCATCACAGTGGCGACAATGCCCGGCTTTGTGAGCGCGCCCTGTTCTTTCCAATTCTTAGCGATGAGCGCCATGAGCTGATCGCCGTCGATTGTGTGGCCCTTCTCATCGATGATCGCGACCCGGTCAGCATCGCCGTCGAGCGCGATGCCGATATCGGCGCGATACCGCAACACCGCCTCTTTCAGCGCCCGTGTATCGGTTGAGCCGACTTCCTCATTGATGTTGAAGCCGTTCGGCTCAACGCCGATCTCGATTACTTCAGCGCCGAGCTCGTAAAGTGCGATCGGCGCCACCTTGTAGGCCGCCCCGTTGGCCGCATCGATCACGACCCGCATGCCCTTGAGCGTCAGGCGCTTCGGAAAAGTCGCCTTCACGATTTCAACATAGCGCGCCTGCGCGTCGTCGATCCGCTTGGCGCGCCCGAGCTGCGACGGATCCGCCAAATGCTCATCGAGCGGGCTGTCCATCAGCTGCTCGATTTCCATCTCGGCCTTGTCCGACAGCTTGTAGCCATCTGGCCCGAACAGCTTGATGCCATTATCGACATATTTGTTATGCGAAGCCGAGAGCATCACCCCGAGATCGGCGCGCATGCTGCGCGTGAGCATCGCCACCGCCGGCGTCGGCAGCGGGCCAAACAGCACAACATCCATCCCGGCGGCGGTGAAGCCAGCGGTCAGAGCCGGCTCAAGCATGTAGCCGGAAAGACGGGTGTCCTTGCCGATCACAACCAGATGGCGGCGATCGTCCGCTGACATGAAGCGCTTTCCGGCCGCCAACCCGACGCGTAGCGCCACTTCAGGCGTCATCGGATAACGATTGGCGGTCCCCCGAATGCCGTCTGTCCCGAAATAGGCGCGTGTCATGCGATACTCCCAATACCGTCGCATGTTGAAAGACTAATTGAGGTGCAAATCAATGCCCCGAGGTGCATGAGAATTGCGGGACATTCTTCCGATGGGACAATAATAAGCCTGCTCTGCCCGGCCGCATGCACGTGCGATTGGAAGGATGCAAGCTTTGGAGATGGTTAACACCAACAATGTGCGGCATTATTGGCATTCTTGGCGCTGGCCCGGCTGCGCCACGTCTCGTTGAGGCGCTCAAACGGCTCGAATATCGCGGCTACGATTCCGCGGGCGTGGCCACGCTCGACGACAGCGGCGCCCTGACGCGGCGCCGCGCCTCGGGAAAAATCCGCAACCTTGAAGCCGAACTCGACGCCGCGCCGCTCTCCGGCCCCGCCGGCATAGGCCACACACGCTGGGCCACCCACGGCGCGCCGACCACCGCCAACGCGCACCCGCACGCGACCGACAAAGTCGCCATTGTGCATAACGGCATCATCGAGAATTTCCGCGCGCTACGCGAAGAGCTGATCGCCGGCGGGCGGAAGTTTGAATCGGAAACCGATTCCGAAGTCATCGCTCACCTCATTTCCGCCGAAATGGATAAGGGCCTCAGCCCCGAACAGGCCACGGCTTCGGCCGTGCGCCGCCTGGAAGGCGCATTCGCGATCGCCTGCATCTTCTCCGGTCATGACGACCTCATGATCGGCGCACGCAAAGGCAGCCCGCTCGTGGTCGGGCTCGGCGACGGCGAAGTCTTTATCGGCAGCGACGCCATCGCCGTCTCCCCTTTCACCACGCGGGTCGTTTATCTGGACGAAGGCGATATCGCCGTGCTCACGCGCGCTGGCATCAAGGTCACCGATGCGCACGAGCGTCTGGCCGCCCGCCCGGTTCACGTCTTTAGCGGCGGCGTCGCGGCAGCGGAAAAAGGCAATCATCGCCACTTCATGCAGAAGGAAATTTACGAGCAACCGGAAACCACCGGGCGCACCATTGCGCGCTACGTAAACGCCTTCGAAGAACGCGTGGAAATGCCTGATCTCGATGGTGTCGATCTCGCCGCCGATTCCGCCATCGTGATTGGATGCGGCACGGCGCATTATGCGGGACGCGTCGCCGAATATTGGCTTGAGCAATATGGCGGCATCTCGGTTGAAACCGACATCGCCAGCGAATTCCGCTATCGCCGCCCAGCCTTCGGCAAGAAGGCGTTTTCCGTTTTCGTCTCGCAATCGGGCGAAACCGCCGACACATTGGCCGCGCTGCGCTATTGCAAGGAGCAAAACCTCAAAACGCTCGCCGTGGTCAACGTGCCGGAATCGAGCATCTGGCGCGAAGCCGATGCGCGCTTGCCCACGCTTGCCGGCCCTGAAATCGGCGTCGCCTCCACCAAGGCGTTCACCGCTCAACTTTCATCTCTCGCCGCGCTTGCGATCGCTGTGGGACGGGCCAAGGGCGCGCTCTCGACGCAGGAAGAAGGCCGGCTTGTGCGCGCGCTGATGGAAACGCCGCGCCTCATCGCCGACGCGCTGACTGTCGAGCCCGAAATCGAAGCCATCGCTCACGAACTCGCGCAAGCACGCGACGTGCTCTATCTCGGCCGCGGCGTGCACTACCCGATCGCGCTGGAAGGCGCGCTCAAGCTCAAGGAAATTTCCTACATTCACGCCGAAGGCTATGCCGCCGGCGAACTCAAGCACGGCCCGATCGCATTGATTGACGAACACACGCCGGTCGTAGTCGTCGCGCCGCACGATGCGTTGTTTGAGAAAACCCTCTCCAACATGCAGGAAGTCGCCGCGCGTGGCGGCAAGCTGGTCGTCATCACCGATGCCGTCGGCGCGGTCGCCTGCGCCGACATCGCCAAGCACATCATCATGATCCCGGCCTGCGATCCGTTCGTCGCGCCGCTGGTCTATTCCGTGCCGATCCAATTGCTCGCTTATCTCACCGCCGTTCACAAAGGCACCGACGTCGACCAGCCGCGCAATCTGGCCAAGTCGGTGACCGTCGAGTGACCAAGCTCAAGGCCGGCGTGCTGGGCGCGGGCGCGTTCGGCCGGATTCACGCACGCAAATACGCCGAAGAACACCGCACGCATTTTGTCGGCGTATTCGACCCAGACGATGAACGCGCGCAGCAGCTCGCCGATACGCACGGCGCCGAGAGCTTTGACAGCCTCGACGCCCTGCTCGCCGCAACCGACATCGTTACCATCGCCTCGCCGCCGTCCATGCACGGTGAAGCCGCCAAGCGCGCGCTCGAAGCCGGCAAGCATATCCTGGTGGAAAAACCGCTCGCCACCGATACGCCAACCGGCATGACGCTGCTCGATATCGCCGCGAAGCAAAACCTCATCATCGCCTGCGGTCATCAAGAGCGTCTCGTGTTCGATGCAATGGGGCTGTTTGCCGCCGCCGAACGCCCCACCCGCATTGAAAGCGTGCGCGAAGGTCCCTGGACCGGACGCAGCGCCGATGTCTCTGTCACGCTAGATCTGATGGTACATGATCTCGATCTTGCCTTGCAGCTGATGGGCGCAAAGCCTCAACGCGTCAGCGCCAGTGCCCGCAGCGAGCATGGCCGCACTGCCGACGCCATTAAGGCAACGCTCGATTTTGGCGGCGCCGAAGCCGTGTTCACCTCAAGCCGCATTGCCCCCGAGCGCCGCCGCACAATGCGCGTGGTGTATCCCTCGGGCGAGGTGAAAGTCGATTTCATGGCCCGCACCTTCGACAACAGCTCGCCGTTCCCGCTCAATCCCGCTTTTGCCGAAACCCGCATTGGCAGCGATCCTTTGGGCGCCAATGTCTCTGCTTTCATCGACGCTGTACTTGGCGTCGCCCCGCGCCCTGTTGTGAATGGCGCCGAAGCGCTGGCCGTGCTTGAACTGGGCTTGGCGGTGGATCAGGCCGCTGGTTTGCCATCGCTATCGTGACGCGCGGAAACAGAGAAGTTCCATGATCCCCTTTATCGACTTGCAGGCCCAACGTGCGCGCATCGCCGACAAGATCGACGCCGCGCTGGCGCGCGTGCTTGCGCACGGACAATTCATTCTCGGCCCGGAAGTGCGCGCCTTCGAAACGCAGCTCGCGGCCTTTGGCGGCGCTAAACACGCCCTGGGCAACGGCAACGGCACCGACGCGCTGGCGCTTATTCTCATGGCCTGGGACGTGGGGCCGGGCGACGCCGTGTTCTGCCCGTCGTTCACGTTCGCCGCGACCGCCGAAGTCGTGCCTTGGGTGAATGCGACGCCGGTTTTCGTCGACGTTTTGCCCGACACCTACAACATGGATCCCGCCTCGCTCGAAGCGGCGATTCAAGGCGTAAAACGCGACGGCAAACTCAAGCCTAAAGCTGTGATCGCTGTCGATCTGTTCGGACAGCCCGCGGACTATCCGGCCATCAGCGCCATCTGCAAACGCGAGGGGCTTAAGCTCATCGCCGACACCGCACAGGGCTTCGGCTGCACGCTGGGCGGCAAGCATCCCATGCATTGGGCCGACGCGGCCGCGACCAGTTTCTTCCCCGCCAAACCGCTCGGCTGTTATGGCGATGGCGGCGCGACGCTGACCAACAGCGAAGAAGACCTAGCAACCATGCGCTCCTTCGCCGTGCACGGCGCAGGCACGGATAAGTACGACAACATCCGCATTGGCATGAACTCGCGCCTCGACACCATGCAGGCGGCGATCCTGATCGAGAAACTGGCCATTTTCGCCGACGAAATCAGCATGCGGAACGTCGCCGCCGACCGCTACGCGCACATGCTGGAAGGTTTGGTCAAAGTCCCGCGCGTGATCGAAGGCGGCGTATCCACTTGGGCGCAATACACGATCGAAGCGGAAGACCGCGACGGCCTCGCCGCGCATCTGCGCGAAGCGGGCATCCCAAGCGCGCAATATTATCCCAAGCCGCTGCACATGCAGACCGCCTATCGCCCCTATCCGGTCGGCGCTGGCGGCATGAAAGTGAGCGAAGATATCGCCACGCGCGTCATCAGCTTGCCCATGCACGCCTATCTCGACGAAGCGACGCAAAGCAAAATCGCCGGCGCCATCCGCGCCTTCGTACGCGCCGGCGCTTAAACGCTCAGCAAACGCGCCCAACCGGCAGATGCCGCGTCGGCCGCGTGGCGCTCCGTATAGCCGCCAATCAGATGCGCACGCGCTGCCGCGCCCATGCGGCTGCGCAAATCCGCATTGAGCACCAGCTTACGCAAACCTTCCGTTAGCGCGTCCACATCACCGCGCGGTACAACAATGCCGGCGACGCCATCGGGCACGAAATCACCGCAGCCAGGCGCATCGGTCGTTACGATCGGACGTCCGCACGCCGCCGCTTCCAAAAGCGAACGCGGCAAGCCCTCCCCGCCCCGCGATGGTTTGCAGGCGATATGCGCGCCGGCCCAAAAGCCGGAAATGTCTTGCACGCGGCCAAGCAACGAGACGCCCGGCGTCGCGCGCCAGCGCGTCAGCTCTTCTTCGCGCGCGCCTTCAGGATTGTCGTAATCGGGCGCGCCCGCGATATGTAGGCGGACATCCAGCCCCTCCGCATTCAAACGGCGCACCGCTTCAACGGCGAGGTCCACGCCTTTCGACCAAACCAAACGCGCGGCCAAGCCAATGACGATTGGCGCAGGCGGTTCCGGCGCCGGCTTGAATGCATCCGCATCGACGCCCGCGCCCGGCATCAGCACGACGCGCGCGTCCGGCAAAGCTTGGCCGCCTTCCACCCAAACGCGATCAGCCAAATTCTCGACCACGAGCGATGTGCGTTCAGACGACAGCGCCCGGCGCAAACTCAGGCGCAAGACCTCCGCTGCGGATCGCGCCCAGGGCGCTGGCGCAACGGCCAAATATCCGCGCCCCGTCAGCGCGAAGGCGCGCGCCGCGCCCTGGCTTCCCGCCAACACCGCCAACGCAATCGGCTTCAGCGCAATCGCGTGCACAATGTCCGGCCGCTCGGCGCGCAGCAATGCACGCACCGCGCCTGCTTCTTTCAGCAAATTCGGCGGACTGAGCGAACCGCGCGCGAACGGCATGTCGATCACGCGCACACCGTCGAGGCCGTTGGATTTGCGCGCAGCTACAGCGACGTCAAATCCGTCCGCTTGCGCGCGGCGCACCAGCGGCATGAAATGCGAGCCGACGAACCAATCTTCGGTAGCCAGGAAAAGCAGCTTACGCGCGCTCATGCACGCGCCTTCCATTCGGCGCCGCATGCTGCGAGCGCTTCGCCGCTGCTGATGTTTGTCAGCGCGCCATAGCCATAGGCGGCGCGGAAGGATTTATCGCTCACTTCGAGACTTTCCCGCAGCTGGCGCGGCGCCAAGCCCGCAAGCGCGCGCGCACGAAACAAACGCGTCTTGCGCCCCATGCCGCGGCGGAGCGCGGCAATGATCTCTCCCGTGGACAACGCAGGCACGGTGGCGACATGAAACACGCCGCCCGGCCCATCGGCCGCCTTCAACACCGCCAGCACCGCCTCGATCAACGCCGCGCGCGATATCAGGCTGCGCCGATTTTCAAGCGCCGCAAACGGCAAAGGCACTCCGCTCCAGGCGATCCGCAGCAAGGACGCGAAATTGGCCTTGGCGTCCGGCGCATGAACCAGAGGCGGCCGCAGCACGATTGTTCGCATGCCGCCACAGGCGCGCACGGCGGCTTCGGCGTCCAACTTGGCACGGCCATAAGCATCTACAGGGCGCGGCGGATCGCGTTCGCGTGCGGGCGCGCCTTCGGTGTGCGCCGCCGCCGCCTTGATCGAGCTCATATAGACGAAGCTTTGTACGCCCGCGCTCTGCGCCTGCTCCGCCAGCGCGGCGGTCGCTTCCGTGATGGCGCGGCGCAGTTCCGCATCCTCGAAGCGCGCATGCGCCGGCCCGGCTAAATGCACCACCGCATCCACATCCGCCAACGCCGCGCGCCAATTCACATCGCCGCTGAGATCGCCGATTTGCGCGTGCTCAAATCCGCTCACCGGCGCGCGCCCAGCCGTGCGCACGGCAAAGCCTGCCTGCGCCAGCGCGCCAATCATGGTGCGTCCAATGAAACCTGTGGCGCCTGTCGCGAGAACGCGCGTCATGACGTCCTTTTGGCGTGGCGCAACGCAAATGTCAGCACGCGCCCGAAGGCGCGGCGATGCGTCGATATAGCGTGATTAGAGACTGTCGTAGGAGAAGAGCAGCGTCGCCAGTTCGAGGTTCGGATCGACCGGCTGGGCCTCATCCGCACGCGAATAGGCCACCGACGTCGCATCCTCGACCACAGGGGCCGGCTCTGACAGCGCCAAACGCAGCACAGGCGCGGCGGCTGTGATCGGCGGCGCGGGAGCAAGCTGCGCACTCGCGGCGATCGAGCGCACCTGTTCGATTGAATCGTCCGTCGCTTCACGCACCAACGCCAGAGAAGCAGCCGTGGCCGCGAGCTGGCCGCGGATTTCCGACACTTCGGATGCGG
>JAUIJZ010000029.1 GCA_030430715.1 Alphaproteobacteria bacterium
CGGGCCAGCTATGTGCACGCCGAGCACGCGGTCGGACTTCGCATCGACCACCAGCTTCATCAGCGTGCGTTGTTCATTGCCCGCAAGGATGTGCTTCATCGGCCTGAACGCGGTGCGGAATATTTTGAGCTTATGCCCCTTATCGCGTGCCTGTTCTTCGCTGAGCCCAACCACGCCAACCGGCGGACGCGAGAACACCGCAGATGCGACATGCTTGTGATCGAACGCCGTAGCGCGTCCATGAAACTCTGTCTCGATGAACGCCACCGCCTCACGAATAGCGACGGGGGTGAGATTAATGCGGTCGGTGACATCGCCCACGGCGAAAATCGACGGCACATTGCTGCGCGAATAGCGATCCACAATCACCGCGCCGCGTTCATTGAGGTTCACACCGGCGCTTTCCAAGCCGAGACCATTCGTGTTCGGTTCGCGTCCAACCGCCCACATCACTTGGTCGACTTCCAAATGCATTGAATTGCTCAGCCGCGCGAGCTTACGCCCGCCCGAGAGCGGTGTGATCTCGTCAATCACCGAACCACAATAGATCTTGATGCCGGACCGCTCAGCCTCGGCATGCACATGCGCGCGTACGTCATGATCGAAGCCGCGCAGAATGCGCTCGCCGCGATAGACGATGATCGTCTCCACGCCGAGACCGGAAAAAATGTTGGCGAACTCAAGCGCGATATAGCCTCCGCCCGCGATCAGGATGCTCGAAGGCAATTCCTCAAGCAGAAATGCATCGGTGGAAGTGATGCCGAGCTCCTGCCCCTTGGTCTCAAGCGGGCGGTAGGTATGCCCGCCCACGGCGACAAGAATGCGTTGCGCCGTAACGGTGCGGCCTTCGCGCGTGAGACGCACGCTGTTCGGCCCGGCAACGACAGCGCGGTCCTCGATGGTCTCCACGCCGGCAGCGTCGAGGTTCTTCTGATAGAGCCCGGAAAGCCGGTTCACCTCGTTCTGGACATTGTCGCGCAGCGTGGCCCAATCGAAACGCGCCCAATCAACGCTCCAGCCAAACCCCTTCGCGTCGCGAAACGCCTGCGCGAATTCCGCGCCGTAAACGAGGAGCTTTTTCGGCACGCAGCCGCGCAACACGCAGGTGCCGCCGACCTGCACTTGCTCGGCGACGGCAACGCGCGCGCCCGTCTTCGCGGCCAGCCGCGCCGCACGCACGCCGCCGGAACCGGCGCCGATAACAAAGAGATCGTAATCGTAACTCATTCAGTCTCCCCTCTCCCTCTCTGAGGGAGAGGGGCGGGGGTGAGGGTGAAGCAGCCCCCCTCACCCTGCCCTCTCCCCCCTTGGGAGAGAGGGTGCGTTTAAATCTAGTGCGCCACCTTCATATAGGCAGGCAGCCAGTTTTCGTGAGCGGCGCGGAGATCGTCGATGGACAGACGCTCGCGCTGGCCGCTCGCGCCGAGATAGCTGATCTCGCGCCCGCCAGCCTCGCCAACGATGAGGTAAGCCACACCCGCCGCGCGCGCGCGCTGATCAAGCGCCTCCTGCTTATCAGCAGGAATAGCGATCAGATAGCGCGCCTGATCCTCGGCATAGAGAAAGCCCGCGTCGCTCAGATCGCCTTGATAACCGAGCGCAACGCCGACATCCGACCCAAGCGCCATTTCGGCCGCGGCCAAGGCAAGGCCGCCATCGGACAGATCATGCGCAGCGCCCACCACGCCGTCAGCAATCAGCGCGCGGACGAAATCGCCATTCTTCTTCTCAAGCGCGAGATCGACCTTGGGCGCGGCGCCCGCGAGCTTGAACAGATCGCGCGCATAAATGCTTTGACCCAGTTGACCGCTTGTTTCGCCAACAAGCACCAGCATGTCCCCACTCTGCAACGCATCGGCGGTCGCACGCTGCTCGACATTGTCGATCAAACCAACCGCGCCGATGGTCGGCGTCGGCAAAATCGCTTGGCCATTGGTTTCGTTATAAAGTGAGACGTTGCCGCTGATGACCGGGAACGCGAGATCCCGGCATGCTTCGGCCATGCCCTCGATCGCGTACACGATCTGCCCCATGATCTCAGGGCGCTGCGGATTGCCGAAGTTCAGATTGTCGGTCACCGCCAGCGGACGCGCGCCAACCGCGCTGAGATTGCGCCACGCTTCGGCCACAGCTTGCTTGCCGCCTTCATAGGCGTCCGCCTCGACATAGCGCGGCGTCACATCGCACGTCATGGCGAGCGCACGCTGCGATCCATACAGACGCACGATCGCTGCATCGCCGCCGGAATCGGCCAAGGTATCGCCCTGCACATGGCGATCGTATTGCTCCCAGATCCAACGCTTCGACGCTTGATCCGGAGACGCCAGCAGCGCCGTAAGCGATTGCGCAAAGCCCGGATAGCTTTCGACCAAGCGCGTCTCTTCGGCGTCGCTCAGCGGAATGGCTTTCAGCGGCTCAACGTAGGGCCGCTCATATTTCGGCGCCTCGTCAGCCAACGGACCGAGCGGCAGATCGCACACCACGTCGCCGTGCCAGCGCAAAGTAAGGCGGCCCGTATCGGTCGTCGTACCGATCACGACGGCATCAAGCCCCCACTTCTCGAAGATCGCTTTCGCTTCGCCTTCGCGGCCCGGCTTCAGCACCATGAGCATGCGCTCCTGGCTTTCGCTGAGCATGAATTCGTAGGGCGTCATGCCCTCTTCGCGCGCCGGCACGCGATCAAGGTCCAGCTCTATGCCCGCTTCACCCTTAGACGCCATCTCAACCGACGACGATGTAAGGCCCGCCGCGCCCATATCCTGAATGCCGATAATGGCGTCCGTCGCCATTAGTTCGAGACACGCCTCGATCAGCAGTTTTTCCAGAAAGGGATCGCCGACCTGTACGGTCGGACGCTGCGCTTCGGAATTATCGTCAAACTCGGCGCTCGCCATGGTCGCGCCATGGATGCCGTCGCGGCCCGTCTTGGCGCCGACATAGACGACAGGATTGTTCGCGCCCTTGGCGGCGGCGGTGAAAATCTTGTCGCGCGGCGCAACGCCGAGGCAAAACACATTGACGAGAATGTTGCCATTGTAACGCGCGTCGAAATTGGTTTCGCCGCCCACGGTCGGCACGCCAACGCAATTGCCGTAAAAACTGATGCCCGAAACAACACCGTCCACGAGTTTGCGCGTCTTAGGATGATCCGGCTCGCCGAAGCGTAGCGCATTCATCAGCGCCACCGGCCGCGCGCCCATCGTGAACACGTCGCGCAAGATGCCGCCCACGCCTGTCGCCGCGCCCTGGAACGGCTCGATGAAGCTTGGATGGTTGTGGCTCTCCATCTTGAAGATGGCGGCTAATCCTTCGCCGATATCGATCGCGCCGGCGTTTTCGCCCGGCCCGTAAATGACGTGCGGCGCCTTGGTGGGAAATTTGGCCAGATGCGCGCGGCTCGATTTGTAGGAGCAGTGCTCGCTCCACATCACGGAGAAGATGCCGAGTTCGGTCACGTTGGGGACGCGCCCAAGCTTCTGGACGATTTGGTCGTATTCTTCGCCGGACAAGCCAAATTCTTGGGCAAGGGCGAGATCGCCAGGCGCAAGCGGTGATTTGCTCATAAGCCCGGCTCATAAAGGGGGTCGCCCGCCCCGGCAATCCGCTCTAAGGCTCCGCGGGCGTCCAAAGCCCTAAAGCCGCCTGAGGTGGGAATATCATGCCGTTGAAACGCCTTTTCGCAGCCGTTCTGCTCGCCGGCGCGGCTCTGACCCTAAGCCCGGACGCCTCGGCGCAGTCCGCCAGCTGCGCCCAGGAGGACCTCGCCTGCCGCGTCGCGGCGCTGGAAGCACGCCTGGATGACCTCACCAACCGCCTTGAGCGGCCCAACGCCACAGGCGCGACATCCACCCCCTTGGCCACGATGTTCACCCTTCGCCGCCCCTGCCGCACCAATTGCGAGGAGGAAGCCGCCGCCGCCTGCACGGAGCGCGGATTCGCCAATGGCAGAGCCGAGGATTGGGAACGCCAGCGCGGCGGCCCGGTTCTTCTCACGCGCATCACCTGCACGCGCTAAGCTCGACAAGCCTCTCTCTGGCCCTTAGGCCGCTGCAAGGAGGAGACAAATATGCGCGAGCTCTCGCTGGCTGACCTGCCCGGCCTTGTTGGGCAGGAGATCGGCGTCTCCGATTGGCTGGAGATCAGCCAGGACCGCATCAATCGTTTCGCTGATGCAACGGGCGATCATCAATGGATCCATGTTGACGTAGAGCGCGCCACTAAGGAACTCGGCGCACCGATCGCGCACGGCTACCTCATCGTTTCGCTCATTCCATTTCTCTCGCGAAACATCATCCAGTTCACCGACATGGCGCGCGGCGTGAACTATGGCAGCGATAAGGTGCGCTTCACCAACACCGTCCCGGTCGGCGCGCGCATCCGCATGCGTCTTAAAGTGCTCTCCTGCGAGCAGCGTGGCGGCGGCGGCTACCAGGTGACTTGGCAGCAAACCATCGAAGTTGAAAACGAGCAGCGCGCGGCCTGCGTCGCCGAGACCATCGCGATCCTCTACCGCGCGTCCTGATGCTCACCCTTATCGAAACCATCTCGCTGGCCGGGGACCGCGCCAAGCAGAATGACGATGTGCATGGCTTCGCGCATGGGCGCGCCTGGGTGATCGACGGCGCCACCGATCTCGACGAACCTTCGCTCACCGGTTGGCGCTCCGACGCGGCCTGGGTCGCGCATGCCGCCAACGCCGCACTCTACAATACGAATGCATCCGCGCGCGCAGCACTGCGCGCCGCGTCCGAATCCGCGCGGGCGTCCTTCATCGCTTTGACGGGAGAATTGCCGGAGGAGCAATGGCGCTGGCCGATCGCTTCGCTGATCATGGGCGCGGAAACAGACGAAGGCTTCGCAGGAATTGATCTCGGCGATTGCCGCATCTTCGCACTCGATGCAGACGGCGCTGCCTTCTGCGCCGGAGGGCCTGAGCAAGCGGCGGATGCGGAAACCGCGCTCGCCACACAGCAAACCGATGCGGATAAACCGCTGCTGCGCCGCACCGAAACCATCGCCAAGCTGCGCCGCCTTCGCGGCATGATGAATCGCGACGGCTCGCATTGGACCTTTTGCCTCGACCCCGAATGCGCCGCACGCGCCCGGGATTGGGCGTTCAGTTTGAAGCGTCCCGCCCACCTGTTGCTCGCCACCGATGGCTTCGCGGCGCTGACGGATCGCTATCGGGCTTATGACCCATCAGGTTTCATGCACGCGGCGCTGAGCCAAGGCTTGCACGAGCTCGCACGCGAGTTGCGCACCATCGAACATCAAGATTCCGACGGCGGCCGTCATCCCCGCTTCAAGCGGAGCGACGACGCCACCGCCATGCTCCTGCGCCTGGAATAATCATGCCTACGCCGCCCGCCGCTCGCCGCGAACCAAAAACGATTGAACAATTGGGCCGCACCCGCCACGACGATTTTGCGTGGATGAAGGACGACAATTGGCAAGAGGTGATGCGCGATCCCACGCTGCTGCGCGCAGACATCCGCGAGCAGCTTGAGCGCGAAAACGCCTACACCGCCGCCATGATGGCGCCGACCGCCGCGCTGCAAGAACGCATCTATCAAGAGATGCGCGGGCGTATGAAGGAGGACGATTCCTCCGTGCCCGCGCCCGATGGCCCGTGGGAATATTATCGCCGCTACACGGCCGGTGCGCAGCATCCCCTCTATGCGCGCCGACCGCGCGGCACAGATGGCCCCGAGCAAATTCTGATCAACGCCGATGAACAAGCGCGCGGCAAAAGCTTCTACAAGATCGTAGCGACCGCACATTCGCCGGATCACACGCTGTTCGCCTATGCCGTCGATGAGCAAGGCTCGGAGATCTACACGGTCTATGTCAAAGACCTGGAGAGCGGCGAAACGCTGTCCGATCCGATCCGCGATTGCACAGGCGATTTTGTTTGGACGCCCGATTCAAGCCGTCTGTTTTGGGTGTGGCGCGACGACAATGGCCGCCCGGCCAAAGTGTTTCGCCGTTACGCGCGCGGCGGAGAAGATGCGCTTGTTTATCATGAGCGCGATGACGGCTTTTTCCTTTCGACGGACGTCACCGAAAGCCGCGCCTACATCCTGATCAGCGCCGGCAATGGCAGCCAATCGGAGCATTATGTCATTCCGGCGCAAACGCCGGATGCGGCGCCTACGCTATTCCATGCCCGCGAAGAAGATCTGCTATACACGCCCACGCACTGGCAGGGCCGCTGGCATGTCCTGACAAACGCGGACGGCGCGGTCGATTTCAAACTGATGGTTTGCGAAACGGGCGCCACCGCGCGCGCAAACTGGCGCGATTTCATCCCGCACCAGCAGGGCCGCTACATTATCAGCGTCGGCGCTACGCGCGGTTTTCTCGTGCGGGCCGAGCGCATCAACGCGTTGCCGCGCATCGTCGTGCGCCATGCTTCAGGCGATGAGCACATCATCGCACTCGACGAGGAAGCCTATAATCTCGAATTGATCGGCGGTCACGAGTTCGAAACCGCGCAACAGCGGTTCATTTATGAATCGCCGACGACCCCCATACAATGGTTTGATTACGACATGGACGCGCGCACGCGCGTCTTGCGCAAGACGCAGGAAATTCCCTCCGGCCACGATCCCAGCTCCTATGAAGCGCGGCGCTTTTTCGCGACCGCGCCCGATGGCGCGAAAGTGCCGGTCACGGTGCTGATGCAGCGCGGCCAAAAGCTCGACGGTTCGGCTCCGCTTTTCCTTTATGGCTACGGCTCTTACGGCATTTCCATGGACGCGGATTTTTCCGTGCGCCGCTTCAGCCTGGTCGATCGCGGTTGGATTTACGCCATCGCGCATGTGCGCGGCGGCGCCGAGATGGGCTTTGGCTGGTTTCTCGACGGCCGCCGCTTCGCCAAACGCAACAGCTTCACAGATTTCATCGCCTGCGCCGAAGAATTGATCGCGCAGGGCTATGGCCGCGCCGGAAATATCGTGTGCGAAGGCCGTTCGGCCGGCGGACTGCTCATGGGCGCCATCGCCAATATGCGCCCCGACCTTTGGGCGGGAATTATTGGCGGTGTGCCCTTCGTGGATGTGCTCAACACGATGAGCGACACATCCTTACCGCTTACACCGCCCGAATGGCCCGAATGGGGCAATCCGCTGGAAAGCGCCGAAGCCTACGATTACATCGCCTCCTATTGCCCTTACACGAATGTCGCCGCGCACCCCTATCCGGCAATGCTGGCAACTGGCGGTCTCACCGATCCGCGCGTCACCTATTGGGAGCCGATGAAATGGGCCGCTAAGCTGCGTGACTTCACCACGAGCGGGCGCCCTGTTCTGCTCAAAATGAACATGGACGCCGGTCACGCCGGATCAGCCGGCCGTTTCGATTATTTGAAAGAATTGGCGCACGATTACGCCTTCGCGATCAAGGCTGCCGGCAGCGAAGAAGCCGCAGGCGGCTTCTAACTGCGAATACCGAACCAGCGCGCGCGGTGCTGATCTTCGATATTGTCTTCGTAGCCGGTGAGATCGGGATGCACGAGATTGCGTGAGCTGCCGAACGTGCTCATGCAAATCGGCGCATCCTCAAGCATCATCTGCTCGGCCTCGAACATCAGCTGCGCCCGGCGCTCGGCGTCCGGCTCGAAATCGCTCTCGCGCATCAGACGATCATATTCCGGATTGGAATAACCGGGATAATTCTGATCGCCCGTGCGCGTTTCCAGCAGATAGAGATAATTCTTCGCATCGTTGTAATCGGCCACCCAGCCGCCATCGCCGACATCGAAATTCTTTGCGCGCAGATTCGCGTAATGCACCTGCACTTCGGTGCCGCGCAACTCAACCGTCACCCACGGCGCGATGGAGGTCCAATCGCTCTGCACCACCACGGCCACACGCGGATTGTCACTGGTGTTCCGGTGCGAGAACGCAAACCGCAACGGATTGTTCGGCCCGTAGCCCGCGGCTCGGAGCAGACGCTCGGCCTCACGCTTGCGCTCTTCCATCGGCAGATCGGCCCAGGAATAGCGCGCCGTGGCCGGATATCCGGCGATGCCCGGCGGCACGAACTTGTACGCCGCATCGGAGCCTTCGCGCAAAATTTGCTCAACGACGAACTCACGGTCGTAGGCCATGGACAAGGCTTGGCGCACCCTTTTGTCGTCGAAGGGCGGACGCGTCATGTTGAACGAAAAATAGCCGCACACGAGCCAGGGCGCGATCCGCACATAACCCGGCAACGCCCTGCGCAGCTCCGCCGTTTGACTCAAGGGGAACAGCGTTGACCAACCGGACTCGCCGCTCATCACCTTGCGCGCCGAAGCGTTCACATCATTGCCGGGATAAAAATAGAGGTGCTCAAGAACCACGTTCGCGGCGTCATAGAAGCCGGGGTTCTTTTCGAGGTGCACGATATAGTTCGACCACCAGCGGCGCAGCGTATAGGGCCCGTTGACGGCGATATTTTCCGGCTTCACCCAATCGTTGCCGTGCCGCTCATAGATGTGCTTGGGGATCGGGTAAGCGGTATAGTGCTTGAGCAATTGCGGCAGATACGGCGCTGGGTGCTCCAAACGAATTTCGAAGGTTAAATCGTCAATGGCGGTGACGCCGACCTCATCCGGCGGCAGCTCGCCCTTGTTCACCGCTTCGGCGTTTTTAATCGGATAGAGGATCGCAGCATATTCGGAGAGCGTTTCCGGGTTGAGGATACGCTTTAGGGCGAATTCAAAATCGTGCGCGTCGCACGGCTCGCCGTCGGACCAGCGCGCGCTGCGCAGAAAGAAGGTCCAGGTCAGCCCGTCTTCGCTCGTTTCCCAGCGTTCGGCCATGCCGGGGATCGGTTCGGCGTGCGCATCCTCGGTGGTGAGACCAAGGAGCATGTTGCCGATAATATTGTTCTCCCAAGTTCCGGTCGCCTTATGTGGATCGAGCGACAGCGGCTCGCCCTGATTGGCGATGTCCAGCGTCTTGTTGACCTTGTCGAAGCCGATGATGCGGCCATTGGCGCAGGCGCCGAGCGAAGCGGACGCACCGAGGCCAGCGGCGCCCGCAAGCAAGCGGCGGCGGTCTGTCCAGAACGGCATACTCATCGCTCCTTCGGATCGAGCGCGTCGCGCACGCCGTCACCTAGAAAATTGAGCGCCAGCAGCGTCAGCAGCATCGTCACCGCCGGCACGAACAGCATCCAGGGCGCGTTGATCATCTGGCGCGCGCCATCGGAAATGAGCCGCCCGAGCGAGGTCAGCGGCTCCTGCACACCGAGGCCGATGAAAGAGAGAAAGCTCTCGGCCAAAATGATCACCGGAATGTTCAGCGTCGCGAACACCACGACGGGGCCCAGCACATTGGGCACGATATGCCGGAACACGATTGCTAAAGGTGATGCCCCCGCCGCGCGCGCCGCTTCGACGAATTCCTTCTTGCGCAGGGCGATGGTCTGGCCGCGCACGATGCGCGCCATCGTCAGCCATTCCACAGCGCCAATGGCCACGAAAATCAGCATCAGTTTTAAGAACGGATCGGGCGTGTCGATCATTGTCATCAGCACGATGACGAAGAAGATGAACGGAATGGCGTAGAGCACATCGACGATCCGCATCATCAGATCGTCGATCGCGCCGCCGAAAAAACCGGCGATCGCGCCCCAGGTCACGCCGATAATTAGCGCCACCAAGGTAGCGGCCAAGCCCACCAGCAACGAAATTCGTAGGCCGAACAGCGTGCGCGCCATCAGATCGCGCCCTTCAGTGTCGGTGCCGAGAATGTGCCAATTGTCGAAAGTCGGCGGGATGCCGACGCGATCGCGGAAAATTTCATCGACCGGATGCACCCACAGCATCGGTCCGAACGCGGCAAGAAAAACCAGCACGGCGAGCACGCACAGGCTGGCCACCGCCGCCGGGTTGCGCATCAGGCGCCGGCGCGCATCATCCCAAAGCGAACGTCCTTTGACCGCGTGCGAAGCGGCGGCGGGCGCGGCGTCTGTTGGAATGTCGCTCATGCTTCACGCGCTCGCGGATTGAGCGCGCGGTAGAGCATGTCCGCCGCGAGGTTCAGCAGGATGATCAGAAAGGAATAAATAAGCACGACGCCCATCACGAGCGTGTAGTCGCGCTGCTGTGCGGCCAGCACGAATTGCTTGCCGATGCCCGGCAGCTGAAACACGGTTTCGATCACGAATGAGCCGGCCATCACGCCCGCCAAAGCCGGCCCCACATAAGACACCACCGGCAGCACCGCGATCGGCAAAGCGTGGCGCCAGATCACCTGCGCCTCCGGCAAGCCCTTCGCCCGCGCCGTGCGGATCGCATTGGAGCGCAGCGTCTCGATCATAGACGCGCGCATCAGGCGCGAGATCACCGCAATCAACGGCAGCGACAACGTGATCACCGGCATGATCAGATAAATCAGGCCGATCTCGTCGCGATGCAGCCCCTGCGAGGGCAAAATCCCCCACTCGACACCCAGCCAGAGCTGCAATATTGGCCCGATCACCAAAGGCGGAAGGCATACGCCTGCGATCGCGATCGCCATGACGGCATAATCTTGCACATGGTTTTGCCTGAGCGCGGCGGCCACCCCCAAACCACCGCCCACCAAGAGCGCCAACGCCATGGCGCTCAACCCAAGGATGGCGCTGGTGGGGGCGCCCTCCGCAATAATCTCAATGACGGTCTTGTCCTTGTAGGTCATGGACGGACCGAAATCGCCGCGCATCAATCCGCCCAGATAGCGCGTCAATTGCTCGCCAACGGGCAAGTCGAGCCCATATTTAGCTTCAAGGCGCCGCTCGATTTCGGGCGGCATTTGCCGTTCTTTGGTGAAAGGCCCGCCGGGCGCGGCGCGCATCAGAACGAAAGCGGCTGCGATAATGGCGAGAAGTGTGGGAATCGCGACGATCAAGCGCCGAACGGCAAGAGCCAGCATTCCCTCGTTCCAGTCTTAGCCGAAGCAGCGGCCGAACGCGCGCCAGCCTTGCTTCCCTGACAGGCCATGTCAACGTGGAGCCGTCATGACGAAATTCCACATGGTCACGCCCGACTTCGCCGTTTCGCCCCAACTCACGCCGGCGGACGTTGCCGAAGCAGCTGCGGCGGGCTTCCGAACAATCGTGAATAATCGGCCCGAGGGCGAGGGCCCCGACCAAGTTCCAGGCAAGGACATCGAAGCGGCGGCGCATGCACATGGCATGACCTATCGCGCGTTACCGTTTGGCGGACCTCCCCCGCCAGCAATTGTGGCCGAAACCGCTCTCATGCTCGGATCGGTTTCAGCGCCTGTGCTCGGCTATTGCCGAAGCGGCATTCGCTCCATAATGGCCTGGGCCATGGCGCAAGCGCTCGAAGGCGCCATGAGTCCTGATGAAATCGTCGCATCGGCCGCGAAAGCGGGCTACGATTTGGAGGGAGCGCGGGGGGCGTTCGAAAGGTTAGCGCCGAAGCCCTAAATCACGGGAAGGGTGCGGCGAGAACCCACACCAGCTTCAACATAATGATGAGAGATAAGGCGAGCACAATCGTGCGCACCCTGTCCAATGCAAAAAGGCAGACTTCCAAGGCGAGGCCCATGGTGAAGGCTATGCAAGCGACGGGCCGTGAGGGCAGAGCGTGACGCTGGACAGCGGATTCCAGACCCGCGGCAGCCTATGGCTGCGCGACTTCCAGTTCGGTCTCACCGGCCTGACTGTCCGCAAAACGGGCGCGCATGTACCCTACTCACCTTCGGTGCTTGCCGAGACGACGGCTTGGTTTCGTTTCTTCTTTCGCTGGCGTTCGATGGCGCCCGTCGGTCCGAAATTCACCATCGGCTTCACGCCTGAACGCGCTCGGCCTTGGTATCTTGTTCGCGCCGTCGCCCATGTCGCCGGAGGCATGCTCGCCAAGAATTTGTCGGAAGCTGACGTGGTGATGCAATTCGAAGACGCCACCACATCCGCGCATCCGCCGCCGAGCGATTTGAAGCCAGGCGCGAAACTGATCAATTTTAACTGCACTGACATTTCCAAATCGCGCGTTGCAGCGGCCTCTGAAACGGCCTTCGGTCATCCGCTTATCGTTGACCCCGAGACGCACCACGGCCCGGCGGCGGAAAAATCCGAAATCAACGCCGCCCACGACGGACGCACAGTGATGTGCCCAACGCCCGCCATTCCCGGACGCGTCTATCAGCGGCTCGTCGATAATCGCGGTCTCGATCCGAACATCGTGGAAGATCTGCGCACCTGCACAATCGGCGGCAAACCGATTTGCGTCTTTATCAAGCGGCGCCCTGTAACCAAGCGCTTCCAGAATACGAATGTCGATGTGCAGCTGCGCGAGCCGGAACAGGTCTTCACAGTCGAAGAACTCGAACGCATCCGCGTGTTTTGCAATGAGATCGGCTTGGAATGGGGCGGCATCGATGTGCTGCGCGACCGCAATGACGGCAAGCTTTATATCGTGGACGCGAACAAGACAGACATGGGGCCGCCAATCGCGCTCAATCTTGCCGACAAAATCACCGCGACGCGCAAACTTGCGCGCGCCTTCAGTGACTTCATAAGCGCGCATTGATAGGGAAAGGCATGGGCGGACAAATCCCTTTCGTGCGTGACATGGAATTCGCTTATGGCGAACCGCGCCAGGTCAGCCCGCTGATCCGCCGCGTCGTGGCGAATAATCCCGGCCCATTCACCTACAAAGGCACCGGCGTCTACATTGTCGGCCAAAGCGATGTCGCCGTGATCGATCCCGGCCCAGATACGCCTGAACATCTCGAAAACCTCATGCGCGCATTGGAAGGCAAGCGCGTGACGCACATTTTCGTCACACATGGACACGCCGATCACAGCCCAGGCGCACGCCCCCTCGCCGAACGCACAGGCGCCAAGGTGTACGCCTCCGGCATTGAGGTGAAGCCAACGGATTCCGAAGTGCGGATGGAAGCGGGCGACGATCTCGGCTTTCGTCCTGACATCGCCGTCGCTGACGGCGAGCGCTTTTCAGGTTCTGACTGGACCATCGAAGCGGTCTCAACGCCGGGCCACACCTCGCATCACATGGCCTACGCGCTGATCCAGGAAAACGCGCTGTTTCCGGGCGATCACATCATGGGCTGGTCAACCACCGTGATCAGTCCACCCGATGGCGACATGGACGATTACATCTCAAGCCTTGAGAAAGTGCGCGACCGCGACTTCGCCACGCTGTGGCCGACACATGGCCCGCCCGTGCGCGAAGTGCGCGCGTTTGTTCAAGCCTATCTCGAGCACCGCCTCGCGCGCGAAGCGCAAATCCTGGCGCAGCTTGAAAAAGGCCGGACCTCGATTCCAAAGATGGTCACGGAAATGTACGCGGACGTCGATAAAAAGCTGCATCCCGCCGCGTGCCATTCGGTGCTCGCGCACATGGTTCGGCTTGTGAAGCATGGGCGCGTTAAAGCCCATGGCGAACTCAGCATTGAAACAGAATATCGCCTCGCAACAGCTTAGCCCGCAGAGGGCAGCGCATAATCTTTGAACTGATCGCGCAACGCCAATTTGTTGATCTTCCCCGTAGCGCCGAGCGGGATTTTCTCCACCAGCACGACATCGTCAGGCATCCACCATTTGGCGATCTTGCCTTCCAGGTGCGCGAGCAATTGCGCTTTATCCGGCGCGGCTCCCGGCCGAGGCTCAATGATGAGCAGCGGACGCTCGTCCCATTTTGGATGACGCACGCCGATCACCGCCGCGCACGCGACGCCATCGGCGCCGACTGCAATATTTTCAATATCGATCGAGGAAATCCACTCACCCCCGGACTTGATCACATCCTTAGCGCGATCCGTGATTTGCATTACGCCGAGCGGATCGATGGTGGCGACATCGCCGGTATCAAAGAACCCGCACGGCTCAAGGCATTCGCCTTGGTCATTGCGGGCGCCCTCTCCCTTAAAATAGGCGCGCGCCACGGCCGGGCCACGCACCATCAAATGCCCCGAGCTCTTGCCGTCACGCGGGAGCGCCTCGCCATCGTCATTGACGACCTTCATCTCAACACCGAACAGAGCACGCCCCTGCTTCAGCTTCGCCTTGATGCGGCCGTCATGATCTAGCGCAGCATGTTCAGGCAGCGGCGCGCCGCATGTGCCGACCGGGCTCATCTCCGTCATGCCCCAGGCGTGCATCACCTCGACGCCATAATCTTCCTCGAACGCCCGCACGAGCGCTTCGGGCGCAGCCGCGCCGCCAATGGCGACACGCTTGAGCGTCGATAGCTTCGCGCCGGTTTCGCGCAGGTAGGCAAGCAATCCGAGCCAAACCGTCGGCACGGCGGCAGTGAATGTCACGCCTTCGCTTTCCAGCAGATCATAGACACTGGCGCCGTCCAGCTTGGCGCCCGGCATGACAAGCTTGGCGCCGCACATCGGCGCGAGAAACGCGATCGCCCAGGCATTGGCATGAAACATCGGCACAATCGGCAGCACCACATCGGTGGCGCCGCATCCGAAACCGTCGCTTTGATTGACTGAAAGCGCATGCAGCAGGTTCGAACGATGCGAATAAAGCACGCCCTTCGGATTGCCTGTCGTACCGGACGTATAGCAGAGGCCGCACGCGGTATTTTCGTCAAACCCGCCCCATTCCGCATCGGCATCGTGGCCGAGGATCAGATCTTCGTAAGCAACAAGATTGGGTATGTCGGCTTGCGGCAGGTGTGCGCGATCCGTCAGTGCAACATAGAGCTCTATTTGCGGCATCATCGGCGCAATGGCCTGGACGATGGGCGTAAACGTGGTGTCGAAGAACAGCACGCGGTCACCGGCGTGATTGGCGATCCAAGCAATTTGCTCTGGCAGCAATCGTGGATTCAGCGTGTGCAGCACCGCGCCCATGCCCATGGCGCCATACCAGGTTTCCAGATGCCGCTCTGTGTTCCAGGCCAATGTGCCGATGCGGTCGCCCAGCTTGATGCCGCGTTCACGCAGCGCATTGGTCACCTGCCGCGCCCGCCGCGCTATATTGCCGTAATCGCTGCGCGATATCGGCCCTTCCACGCTACGCGTGACTATTTCCCGGCGCGAAAAATTCGCGCTGGCGTGATCCAGCACTTTGTCGACCGTGAGCGGCCAATCTTGCATCAGACCGAGCATCGCGCGGCGCCTCCCTTTTCAGGGGATGTTAGGCGCTGCATTCCGCCGCGGCAAATGAGAGCCGCGTATGGATCTAAGGATAGAGCCGTGATTTGTTCCACGACGCGCCGGCGCGCTCACGCGTGAACACGAGCCGGTCGTGCAGCCGGAACGGCCTGTCGCGCCAAAATTCAAATGTAAGCGGCGCAAGACGATACCCGCGCCAGTGCGGCGGGCGGGGCGGCGTACCAACGCCGAATTTCAACGCAAACGTAGCAATCCGTTTTTCGAGCGCCAAGCGGTCCGGCATCGGCCGCGATTGCTCGCTGGCCCAAGCGCCGAGCTGTGCGCCGCGGTCGCGCGTGTTGAAATAGGCGTCACCGTCTTGATCCGACACAGCTTCGATCAGTCCGCGCACACGCACTTGCCGGCGTAAGCTCTTCCAATGGAAGCACAGCGCCGCACGCGGGTTTTCAGCGAGCTGCCGCCCCTTGGCGCTCTCCGCATTTGTGTAGAAGACGAATCCAGCCGCATCGAAGCCTTTCATCAGCACCATGCGCACATCTGGGAAACCGTCCGCGTCGGCGGTAGCGAGCGCCATGCCGTTCGGATCGCTCGGCTCTTTCGCGGCCGCCTCCTTGAACCAGCGCTCGAACAAGGCGAAAGGCTCAGCTTCGGCAAATAGCGCCGCATCGTCCGGCGGGGGCGTCCCGGTCGGATCGTATTGCGGCGATGGCGGTATAAGATCGTCGCCGGACACGGAATCGTGCTCCCCTTTTAGCTGTCCGCGATATAAGTCCTCTCTGCGCTCATGTCTCATAACACCTTCGGTCACCTTTTCCGCGTCACCACCTGGGGTGAAAGCCACGGCCCAGCCATTGGCTGCGTTATTGACGGCTGCCCACCCGGACTGCCGCTGACAGCCGCCCACATCCAATTTTGGCTCAACCGGCGCGCGCCCGGCGGCAGCCGCTTCGTCACGCAGCGGCGCGAGCCAGATGAAGTGAAAATCCTCTCCGGCGTATTCGAGGACGACCGCACGGACGGGCCCCTCACCACCGGCACGCCGATTTCGCTGCTGATCGAGAATGTGGATCAGCGCTCCAAAGATTACGGCGATATCCGCGATCTCTACCGGCCTGGACACGCTGACTACGCCTATGACGCGAAGTATGGCCTGCGCGATTATCGCGGCGGGGGCAGATCGTCCGCGCGTGAAACCGCCATGCGCGTGGCGGCGGGCGCCGTCGCACGACGCGTGCTGGGCGATGGCGTGCAAATTCGCGCCGCCCTGGTGCAGATTGGGGACCGCGCCGTCGATCGCACGCGCTGGGATTGGGCCGAGTGCGAGAACAACCCATTTTGGTGCCCCGACGCGGAGACCGCGAAAGCATGGGAGGCGATGCTTGATCAAGCGCGCCATGACGGCAATTCCCTGGGCGCGATTATCGAAGTCGAAGCCACCGGCGTGCCCGCCGGATGGGGCGCGCCCCTCTATGGCAAACTCGACGCCGAGATCGCGGGCGCGCTGATGAGCATTAATGCGGTCAAAGGCGTGGAGATCGGCGCGGGCTTCGCTTCAGCGACTCTTACAGGCGTCGAGAACGCCGACGAAATGCGCGCTGGTGAGAACGGCCAACCGGCTTTTCTTTCGAATTCTGCCGGCGGCGTGCTGGGCGGCATTTCCACCGGACAACCCGTCGTGGCGCGGCTCGCCGTCAAACCGACCTCATCCATTCTGACGGCGCGCCGCACTGTGGATCGCTTCGGCGCCAACGCCGACGTTTCCACTAAAGGCCGTCACGATCCATGCGTGGGCATTCGCGGCGCGCCTGTGGCTGAAGCCATGCTCGCCTGCGTCCTTGCGGACGCGAAGCTGCGTCATCGCGGCCAGACCGGGCGCTAACGCCCAAAAGGAAGGATGCAGGCATGGCGGAGACGATCGCTGGCCAGAAAGGAATTTTGGGCTGGGTTGAGCGCACCGGCAACAAGCTGCCCGATCCGGTCTTCATTTTCTTCTGGCTGATCGGCTTGCTGATCCTGTTCAGCGTCGGCGCATCACTCCTCGACTATTCGGCGCCGCACCCGACACAGCGCGACGATTCCGGCGCGCCCATCATCATCACCGCCGCGAGTTTGCTTTCGCCAGACAACATCCGGCGGCTCTGGGTGGAGATGCCGCAGACATTCACTCACTTCCATCCGCTTGGTTACGTACTCGTGGTGATGCTCGGCGCCGGCATCGCCGAACGCTCAGGACTATTCGCCAGCGCCATGCGCGCGGGCGTGCGTAACGCACCGAAAGTCCTGCTGACGCCCGCTGTCGCCTTCACCGCCATGATGGGCAATCTCGCCGCCGATGCCGCTTATGTGGTGCTTATTCCACTCGCCGCCGTGCTGTTCGCCGCCGCCGGCCGTCATCCGATCGCAGGCATCGCGGCTGCATTCGCCGGCGTGTCAGGCGGATTCTCCGCCAATCTGCTGCCCGGCCAACTCGATGCGCTTTTGTTCGGCATCACCGAAGCAGCGGCCGAAACCATCGCGCCCGCATGGGACGCCAATATCGCCGGCAATTGGTTCTTCATCGCCGCGCTCCTGGTGCTGTATTTGCCGGTGATCTGGTTCGTCACCGACGCCATCATCGAACCCAGGCTCACAAAATTCTCGCCGCCCGACGGCCACGCCATGCACAATCTTGGCGATGCCGACGCGCCTTTGACCGACGCGCAAAAGAAAGGGCTCGGCCGCGCCGGGATCGCGGCGCTTGGCGTGATCGCGCTTTGGGCCGTGTTTCTATTTATGCCCGGCACGCCGCTGATCGATGAGGAGGCCGCCTCCGACACCGGACGTCTCACGCCCTTCTATCAATCACTCGTCGCGGCCTTCTTCATTCTGTTTCTCGCCTGCGGCTGGGCCTATGGCGCTGCGGCCGGCGTGATCAGCAATCACCGCGACGTCGTGCGCATGATGTCCGAAGCGATGGGCGATCTCTCCTATTATCTCGTGCTCGCCTTCGCCGCCGCGCATTTCGTGGCCATGTTCAATTGGTCCAATCTCGGACTGATCTTCGCCGTTCAAGGCGCGGCCGCAATCGAACATTCTGGGCTGCCGATGCCGGCCCTGCTGGCGCTGCTGGTCGTCTTCGCCGGCATTGTGAATCTGTTCGTTGGTTCGGCCAGCGCCAAATGGGCGCTGATGGCCCCTGTTCTCGTTCCGATGATGATGCTGCTGGGCGTCAGCCCGGAAATGTCGACGGCCGCCTACCGTGTTGGCGATAGCGCCACCAACATCATCACGCCGCTGATGGTGTATTTCCCGCTTGTGCTGACGTTCGCGCAGCGTTGGCGCACCGATTTCGGTCTCGGCAGTCTCACCGCGACCATGATCCCATATTCGATCTGGATGCTGGTGATTGGCCTCGCTTTGACCTTCGCCTGGGTTTATTTCGGCGCTCCGCTAGGGCCCGGCGCTGCGGTCCACTACGTGTTGCCCCAATCGCCTTAGCGCGCGGCGGCGATGCGGTTCTTGATCATGATATTGAAGAAGGCGTCGTAACCAAGCCGGCGCACCAAAACGTCGTGCGCGCCCTCCTTCACCAGTTCAGCGGCTACATCGCTCCATGTCGGAAAGCGGCCCGTATCCGCTAGCTGATAGGCGCGGTTGCGCAATTTCGGCATCGGATCTTCGTCAGTCATGCGCGCGCAACGCACGCTGCTTCACGACCGTTCCAACGCGCCTGCCTTAGCTTAGGAACCACATCGTGCATGTGCGGTTGTAATCGGGATCACCATGCTTACCCGTTTCTTACAACACCGCCCCATCTTACGAGACCGCCTCAGCGCCCTCGCAGTGTTCACCGGCATTGCACTCGGCGGCGTATCAGGAATCGAAATGGTTATCGGCGCGGGCTTCGACCCGATCACACCGGGCTTTGCCTACCAGGCGGAAGAGCCACGCACTTGGTTCGATAGACCCGTTGCAGCAGACATGGGCTGGACCACCGAAACTTATGACATTCACACCGCTGCATTGCCCGTCCGGCTCGAGCTTGATGAAGGCCAAACCGTCGAACACCTATCCTACGAACAATGGAGCGCCCCGATTGAGAGCTTGGACGGAGCGCCAGCACCATCTGAACCGCGCATCGTTTTCATTGAAGCGCCAATGACTGCCCCATACGGCGAAACGCCCCCGTCAAATGAAGACGTTGCGATCAAGACTTACGAAGATGAGATGGCGGCAGTTGAGGACATTGTTGCGCAAGCGCTTGATGACGAAAGCTACGTCCCGCTCACGCCTTCCGGAACCGCATCACCTTCGTAAGAAAGGCGTGTTCGGTTTCCTCGTGCGCGAGCCCCGCCTCGGCGAACAGCGCGATCAGGTCTTCCTGTAGATACGAGCCATAATAGGGTTCATGGAAGCCGACCGGAAAATATTCCAGCATGCGATCGAGATCGGGAGTGTCGCCGGTCTGCACCGAATCCGCGAGCACGAACACGCCGCCCGGCTTCAAGAGCCGCGCGATCTCACGCGCAGCCTCACGCCGCACGCGCGGCGGCAATTCATGGAACAGAAACACGCACGTCGCCGCATCGAAGCTCGACGCTTCGAACGGCGTATTTTCAATCGCGCCGGTGACGATCTCCACTTGCGGCCAATCGGCCAGCAGTGCGCGCGCCTCGCCGCAATAGGCCGGCGACAGATCGATCCCCACCGCCGGCAAGCGCGGCAGCGCCTGCATCACTTGGCTCAGAAACCGGCCATTGCCGCAGCCGAGATCGATCATGCTGAGTTTGCGCTGATCTTGTCCGCGCACGCCGCGCGCCAGAGAGCCGACAGCAATGCGGCGCATCGCATCTGCGGCGCCGCCGAATAGAATCTCGACCTGCGTATCGTAAAGCCGCGCGCTTTCTTCCGTCAGCCATCCGCCGGTCTGATAATGGAAGTTCTGCAAATAATAGGTCGGGTAAAGGCCGGGCTTGGCGTCGGCGCGCACTTGCGTCGCCTCGCCTTGCAAGCGCCGCGCATCGACATGCGGCAGATCGCGAAAGAACCGCGCCGAATTACGCAGCGCCGATAAAGCCTGCTCGGCGCGCACATCTTCCGGCGCCGGGTAAAGTCCCGCTTCGATATTGGCGCGGTCCTTGGCGAACAGATCGAGGAAGGACGCGCGAATGCGCCCGGAATCGCCCTCCGGCGCTTTGGGTTGAAACTTGGGCTGGCCCGGCCGGTTGAACGGCCCGGAAATGCGCCGCGCCAGCATGTATTGGCCCATATACCACGCCACGCGCGCGCCCTGTGCGGCGGCATAACGGGCGCGGCCAAGATCGCGCATGAGGCTCATGGGGTAAACTTAGCGCGCGGACGCTAAAGCGCCAGATGGCGAATGAGCGCGGGAAGATTTTACGCTATTGTTTCCTCGAAGACAAAACACACGCCCGTGCTAGCCTGCCTTCAAAGGTAAGGGATGAGCCAACACGAAGAAGCAGATCGCCCCAAGCCAGTGAATCGGCAAGGGAACCTCCCAATCATTTGGTGGGCTTTGGTAGGCGCGTGGCTAGCCTTGCTTGCGCTGGAACGCGCATTCACCGACGCTAGCGGTGGCCAGTCGGAAAATTGGATGCAATTGAGCATCGCGCTCATCTTGGCTGGCCTGTGCTTGCCACCATTGTTTTTCGACGATTACGGCGAGGAATATTCCGCAAAGGCGCTGTGGACAGCAGCACAACGCCATTGGTCTGGTGTCGCCGGCATATTGCTAATGTTTTCGGGCGTTGCGCTCTTGGTGGCAAATATCGCTTTCGCCTCGGAAACCATCCGGCCTTCGGACTGGTCATCCGCCATTCCGTTTCTTTTTTTGCCACTACTTTTGATACCAATTTTCTCAAGACCACGCGTAGGCGTTCGCGTTGGGGCATTGGTCACAGCCGGCTCCGTGGCGGGTGTATTGACCGGCGCAAGACTTCTCTACGGCGTAAGATTACAATGGGCCGATGTTCAATCCGATCTCGTAATGCTGGCGTCTATTGCCGCCTTTGCGCTGCTCGCGTTCGGCGTGCTCCGCCTAATGGACTGGATGATAAAAAGGTCCGAGCGCCGGGCGAACTAGAGCATTACGTCCGCCTCCGCTTTTTCGGCGGCTTCTCCAATGGCTCGGGCCATTGAATGATGCGCTTCATCAATCCCGGCGTTTTCAATCTGCCTTCGGGCCGCGTTTTATTTTGCGCTGAAGCGTTGGCCGTGTGCACCGTGTTCGGATCGCCCGAAACCAGCGGATGCCACCAGAACAAATCCTTGCCGTCGCCAACCAGCCGATAAGCACAGGTCGGCGGCAGCCAATCGAGTTTCGGCACCTTCTTCGGCGTGAGCTTGACGCAATCCTTCACGATCTTCTTGCGCTCGGCATAATTGCTGCACTGGCATGTCGTGGTGTCGAACAGCTTGCACGCCACGTCGGTGCGATAAATCTCGCCTGTGTCGGCGTCTTCCAGCGTATAGACGCAGCACTTGCCGCAGCCGTCGCAGAGCGCTTCCCATTCGCGCGTGCTCATGTCTTCGAGCGATTTGTGCTTCCAGAATTCGCGCGCGAGCGGTTCATCTTTCGTCGGTGCGGGTTTGCGCGGACGCTTGCGATCCATCAAAGTCGTCATCGCTCCAGCGCCCCCACGATCTCGACATGCGGGCTCCAGCGGAATTGATCCACCGGCGTCACGCGCGTGAGCGAAAATCCATGATCGACCAGTATCTTCACATCGCGTGCGAAGCTCACCGGATCGCACGAGACATAAGCGAGTTTGCGCACCGGCGCGCGCGCAATTTGCTCAGCCTGCAAACGCGCGCCCGAACGCGGCGGATCGATCACCGCGCCGTCGAACTTCTTCATCTCCAGACTTGAGAAGGGCGTGCGCAGCAGATCGCGCCGCAGAATCGTCACCTGCTTGAGCGCGCCGCCCGCGCCATCGGCGCCGGCTTTCAGCGCCGCCAGCATGTCGCCATCGCCTTCCACCGCAAGCACCTCGGCTTGCTCAGCCGCGCGCAATGCAAACGTGCCGATGCCGGAAAAGAGATCGACCACGCGGCGGGCGCCAGACAAAGCATCGAGCGCCAGTCGCGCCAGCGTTTCCTCGCCCAGCAAAGTCGGCTGCGTAAACGCTCCGGGCGGCGGCTGCACCATGGCGCGTCCCATGCGCAGAGCCGGCGCGCGTCGCGTCACCACCGGCTCTCCATCGATGGAGAGCCGCGCGAGATCCAGCGTCTCCGCCATCGCGCACAATTCGGCGAACGCCGTCCGCACCAGCGCCTGGCGCCCCGCGCCCTTGATGGCGACATCGGCGCCTGTATCGGTGAGCAGGCAGGCGATGGTGATGTCGCCGCGCTGCGGCAGCACCAACTCGGCCAGCGGCTCAAGCTTCAATGCCAGCGCTTCCAGCGGCTGCGCCAGCGCAGGGCACGCCGAGATCGGCGTCAGCCGCGCCCCGCCGCGCTCAATGAAACCGACGCGCACTTTTCCACCCTGGCGGCTGGCGTGCAGCGCGGCGCGGCGGCGTCCCTGGCCCCAGGCGGGGATGGCCTCATCCACAATCGCGCCGCCAAGCCCGCGCCGCTCCAGCGCCAGCATCACCTGCTCGCGCTTCCAGGCCAGGTAGGGGGCCTCGGCCCAATGCTGCAGCTGGCAGCCGCCACAACGGCCAAAATGAGCGCAGGCGGCGACCTGCCGATCAGCACTTTCCTCAAGAATTTCAGCTAAATCGCCTCGATCGCCGATCACGCGGGCCCGCACCCGCTCCCCGGGCAGGGCGAATGGGATGTAAATCGGCCCCTCCGCGCCCTCCGCGACCGCATCCCCACGCGCACCCATGGTGAAAATCGGGAATTCCGCCGTTACCGCCTCGGCATCGGCCAGGGCAGTCCGGGAACGGGGCGAATGGGCCCAAAGAGGCTTGTTGGAACGCTTCATGTGCCGTTCAGGCTGACTCTGCTTTCTTAGCGGCCGAGAGACAGGAGCATTCCATGCGTGGTCAAGCTTTCATCGCCGCGACGGCCCTCGTTGCAGCCCTAGGCGCGGTCCAGCCAGCCGCGGCTCAGCAATACTCTAGTTATCATGAAGCGCATGTCGCGACGCAGCAGCAATGCCAGACTTCGCGCGGTAATCGCACCACGGGCGGCGCTGTTATTGGCGGCGTGCTCGGCGCGCTCCTGGGCCGCGAAGTCGCGGACCGCGGCGTGCGCGGCGAAGGCGCGGCCCTCGGCGCGGTCGTCGGCGCGGTGGCCGGCGGCGCGGTGGGACGCTCCACGGCCCGCTGCGGTCAGGTCGATCAGAGCGCCTATGATCCCTATTATGGCCGTCCCTACGCCCAACAGGGCCAGCAGGCGCCGTACCAGGAGCCCTATTATCAGGAGCCCTATCGCGGCGACGATAGCGGCCTCTATGGCGGCCCCTATCGTGAATCCGCCTATCGTGGCGGCCGCAATGATTGCCGTCCGGGAGAAGTCATCACCCGCGATCCTTATGGCCGCGAAATCCGCGAGCAGGTGATGATGTGCCGCGACCGTGACGGCCAGTGGCGCCCGCAATACTGAGTTTTTGAGTTACCCCAAGTCCAACTCGCGCCCCGGCCCAAAGCCGGGGCGTTTTGTTTAGCGGCGTGCGTGCAGCAGCAATTCGAGATTGCCGTCCCCGCCACGGATCGGGGAATCGATCACGGCGACAGCGCTGAACCCTTCCAAACCTGCGAGCCCTTCGAGCGCCGCTTGCGCGGCCGCACGCGCCTCCGCTTCAGCCAGAACGCTGTTCTTGTGCGGTCCGGCTTCGAATTGCGGTTTGATCAGCGTGAGCAGATCGGCCTGCTCGGCTGCGAGCGAAAGCGGCGTGGCCAGCGCCTTGGCCGCGCCAATGAAGCTCACATCGCAAACGATCAGCGACGGCGGCTCAGGAATCGCCTCGCGCGTGAGCCTGCGCGCATCGGTCTTTTCCAGGCTCACCACGCGCGGGTCGTCACGCAAGCTCGCGTGCAGCTGCCCCTGGCCGACATCCACGGCATAGACACGCGCTGCAGCTTGCGTGAGCAGCACATGCGTAAATCCGCCCGTCGATGCGCCGACATCCAGGCACACGCGGCCCGCCGGATCGACGCCAAACGCCTCCAGCGCATGCGCCAGCTTCACCCCGCCGCGCGACACCCAGGGGTGCGCCGGGGCGACCTCCAGGGCGGCGTCTTCCGCCACAAGATCAGCGGCCTTCGTCAATTGAGCGCCATTGGCAAAAACGCCGCCGGCCTCAATGGCGGCGCGGGCCTTGGCCCGGCTCTCGGCCAGCCCGCGCGCCACCAGCAGGAGATCGGCGCGAAGCCGTTTCATAGGGGGCTCACGGCGCGAACCGGCCCCGAAAGCGAACGGACTGGAATTGACCCATGCATCGGAACCAGCCTAACCCACGGAACGCCCTCGCCAAATGAATGCAGGCTGAGTTCATGCTCCACACTACCGCCGCCTTTTTCCACTACCGATCGGCCATCGTGTTCCGCGCCACGCTCCTCTCGCTCGCCCTCGCCGCGACCAGTTTTAGCGCCGCCGCCCAGCAGCCTGAGCGCGAGTCGCCCTTGCGCGGCCAGGAATGGTACGAAGCGCAGCTCAGCGAACTGGCCGAGGTGCTGGGCGGGTCGCACTATTTGCGCATCCTCTGCGCCGGAAGAGGCGATCAGCGCTGGCGCGACGCTATGCGCGGCGTGATCCAGCGCGAGCGTCGCCATGAGGCGACGCTCGTGGAAGGCTTCAACCGCGGCTACCGCAATGAGGAAACTCGCTTTCCAACCTGTGACGCCTCCGCCGAACAAACCGAAGCAGAATTGCGCGCGCGCGGCCTGCGCGTCTCGCAGGCGCTCAGCGCACGGTACGGTGACCGATGAGCGACGCTGAAACCGCTAAGGGCCGCGCACTCGAACTCGTGCTCGATGCCTGGGACAAAGCGCTCGGCGAAGGCGTTGACGCCGATCTCATCGCATCGGTCGCCATCTACACCGCCATCGCCGACATGATCGATCGCTATGGCGAGGAGGCCGTGGCGGAATTCTGCGGCTCCTTGCCCGAGCGCGTGCACAAGGGCGAATTCACGCTCAGCCACGATAGCGATTAGAGGCGCCGCGCGCGCCAGACTTCTTCCAGCCACGTCATCTCTGGCGCGCCTCGTTCGCAAACACCAGCGCGCGCCAAGAAAAGATGCCGCGCGATCTCGGCCTGCCGCTCGATATTGTAATCTTCGAGTTTAGCGCCGGCGCGCGGCTTATACGCGTAGGCGGCGCGCCCCATCGCACGAAGCTTGGCCAGCGGCAGCACCATGCCGCGCGCGCTCTGCCAGATATGCGCGAGTTCGTGCACGAACCAGCCTTGCTCGCCGATCGGCGCATCTGCGAAATCGCGCCACGCCCGCCATTGCGAAAAAATGATGCTGCGCCCGAACGGCGCCATTGCGCCGAAACCAAGCTTGGGGGCTTGCAGCACGCGTACGCGGGGCCAATCGATCTCGTCGGCGAAAATAGGCCGCGCCAAGGCGATTTCGCCTTCGCTCAGCGGGCGGCGTTCGAATGTCGCCATCAAATGATCAGGCTTGGCCATGTTCGCTGAGCGTATCGCCAGGCAATCCGGCGGCAAGGTGGCGCGACAGGCGCGTGACATGCGGTTAAGCTCGGTTCCATGGCTGCGCGCTTGGACATCGTGCTCGGACGGATCGAGCAACTCGCCCTCGACGCGGTGGTCAACGCCGCCAACAGGCACTTATTGCCAGGCGCGGGCGTCGACGGGGCGCTGCGCCGGGCGGCGGGGCCTGAACTGACCCGCCTGACCGAAACGCTGCAGCCATTGGCGCCGGGAGAGGCCATCATCACGCCGGGCTTCGATGCGCCCGCCAAGCACATCATTCACGTCGCCGCACCGATGTGGTTCGCGGACGGCGGCGAAGACGACAAGATCGCAGAACTCGCCGCCTGTTATCGCAGCGCCATCGCTACAGCGCACGCGCATGGCCTCGCCACAATCGGCTTTCCCTGCCTAGGCACCGGAATTTATGGCTGGCCCGCTGAGAGTGCATGCGACATCGCCATCGAAAACGTGCGCGCCGCGCTGACGCAAGCACACAACATCAACCGCGTCGTGTTCTGCTGCTTTCTTCAAAGCGACGCGGATCTCTACGCGGCGCGCTTGAACTAGCGCGGCAGGGTTTCGAGAAACCGCACAGGCTTGCCTGCGCTTGGCTTCGTCAATTCGCCGTCACGCATCACGAACGCGCCGCGAATGATTGTGGCCATCGGCCAGCCCTTCGCTTCAAAGCCGTCAAACGGCGTCCAGCCCGAACGCGTCGCTTGCTCGGCATGCGTGATGGTATGCTTTGCCTTGAGATCGACGATCGTGAAATCGGCGTCATAGCCCAGCGCCATGCGGCCCTTGCCTTCAATCTGAAACACGCGCTGCGGCCCGTGACAGAGAAGATCAATGAAGCGCATCAGGCTCAAGCGGCCTTCTGCGACATGCGTCAGCATTACCGGCACAAGCGTTTGCACCCCCGGCATGCCCGAAGGCGATTTGGGATAGGGCTTGGCCTTTTCCTCACGCGTATGCGGCGCGTGATCGGTGCCGATCACATCCACCACGCCCTGCGCAATGCCGAGCGCCCAAACCGCTGCGCGATCCTTCGCGTAGCGGATCGGCGGATTCATCTGCGCAAAGCCCTTGATGCGCTCGTAGATTTCGGGGCCTTCGAACGTAAGATATTGCGGCAGCGTCTCCACCGTCGCCACGTCCTTCGCCGTTGCGAGAAATTCCATCTCAATCGCAGACGAGATGTGCAGCACGTGCACGCGCTTGCCGTATTTGCGCGCGGCCTTCACCAGGCGCTGCACCGCCAACAATCCCGCCTGATCGTCGCGCACTTCCGCGTGACTGGTCCAATCTCCGTCACGCGCCAGCGATTTGCGTTCCAGCAGGCGCGCCTCGTCTTCGCAATGGAACGCGCCGCGGCGATTGATGTTGGCGACGACGCGATCGAGCCCCTCATCGTCCGGCACCAGCAATGAGCCGGTGGAGGCGCCCATGAACGTCTTGATGCCGCAGCATCCGGGCAAGCGCTCCAGCGCGCTCAATTGATCGAAATTGTCCGACGTGGCGCCGACATAGAACGCGTGATCAACGTGCGCGCGATCCTTGGCGCGGGCGAGCTTATCGGCCAACGCCTCGGGCGTTGACGTCGTTGGGCTTGTGTTCGGCATTTCGAACACCGCCGTGACGCCGCCCAACGCCGCCGCGCGCGTGCCGGTTTCAAGGTCTTCCTTGTGCTCATTGCCGGGCTCACGGAAATGCACCTGCGTGTCGATCACGCCCGGCAGCACGTGCAGGCCGCTCGCATCGAACACGGCGCCCGCTTCCGCAGTCTTCAGATCGCCGATGGCGGCAATGCGGCCATCGCGTACCCCGACATCACCACTGCCAATACCGTGGTGATTGACCAGCGTGCCTCCACGCAGAACCAGATCGAACGGCTTCATCGCAAACCTCCAGCGTGCAGTATTTCGAGCGCCGCCGCCTCGACTGCGTCAATACTTAGCGCGTTTATCGCCGCATGTGTGTCCTGCGTCGCCGCCAATTCTTCCAGCGGCATTGCGCGCAATGTCCGTGCGCGTGGCCCATAGGGCGCGCGCATGCGTTCGTCGGTTGGGCCAAAGAGGGTGAGCGTCGCCGTTCCAGCCGCCGCCGCTATGTGTGTGAGCGCATTGTCATTGCCGATGCACAATGTCGCCCGCTCCAACAGCGCGGCCGCGGCGAGCAAATCGAGTTCGCCGCCGAGATTGCGCGCGGCGATCCCATCCGCATCCAGACTGTTGACGATAGCGCGCCCCACAGCGGCATCGCGCGCGCCGGCGCCCAACACCAAGATCTCCGCCTGCGCCAGCGGGCCGCCCGCCAGCCGCCGCGCCACCGCGGCGAAGCGCTCAGCAGGCCAGCGCTTGGAATCGGTAGCGCCGCCAGCCGCCAGAACAATGAGCGCGCTTGCACCGGCAGCAACCGCGGCAGCGGCGTCGCGCGCTTGAGCATCGATCCAGAGCCGGGGCGCCAGCGGGCGCTCACTGCCGGCCAGCGTACTCCAATGATCGACCAGGTGCTGGCGGCCATCCGCGACAGGGCGCGTCAATCTGCGGCGCGCGCGGATGATATGCGCAAGTGACGCGCCGCGTAGATCGAGCAGGCAATCGGCCGGGCTGCCGATCCGCTCCAAAGCCAAATCAAGCCAAGGCGCGCCCTTATCAAAGACATGCATCGCCTCCAGCCCTGGCGCAGCGCGGTAGAATTCCCGCAATGGCGAGGCGCAGACAACGCTCAGCGCATCGCCTGGCTGAATGAGCGCGCCAAGCGGCCCGGTCGCGAGTACCGCCTCGCCAAGATCGGCGGGAGCGAGAAATAGGATTCGGGCCATAGGCGTGCCGGGTTAGGCGCGCGTGGCGCAAATGCCAAGCGGGCGGCTTGCGGACAAAGCCGGAGCGGCCCAAGTGGGTGCGATGTCCACGCTTTACCTCAACCGCACGCTGATCCGGATAACCGGTCCGGAGGCGCGCAGCTTCCTGCAAGGCGTGTTGACGCAAACTGTGGATAAGCTCGCCGCCGGCGCACCGCTCTATGCCGCACTGCTGAGCCCCCAAGGCAAAGTGCTCGCCGACATGAACCTCTGGCCTGACACGGATGGCCTCATTGTCGAAGCCGACCCAGCGCATGGGGATGATCTCTTTCGCCGGCTGAGCATGTACAAATTGCGCGCGCAAGCGCAGCTCGAGCGGATCACAGACCAGCTTTCGGTGCATTTCAGCCCTGAGCGCTTCGATGGCGCTCACGCCGATCCGCGTATGCCTGATGGCGCGCTTGGTTGGCGAAAAATTGCCCCCCTCGGCGATGAGCGCAGCGATGGCGCGGACGCCTACGAAACCTTGCGTCTCGCCCTCGGCGTGCCCGATCTCGCCCGCGACGCCGCGCCCGAAGAGGTGTTCGCGCTAGAGGCGCTGCTGGAGGAGCTCAACGGCGTCGATTTCAAGAAGGGCTGCTTCGTCGGCCAGGAGAATGTGAGCCGCATGAAGCGACGCGCCACCACGCGGAAGAAATTCTGCCCCATCACGTTTGACGGGCCGCCTCCCGCCTTCGGCGCCGCAATATCGGCGGGCGCAGCTGAAATCGGCACGGTGCGCAGCGGCGCGGAGGGCCGGGCGATCGCCCTCATCCGGCTCGATCGCGCTTTTGAAGCCGTTGATCGTGGCGATACGCTGACGGCTGAAGGCCGCCCTGTGAAGCTTGCGCCCCCGGATTGGCTCATCGTCCCTGAGCAAGGCGCGGAAGATTGACGCTTCCGCGCTCGGGGGCTAACGCCAAGGGCATGAGCCGGCGCTTGGCCACCAATCGGGGACGTATCGTTTGACCGTCGTCATTTCCGCGACCGGCCTCTACACGCCGCCTCATTCCATCTCCAATGACGAGTTGGTCGCGTCGTTCAACGCCTTTGTGGCGCGCTACAATTCCGAGCACGCTGAAGATATCGGCGCGGGCGTTCTTCCGGCGCTCCAGCAATCCAGCGCGGAATTCATCGAGAAGGCGTCCGGCATTCAGAACCGCTACGTTCTGGAAAAGGCGGGCATCCTCGACATCCAGCGCATGGTGCCCGACATTCCCGAGCGCCCCAACGAGCAGATATCCATTACCGCAGAAATCGCGGTCGCCGCCGCCAAGGAAGCGCTCAAGAAAGCCGGGCGCGACGCCAGTGACATCGACGCGGTGATCTGCTCGTGCTCGTCCCTGCAGAGGCCCTATCCGGCGCTGGCGATCGAGGTGCAGAAGGCGCTTGGCGCGGGCGGCTTCGGCTACGACATGAATGTCGCCTGCTCCTCGGCCACGTTTGCGATCCAAAACGCCTACGACATCATAAAAGCGGGGCACGGCCGTTCCGTATTGGTGGTCTGCCCGGAAATCCTGACCGGTCACCTCAATCTGCGCGACCGAGACACGCACTTCATTTTCGGCGACGCCTCCGTGGCCATCCTGGTCGAGCACGCCGAGATCGCGCCGCCCGGCTCATGGGCGATCCTGGGCACGAAGCTACAAACGCGCTTCTCCAACAACATCCGCAACAATTTCGGCTTCCTCAATCGGTGCGATCCGCAATGGCGCGACATGCCCGACAAGCTGATCACCCAGCAGGGCCGCAAAGTGTTCAAGGAAGTGGTGCCGCTGGTTTCGGAGATGATCCTGCAGCATTTGGCCGAGCTTGATCTGAAACCGAGTGACCTCAAGCGCATGTGGCTGCACCAGGCTAATTCCAACATGAACCGGCTGATTGCCGAGCGCGTGCTCGGTCACGAAGCGACGCAGGAAGAAGCGCCGACCATTCTCGACGAATACGGCAACACGGCCGGCGCCGGGTCGATCATTGCCTTTCACAAATACTCGAAAGATCTCGCCGCGGGCGACAAGGGCCTCATCTGCTCATTCGGCGCCGGCTATTCCGCAGGCTCGATCCTCATTCAAAAAGCATCGTAGCGCCGCTTAGAACCCGCAGCGCCTAGCTGAGCAATCCACGCCAATAAGCCTCGCTGGACCTTCTCGGCTGGAGACGGTGTTCGACCCCAGCCGAGAATTGCGCGCAAACGAGGAGGGAGTTCGCCGCTGCGCCGATCCCTTGCGCCGGTTCGTCAGAATGTGTGGCTGACGCCAACCCTGAACTCACGGCCTAACGTCCAGTTCTCATACGTCACAAGGCTGCTCGC
>JAUIJZ010000030.1 GCA_030430715.1 Alphaproteobacteria bacterium
CTGAAGCGGAAGCACGCCCATGCCGATGAGGTTGGAGCGGTGGATGCGCTCGAAACTCTCGGCGATGACGGCGCGCACGCCCAAAAGGCGCGTGCCCTTGGCCGCCCAATCGCGAGACGAGCCAGTGCCGTATTCCTTGCCGGCAAAAACCACCAATTCGCGGCCCTCGCGCTGATAGCGCATGGCGGCATCGTAGATGAACATGCGCTCACCGGAAGGATGGTGAACGGTCCAGCCGCCTTCGATCACCGCGCCGCTTTCATCGCGCACCATTTGGTTCTTGATGCGGATGTTGGCGAAGGTGCCGCGCGTCATCACCTGATCGTTGCCGCGACGCGCGCCGTACGAATTAAAGTCAGCCTGAGCCACGCCGTTTTCGCTGAGGTATGCGCCGGCAGGGCTAGCTTTCTTGATCGAGCCCGCCGGGCTGATGTGATCGGTGGTGATGGAATCGCCGAATAGGCCAAGGATGTTTGCACCGACAATGTCAGTGGGCGGCGTGGGCGTCATGCTCATGCCGTCGAAGTAGGGCGGGTTTTGGACATAGGTGGACTTCTTGTCCCAGCTATATGTCCGGCCCGCGCCGACTTTGATGGCCTGCCAGTGCGCATCGCCCTTGAACACGTCGCCATAGCGTTCGGCGAACATTTGCGGCGTAACGGCTTGGCGTACCGTTTCTTCGATCTCCGCGTTAGTGGGCCAGATATCGCGGAGATATACCGGCTGCCCGTCGGCGCCCGTGCCCAGCGGATCTGTTTCAAGGTTCACATATACTGAGCCCGCTAACGCGTAGGCGACAACGAGCGGGGGCGAAGCGAGATAGTTGGCGCGCACGTCTTGATTGACGCGTCCCTCGAAGTTTCGATTGCCGGACAAGACGGATGCGACAACGAGATCGGCTTCGCTCACGGCGGAGGAAATCGCAGGAGGCAGCGGCCCGGAATTCCCGATGCAAGTCGTGCAGCCATAACCGACCAGGTTGAAGCCAAGCGCATTCAGATCATCGTCGAGACCGGCTTTTGCCAAATAATCCGTGACGACCTGTGAGCCTGGTGCGAGCGAAGTTTTCACCCACGGCTTCACTTTCAGCCCGCGCTTATGCGCGTTGCGCGCAACAAGGCCAGCCGCGAGCATAACACTCGGATTGGACGTATTCGTGCATGACGTAATGGCGGCGATAACCACATCGCCATGTCCGACGTCATGCGCAGTGTCCTTCACGCCGACGCGTTTTTTCAGTTCATCGCTTTTCTTGAACTCGTCGGTCATCACCTTGGTGAAACCTTCCGAGAGCGCGCCAAGCAGCACGCGATCTTGCGGACGCTTCGGGCCTGCAAGGGAGGGGCGCACATCGGCAAGGGACAGCTCAAGTGTGTCGGTGAATTCGGGTTCGACGTCCGAACGCCACAGACCTTGCTGTTTGCAATACGCCTCAACAAGCGCAACGCGCGCCGGATCGCGACCGGTTGCGCGCAGATAATCGACGGTCTTCTCATCCACGGGGAAGAAGCCGCAGGTCGCGCCATATTCGGGCGCCATGTTGGCGATGGTGGCGCGGTCCGCGACGCTCATGCCTTCAAGGCCGGGGCCGTAGAATTCGACGAACTTGCCGACAACGCCCTTCTTACGAAGCATTTGCGTGACGGTGAGTACAAGATCGGTGGCGGTTGCGCTTTCCTGCAATTTGCCCGTCAGCCGGAAACCGACGACTTGCGGGATGAGCATGGAGATGGATTGGCCCAGCATCGCCGCTTCGGCTTCGATGCCGCCGACGCCCCAGCCCAACACGCCAATGCCGTTGATCATAGTGGTGTGGCTGTCAGTGCCGACGACCGTGTCAGGGTAGGCGAGCTCTTCGCCGTTTTCGCCACGCGTCCACACGGACTGACCGAGATATTCGAGGTTCACCTGGTGGCAGATGCCGGTGCCTGGCGGCACGACGCGGAAATTGCGGAACGCCTGCTGGCCCCAGCGCAGAAATTGGTAGCGCTCCAGATTGCGCTCATATTCCAGTTCAACGTTTTGTTTGAACGCGTCAGCCGCGCCGAAATGATCGACCATCACCGAGTGATCAATCACGAGATCGACGGGAACGAGCGGATTGATGCGTTCGGGATCCGCGCCAAGCTTGGCCGCGGCGTCGCGCATGGCGGCAAGGTCAACAACCGCAGGAACGCCCGTGAAGTCCTGCATCAGAACCCGCGAAGGGCTAAATGCTATTTCGACTTCGTTCTTGCCTTTGTTCACCAGCCACGAGGTCATGGCCAGTATGTCTGCCTGCTTCACGGCCACGCCATCCTCGGTGCGCAGAAGATTTTCCAGCAGCACCTTGAGCGAAATGGGCAGTTTCGACACATCGCCGAGGCCATTGGCGGCGGCCTTGCCGATATCGAAATAGGCGTAGGATTTCCCACCGGCTTGGAGGGTGGAGCGGCAATTGAACGAGTTCAAGGAAGGCATTTTGCATCCTGGTGGTAGAGCGGGCAGAGATGCGGGCACGTTGGGGAGCGCCCCAAATCCGGAATCAAACCGGGCGCGCGGCGGGGTTTATTAAGCAGGCCCGCGCGCGACGCGCAATTGAGTGCTTCTTGTTGCGTGGTGTTCGCAACTAGCCTTGATCAGATGTAGGCGGTGGCGGCGAGGGCGCTTTTTCGCGCCCAATAAAGCGGCCGCCGCGTGCGCGCCGCCAGCGTAATGCCAGCCAGCTGAGCGGAACCACCACGACCGCGATAGGGATCAAAGCGGCGATGATGGTGATAATTGCCGCAAAGCCCTCCACGATGATGCCAATGAAGCCGGCGAGAGCATCGCGTAAGGGACTGAATGTGTCGCTGCCGACAGGACGCGGCGCGGAGCGATAGGACAGATTGAGTTCAGACATCGACACACGCGTGCGCATGACCGCGAGCGTGGATTGAACCGCATCGATTTCCCCCTGAACGCGAGCCAGTTCGCGCTCTACCTCCAAGAGGTCGGCCAATCGCCCAGGGCGAGAGCGCAATAATTGCTGCAGCCTATCCCGGAGCGCCGTCTGAGCGCGCAGCCGCGCTTCGGTGTCGACCATTTGCCGGGTCAGATCTTCGGCATTCGTAGTTTGCGATGTGATGCGGCCGCCGGCTTCATCGACCTCGGCCGATATCCCCGACATGAAATGGCGCAGCCAGCCAGGTTCGCCGCGCAGAGAGATATAGCCTTCGATATAGCTTTCGGGATCGCCGCTGCGGTTGGAGTTGATCAATTGGCAGAGGCGCGGGCCAGCGTCCTGACAAGCCTGCATGTGCCGATCCATGACGCCGGGCAGGCGCTGGCTCGGGGCCTCGAAGCTTATTCCATAGGTGTAAGCAAGGTAGAGAACAGGGGCCTCGCCCGCAGGCTGGCTTGGGGCGGTATTTTGTGCGGCGCCATCGGCGTCGACGGGCGCTGCGCTGGGCTCTGGCGCAGCCTCGCCAGCTCGGCTGCGCGCCATATCCTCCATGCCGCCATAGGCTTCTTCTGTCGCGACTTGGGCCTCAATCCGCTCCGCTTGCCCGCAAGCGGCCAGCACGAGCGCCAATGTCATGATCGCCACGAAACGTCGCATGTTCTCCTCCCGCCCGCCGAACAAGCGTGCCTTGGCGGATCGCGCAACCCTTTCTAGAACCAGGGCCGCATTATGAACTTAGCCGGACCTTTCCAAGATAAGCCGGGCGTACGGATTGAAGCGCTGTCGCTGCAAAGGGGCAGTCGTCGTCTATTCGACGATCTGAGCTTCACGGCGCCGCCCGGTGCCTATGTGGAGCTGCGTGGCGCCAATGGGGCGGGCAAGACAACCCTATTGCGCGCGATCGCAGGCTATATGCAGCCGCGTCAGGGCAGGATTGTTTTCGAGAACACCGATGAGCCTGCGTTATCTCTGCACTATTTAGGGCACCTCAATGGCTTAAAGGGCGCGGCGAGTGTTCGTGCGCACGTGCGCTATTGGGCGGGGCTGCTTGGCGGCGCGGCCATGCTCACGGATGAAGTGTTGGAAGACGTTGGGCTGACGCGGCAGGCCGAACTGCCTGCGCGCGTGCTAAGCCAAGGACAGGGGCGCCGGTTGGCGCTAGCGCGGCTGCTGATTGCGCCGCGTCCCATTTGGCTTTTGGACGAACCAGCCGCAGCGCTGGACGCGGATGCGCGGCGCATGCTCGGACAATTTGTCGAGGCGCATTGCGAAGCTGGAGGCGTCGCATTGGCTGCGGTGCACGAGCCGCTAGGCCCAACGCCGGCGCAAAGCATATCCTTGGGCGCCGTTTGAACGCGTTCATCGCCACCTTCATGCGGGATTTCGCGCTACTTTGGGCTGGCGGCGGCGGAGCGCTCGCGCCTCTCGGTTTCTTTCTTGGCGCGACCGTGCTCGTGCCGCTCGCCATGGGGCCGGACCGCGCCTTGCTGGCTGCCGCTGGCCCGCCTCTGGTTTGGATTGCCGCCGCGCTGGCGGTTCTCGCTACGCTTGAGCGCCTCTTCCAAGCGGACCTGGAGGATGGCTCACTGGATCAATTGCTCCTGTCGCAATCGCCATTGGAGCTGATTGTTCTGGCCAAGGGTGCAGCGCTTTGGTGCGCCATTGGTTTGCCCCTGGCCCTGGCGGGCGCGCCCGCCGCCATCGCGCTGCAGGCGTCCCCAGAACAGATTGGGGTTATCGTCGCCAGTCTGGGGCTCGGCATGGCCGCCTTTATCGGCGTTGGCCTAGTCGGCGCTGCTGTATCGGCTGGCGTCAAGCGCGGCGGCGTGCTCATCGCGCTGATTGTGCTGCCATTCTTTGCGCCGCCCATTATTTTCGGTTCGGCCGTGGCTGCAGGAGAAGATGTCGGCGCTGCGCTTGCCATCCTGGCGGGGTGTGCACTGGGCGCTAGCGCGCTTGGGCCGCTCGCGGCGGCCGCTGCTCTGCGGTTACAAGCGGAATAGGGAGCAGGACATGGTGACGCCGTCCGCAGTCACGACACATATGGCACAAGCGTATCTGCTAGCTGACGCCCGATGCTGAGTTATCTCGCCAACCCCGCGCGCTTCATGCGCTTCTCGGCCTGGGCCGCGCCAATCACTGGCGCGCTGGCCGCGCTGCTGTTCGCCGTAGGGGCGCCGTGGGGATTGCTGTTTTCGCCCGCTGACTATCAGCAGGGCGAAACCGTGCGGATCATGTACGTCCATGTGCCGACCGCTTCTTGGTCTATGGGCATTTTCGCTTTCATGGCCGTGGCGAGTTTTGTTGGCTTAGTCTGGCGTCACGCCTTGGCCGATGTCGCCGCGCGTGCTGCCGCGCCGGTCGGCGCGGTGTACGCTGCCTTATGTTTGATTACGGGGTCAATTTGGGGACGCCCCACTTGGGGAACATGGTGGGAATGGGACGGCCGGCTGACGTCGATGCTCGTTCTCTTCATCACCTAGCTTGGCTATTTGGCGCTTTGGAGCGCGATAGAAGACGAGGACAAGGCCGCGCGGCTCGCAGCGATCTTGTGCCTGTGCGGCGCGCTCAATCTGCCCATCGTGCATTTCTCCGTGGAATGGTGGTCGACCCTGCATCAAGGGGCGAGCATTCTTCGGCTGGATGGCCCAACCATCCATCCCGATATGCTCGGGCCGCTTGCTGTCATGGCGGGCGCCTTCTTTTGTCTTTTCGTCGCCCTCACGCTCACCAATATGCGCAGCGCTATTCAGCGCCGGCGGGTTGAAGCGGCGCGGCTGCGGGGAGCGAGCGCATGATTGAAGGCGGTTGGGCGTTTGTTGTCGCGGCGTATGCCGTCACCATATCCGCGCTGATCGTTTTGGCGGCGGTGGTGATGTTGCGCGCGAGGCGTTGGGCGAAGCAGGCGAAAGAGCTCGAAGATCAGTGAACCGGCTTCTGACATACATTCCCTTGGCTGCGCTGGCCGTTCTGGTGCTGGTCGGTGCGTTTTTGCTGACACGCGGCGGCGAACGTCAGCTCTTCTCCGAAGGCATGATTGGGCGCCCCGCGCCTGCCTTCGTGCTGCAACGGCTGGATGGAGGGGAGCCGCTGTCCAGCGAAGAAATGGCGGGGCAGCCCTATGTCGTGAATTTGTTCGCGTCGTGGTGTGCGCCGTGCCGTGTCGAGCATCCGCAATTACTGGCGATGCAGGCGCGCGGCGTGGAAATGATTGGGGTCGCCTACAAGGACCGCCCTGCCGATACGCAGCGCTATCTCGACGAGCTTACCGATCCCTTCCATGCAGTCGCATTGGATCCCGAGGGACGGTTTGGGCTTGAGCTTGGCGTGACGGGCGTGCCGGAAACTTTTGTTGTTGGCGCTGATGGGCGCGTCGCCGCCGTTTTTCGCGGACCACTGACGGATGATGTTGTCGATCAGGTGATCATGCCCGCACTTGAGGGGCGCGTCGGTTAGCGCCGTTTACGCCCGCCATCGGCCTTCCCGGACTTTTTGTCTTTGGGTTTGTTCTTTGATTTCTCGCGCGTTGCTTTTTCTTGAGCGCGCGTTTTGGCGCGTTCTTTCGCTTCGCGCTTAGCTTGCTTGCGCGCATCGCGTTCGGCTCGCGCCGCCGCAGCATCGGAGATTTCGGCAAGCTTCACGAGCGTTGCGAGGAAGGCGCGGCGCTTGGTGCGCGGCAGGGCGTCTAGAATGGCGGCGTCGGCTGCGCGCGCGTGCTGGGTTGATGCTGCGAGGATCATCGAGCCAGTGCCATCCAAATGCACCGACTGCACGCGCGCGTCATTGGCGGATGGTGATCGTGTGATCCAGCCGCGATCCTGCATGCGCTTTAGCATTTCAGCGAGCGTTGAGCGATCGATGCCGGTTGCGCGCGCCAAGTCGGTCTGACTGGCGCCTTTGGCGTCGGCGATGGCGGCCAACACTGCGAACTGTCTCAAAGTGATGGTTTCGCCCGCAAGCTGTGCGAAGCGGTCCGCAGCCATTTGTTCTGCGCGGTGCAGCAAATGACTTGTCGAATCTGCAAGCCGGAATGGTCCGGACTCGCTGTGATCCGCCGTGGCCCGCCCCATCTTGCTCACCCTTGAATGGCTTGTGAGCTTAGCGCCCGCATTGGCGCGATCAATCATGTGCGTGACGCTAATACCCCACAACGGCGAAAATCGGCCCGAATTCGGCGCAAATCAGGACGAGGGCGCCGAGTGTTCGGGCTGATCCGTGGGCGCGATATTGTGCTGGAGGAGGAATGGGGCGTTTGCGGCGGCAAAAATAAGCGTTGGAAGATAAAGCACTGGGAAGTGCCAATTGACCCAGCCTTCCGTAGTCATGGTGCGGCGGATGTATTCCGCGGCGACCATCATAATCAGAAAGAACGCAGCCCAGCGCAGAGCCAGGATGGTCCAATGCCGTTCGGACAGCGTGAACACGTGGCCGAAAACGAGCTTCATGACATTTTGGCGAATGAGCAATGAGCCAAGAATGCCTACCGTATAGAAAAGATTGGCGAAGGTTGGCCGGAGTTTGATGAATTCCTCGTCGCGCAGAGCCAGCGTAAGGCCGCCGAACGCCACGACCAATACGCCCACCACGATCAGCACGGGTGGAATCTTGCCGATTTTCCAGCGGCAATAGGCAATGGCGGCAAGCGTCGCCGCAATGAAGATCGCTGTCGCAATGAAGATGGCGTTTGCCTTCGTCTCCGGAAAACGGCCAAGCACATTGCTGCAGATGACGAACAGCGCCACCGGGCCGAAATCGATGAGGAGTTGGTGTGGCGCTGCGGGGCCGGTTTTGGCGGGGGCTTCGCTGCTCATCGTCGCTCCTGACCCACCAAACCGCACCGCAGCTTGCGTGCTTAGATCGCTGGAAGTCCGACCAAGGCTCGAGAAAAGTTTGCGGCCACGAATGGCTGCAAGTCTTCGGCTTTTTCGCCGACGCCTACGAAGTGAATCGGAATGGCGTGCCGCTGCGCCAGAGCCACCAATACGCCGCCCTTGGCCGTGCCGTCGAGCTTTGTCATCACTAGGCCGGTGATCTCAACGACTGAGCGGAAACTCTCAACTTGAGAAAGCGCGTTTTGTCCAACTGTCGCGTCGAGCACCAGCAGAACTTCGTGCGGCGCATCCTCATCGAGCTTGCGCATCACGCGTACAATTTTGGCCAGTTCGGCCATGAGCTCGGACTTGTTCTGCAACCGGCCCGCCGTATCGATGAGCGCGACGTCAGCGTTTTCCTCTTTCGCGCGCTTTACAGTCTCGAATGCTACGCCCGCCGCATCGGCGCCTTGTTGCGCGTTGACGAAACTCGCGCCGGAACGGTCGGCCCAAACCTGTAATTGCTCGATCGCAGCCGCGCGGAACGTGTCCGCCGCGCCGATCACGACTTTTGCGCCGGCGTCGGACAGATTCTTCGCCAGTTTGCCGATCGTTGTTGTCTTGCCTGAGCCGTTGACGCCGATCACGAGTACAATGCGCGGCTTGGGCCCATTGTCGAAATCAAGCGCCGCCTCACGGGGCTTCAATACGCGCGCGACTTCGGTGGCCAGCGCTTCGCGCGCCTCCGTGGAGCCGCTGTCTTTGCTGAAACGCTGATCCGTCAGCGCCGCTGCGATCCGGGCTGCGGCCGGCGCGCCCATGTCCGAAGCGATGAGCGCGTCTTCCAATTCCGATAACGCTGCGTCGTCTAGCTTTTCCTTGGTGAATATCGCGCCGACGCTGTCTGCGAGTTTGGCGGAAGATTTCCGTAAGCCGTCGAACAGGCCTTTTGCTTCGGCTTGCTGCGTTTCCTGTTTTTTCTTTTTATCGAATAGGCTCCAGATCATGCGGGCGTGCCAATCAAATGTGTTTTGTCATGTTGTCCAAAGCAGAAGGAAGCAGCCTCGCCAGCGCGTGGTGCGAATGAAGAATGGTCAAAGTGCACGCTGGTGAAATCTGGAAGACGTGCAAATCCTTCGCGCTCAACAAGCGCCTTTGCACTACGGCCAATCCAGCGATCCAAATGCCTCTCAAGCGCCGTAGCACTGCAAGCTCGCAGATGCGCGGCGCGCTCTTTGACAATCCGCCGATCCAATTGCGGCATACGCGCGGCCGGCGTGCCTTCTCGCGGACTGAAGGGAAAGGCATGAACAAATGACAGATCGCATGCCTCGACGAGCGAGAGCAGATTTGAAAATGCACCTTCGCTTTCCGTTGGGAAACCGGCGATTAAATCCGCGCCCAACGAAATTTCGGGCCGCTCTGCTTTTAGCCGTTGGCAGAGCTCAATCGCGTTGCGGCGCGTATGACGTCGCTTCATGCGCTTGAGGATGAGATCGTCGCCATGTTGTAGCGACAGATGCAGGTAGGGCGCGACCCGCTCGTGTTGCGTCACGAGTTCGAACAGCTGGGCGTCCATCTCGATTGCGTCGATGGAAGAAAGACGCAGCATCGGCAGGTCGGGAACGAATTTCAGTATCCGCGCGACAAGCGCGCCAAGCTGTGGCGCGCCGGGCAAATCCGCGCCCCACGAGGTCAGATCGACGCCGGTGAGCACCACTTCTGGCGCGCCAGCATCAGTGAGACGGCGAACTTGCTCAATGATCTCACCGGCCGGCGCGGAACGCGAATTCCCGCGGCCATAGGGGATGATGCAGAATGTGCAGCGATGATCGCAACCATTCTGTACCTGCACATAGGCGCGCGTTCGTTCGGAATAGCCGTCAATCAGATGATGTGCGGTTTCACGCACGCTCATAATGTCTGAAACAGAAACGCGCTCATGCGCATCCGCGAAGCTTTCGGCGCGCATCTTTTCGCTGTTTCCGATCACGCGCGTTACTTCGGGCATGTCGGCGAAGCTTTGCGGATCGATTTGAGCCGCGCAGCCTGTGACGATGATTTCCGCATCGGGCCGCTCGCGGCGCGCCCGGCGAATGGTTTGGCGGGCCTGACGCACCGCTTCGCCGGTGACGGCGCACGTATTGACGATCACCGCATTCTCAAGCCGCGCTTGGCTCGCAAGCGCGCGCATGGCTTCGCTCTCATAGGTATTGAGGCGGCAGCCGAGGGTCAGGATCTCGACGTCCGCGCTAGGGGGCTTTACCGGCGCGTTCATTTGCGAGGGTCAGGTGAGCGTAGCCGTCAGCCAGGTCAAGTCGATGCTGAGGACGCGCAATGAAAAGCCCCGCCGAAGCGGGGCTTGAACTTATTCAGCGGCGTCTGCTGCTTCGCCGACGAAATCCTCTTCTCGGGCGCCGCCGCCGCGCTCGGCGATACGGGCCGACTTGCCGCGACGCGCGCGCAGATAATACAGCTTCGCGCGGCGCACCTTGCCGCGGCGCACGACGTCGATCGAATCTACGGACGGCGAGAACAGTGGGAACACGCGCTCCACGCCTTCGCCAAAGCTAATCTTGCGCACCGTGAAATTGGCGTTCAGGCCCGAGCCCGAGCGCGCGATGCAGACGCCTTCATAAGCCTGAATCCGCTCGCGCTCGCCTTCCTTAATACGGACGTTGACGCGCAGCGTGTCACCCGGATCGAATGACGGGATGGTCTTGCCCTTGGTGATGCGGGCGACTTCTTCTTTTTCAAGCGTTTGGATCAGGTTCATAAGGCACCAGGAGGCGCGACCGTGCGCACCTTCCCTCAAGGGGAAAACCGGAAAGCGGGGCGTATACGGGAAGCCGGAGGCGCTGTCGAGGTCTATTCCGCGCCTTTGCGCGCCTTCGTCAGCCGTTCTCGCTCCGCCTTACGCCAAGCGGCAACCTTCGCGTGGTCGCCTGAGGTGAGAACTGACGGGGTGGAGCGGCCTTCCCAGTCGCGCGGCTTGGTGAATTGGGGGTGCTCGAGGAGCCCATCGCTGAAGCTTTCCTCGGCGGTCGATTGGGTGTTGCCGAGGACGCCGGGCAGGAGGCGCACGCAGGCCTCGAGCAGAACCTGAGCCGCTGCCTCGCCGCCAGCGAGTACCGCTTCGCCCACGGCAACTTCCTGCATGCCGCGCGCTTCAATGACGCGTTCATCCAGGCCTTCGAACCGTCCGCAGACCAAGACTACGCCAGGACCGGCGGCCCAAGCTTCGACCATGGCTTGTGAGAGCTGTGCGCCGCGCGGCGAGAGGTAGATGAGCGGGCGCTTGTCACGTTCAATGCTGTCGACCGCTGCGGCCATGACGTCCGGCCGCAGCACCATGCCGGGGCCGCCGCCTGCCGGCGTATCGTCCACATTCTTATGTGGCCCAACGCCGAAATCGCGCAGCTGAACGGTATCGAGTGACCAAAGTCCGTCGCTTAGCGCTTTGCCTATCAGCGAAACGCCGAGCGTTCCCGGAAACGCTTCCGGAAACAGTGTGATGATTGTCGCGGCGAACATGCGTCCACCCTAGAGCGCAGGCGGGTTAGTTGCCTACCGGCTCAGGTGCGGGCGGATCCAATACGACGCGCTTGCCTGGCAGATCCACGAGCGGCGCGGTTTCCTTGGTGAAGGTGATGCGCACATTCGGGCCGCCATTGGGCGGACGGTATTCAATGATGTCGCCAGCGCCGAAATTCCACACCGCACAGATCTCTCCGAGCACTTTGCCGTCCACAGCTTCGGCGCGGCAGCCGAGCAGATCTACGATGTAGAATTCGTCTTCCGCCGTAGAGGGAAGATTGGCGCGCGGCACGTAGAGGCGCTGACCGCGCAGCTTATCGGCGTCTTCTTTGGTTTTGATCTCGGGCGCGACGACAGCCACGCCGTCCTTCAGTTCGCGCCAGCTTTTTGGACGCAGTAAAACCTTGCCGTCTTCGCCGTGCAGCGGGCCATAGGCGATTACCCCATCTTTCTTATCGGTGAAGGCGCGCAAGCGGACTTCACCCTTCACGCCAAAAGCGCCAGCGATAGCGCCCACGAGGATCATCGTTTTTCCAGCCGGGCTCGCCGTACTTGCCTTGGCCTTGAAGGTCGGTACGGGCTTCAGATCGCCGACCGTCTCGGGCTCGGCGCTCGGTTTGGGCTGAGCGAGCGTTTTCGGTGGCGGCAAAGGCTTCGTAGCTGGGGCGCCGTTGGCGGGGCTCATCAACACTGGAGAGGCGCGGCCTGCGGCAACAGCAAGAGGCTTCGCCGGCATTGGCTTGGCGAAAGCGGCTTCAACCGGCGCCAGCTTTGGTGGTTTAGGGGCCTTGGCAGCTTTTTTCTTGGGCGCTTTGGCCGCTTTGGGCGCGGCGGCTTCCGCAGTCGCCTCGGTATTCGCTGCGGCCGTTTTGGCTGCTTTCTTAGCTGCCGGCGCCTTGGGCTCGGCCTTTTTAGTGGTTGCCGCCGTTTTTGCCGCTTTCTTCGCGGGCTCGGCTTTCTTCACGGGCTCTGGAGCGACCTTGGCGGCCTCCGGTTTGGGGGCGGATTTCGCAGCGTTAGCTGGCTTGGCCGGAGCTTCCGCCGGTTTGGCCTGCTTGGAAGCGGACTTTGAGGCAGCTTTAGGCGCCGCCTTGGGGGGCGGCGCCTTCGCCGTTTTGCCTGCTGCGACCTTCGGCTCAGCCTTGGCGGCTTTCGCCGGTGTAGGCTTTGGCGCGGGCGCCGCGGCGGTTTTACCCGCTTTCGGACGCGCGGCAGGAGCCGGCGCGGCCTTCTTGGCAGGCGCAGACGCCGTCTTTTTAGCCGCGCTTGCGGCGGGTGCGGCCTTCGCGGCCACGGTCTTCTTCACAGGCTTTTTGGTCGGCAATTTACTCAGGCCTCCGCGGCCTCCTCGGACGAGCTGCTGGCAGCGCGGGCATCCGCGCGTTCCTGCATTTTCTTGCCCGGTTGAGCCTTGTTAGGATTGTTTCTGGGTTCACGTTTTCTGACGCCAGCTTGGTCTAGGAACCGCGCGACGCGGTCAGTTGGCTGGGCGCCCTTACTCATCCACTCCTGAATGCGATCCAGCTTGAGCAGGACGCGGTTGGGATCGTCAGCCTTCAAGATAGGGTTGTATGTTCCAACCTTCTCTATGAAACGCCCATCGCGCGGGCTCCGACCGTCGGCCACAACGATTGAGTAGAACGGACGCTTCTTTGCGCCGCCCCGTGCGAGGCGAATTTTGAGCGACATTACCTAATTTCTCCTTTGAACTCTTAGCTTTTTTTGTTGCTGCCGGGAAGGCCCGGCAACCCGTTGGGGAGCCCGGGTAAGGCGCCCGCTTGGTTAATGCCCGGCGGAAGCCGGCCTGACCCGAGTTGTTTGAGCGCTTCCGGACTTGGCATCCCGCCGCGTCCGCCCATGCCGAAGGGCATCTTTCCTTTGCCCATCGCCTTGGCCATGTCGCCCATATTGCGGTGTAGTTTGAGGAGGCGGTTGACCTCCACGACCTCAACGCCGGCGCCGCGCGCGATACGCGCCCGGCGGCGCCCGTTGATGAGATCTGGTTTGGTGCGTTCGGCCTTCGTCATGGAGCGGATGATGCCGATCTGACGGCGCACCTGGCTATCGTCGAGCTGAGCGTCCGAAATCTGGCCCTTCAACTTTTGCACGCCCGGGAGCATGCCCATGACGCCCTTCAGGCCGCCGATTTGGATGAGCTGTTGCAGCTGTTTTTCCATGTCGTCGAAGTCGAAGCGGCCTTTGGCCATCTTCTTCGCAAGCTTTTCGGCTTCGTCGCGATCGACTTGCTCGGTCGCCTTTTCCACCAGCCCGACAATGTCGCCTTGGCCGAGTATGCGGCCGGCGACACGGCGCGCATCAAAGAGCTCAAGCCCGTCCGGGCGCTCGCTGACGCCGAGGAACTTGATCGGCAATCCGGTGACGGCGCGCATCGACAGCGCCGCGCCGCCTCGGCCGTCGCCATCGGCCCGCGTCAGCGCCAGACCGGTGAGGGGCAGCCGTTCGTGAAAGCGCCGGGCCGTCTCCACGGCGTCCTGACCTGTGAGGCTGTCGGCGACAAGAAGGACCTCGCCGGGCTTGGCGATCGCCGCGATCGCGGCGGCTTCCGCCATCATCTCTTCGTCAATGCTGGTGCGCCCGGCAGTGTCGAGAATAAGCACATCGTGGCCTGAAAGACGGGCCGCCGACAGGGCGCGCTTGGCGATTTCCGCCGGGGGTTGACCAGCCACGATCGGCAGTACGTCAACGCCGATGGATTTGCCCAGCGTGCTCAGCTGCTCCATGGCGGCTGGGCGACGGGTGTCGAGTGACGCCATCAAGACGCGCTTTTTGTCGGTCTTTGTGAGACGCAGCGCGATCTTTGCGGAAGTTGTGGTTTTGCCTGAGCCTTGCAGGCCAGCCATCATAATGACGTTTGGCGGCTCGCCCTGGATGCGCAGCTGCTCCGGCGGCCCGCTGCCGCCGAGCATGTCCACAAGCGCATCGTGGACGATCTTGATAACTTGCTGGCTCGGCTTGACCGCTTTGACGACGGCTTCGCCGACCGCCTCGGTTTTCACCTTGGCGATGAAATCTTTCACCACCGGCAGGGCGACATCGGCCTCCAGCAGCGCGACGCGGACCTCGCGCAGCGCCGCTTCGACGTCCGCATCAGACAGCGCGCCACGGCCGGAAAGCCGGTCGAATACGCCAGTCAGTCGCTCTGTCAGGGCTTCGAACATCTAAACTCCAATAGCCAAAGCAATTTGGCCCCGCCGGACGATCACGTCGGGCGGGGGGCCTCGCCAGCCTCCAGACCTAGATAGGATGGTCCTGTGCCAGTCAAAGCGCGTCAAATGCGTTGGCGCGTGAGCGAGCTTTTAGTCCGCCGCGGAAAAATCGTCAAACGACGCGACGCAATCAGCCGGCTAGGCGCTTGGAGACCTCTTCGCCGATCGCCAGGGACGAAGTGAGGCCGGGGCTTTCTATGCCAAACAGGCACATCAGACCTTCCAAGCCGTGGTCGGCCGGACCGTCGAGCATGAAGTCCGGCTGCGGTGTGCCTTCGGCATGAATCTTCGGGCGGATGCCGGCATAGTCAGCACTTAGTGCGCCGTCTGGCAGGCGGGGCCAGAACTTACGCACGGCTGCGTAAAAGCTCTCCGCGCGGGTGGCGTCGACCGCGTAATTTTCTTCGCTCACCCATTCGATATCGGGGCCGAAGCGCGCAACCCCGCCTAGATCGCGCCGGTAATGCGTTCCAAGCGCACCAGGGACGGGCGGAGGATAGATCAGGCGCTTGAATGGCGCTTTCCCGCTGAGCGCGAAATAATTGCCCTTGGCTAAAGATTGCTTTGGGATGCGCTCTTGAGGGTAGCCTTCAATCGTTGCCGCGCAGGCCTGCGCGCCGAGGCCTGCAGAGATCACCAAGCGCCTCGCGGTGACGGTGGTGGGCTCCGAGCCGCCGACACGCAGCTCGTATCCTTCTCGATGTGGTGTCGCGCCGAGGAACGGACTGCTCAATACCACCGAGCCGCCATGCGCTTCGATTTCGCCTTCGAGCGCGTCCATGTAGCCGTGTGCGTCCATCACGCCGCTTTCGAGAAATTCCACCGCCGCGACAGCGTGCAATTCTGGCTCAAGCGCTATTGCCTCGCCGCCACGGATCCAGCGCATATTCTCCACGCCGTTGGTTTCGGCCTGCTTTGCGTATTTTTCGATGGCGGGAATTTCGCTGGCGTCGGTCGCGACAAAAAGCTTGCCGCACTTTTCGAAAGCGACGTTGTGCGCCTCCAGGAAAGGGTAGAGCGCGCGGCGCCCCTCAACGCAAAATCGCGCCTTGAGCGAGCCGGTGGGATAATAAAAGCCCGCATGGATCACTTCGGAATTGCGCGAGGACACCCCCGCGCCGATGCGCGCTTCGCGCTCAAGCACGGCAACGCTCTGGCCGGCTTTGGCCAGCGCGTATGCGCAAGCCAGGCCGACAGCCCCAGCGCCGACGACAATCGCATCGAAGTCACTCATTTCGTCTCATTTGCTCCTGGATAGAGATTAAGCGGTATCGCCATCGTGGCCAGGGTATCCCGCCGCATTGATGACTAGAGTGTTGATCAATATTTAGAGCGCATTCGATAGAGTGCGCCTATGGACGATCGCTTACCTGCATCTTCGCTGCCGACCTTGCGTCAGTTGCAATTTTTGACGGCCGTTAAGGCTGAAGGAAGTTTTGTGGCCGCCGCAGAGGCGATTGGCGTCACACAGCCCACGCTTTCGGCGGGGATCAAGGAATTGGAGGCAGCGCTCGGCGCTGTATTGGTTGAGCGCGGACGGGCGGGCGCCTTGCTTACACCCGCCGGCGCCGAGGCCGCCGACCGTGCGGAGCGGGCTCTGCGCGATGTGGAGGATTTGGTGCGGGCGGTCCAGGCGGCTGGAAAACCGTTCTCCGGCGTGTTCAAGCTCGGCGCCATTCCGACGATCGCTCCGTTCTTGCTGCCGCGTGTGTTGCCGCTGCTGAAGAAGAAATATCCGCGTCTGCAATTGCAGCTGCGCGAGGATTTGACGGCGCGTCTGGTGGACGGCCTGCGCGCGCGGACGCTTGATGCGGCTGTGATTGCGCTGCCGTATTCGGCGCAAGGCATTGCCACGGCTCCTGTCGCTGAAGATGAGTTTCTTCTGCTGTGTCAGCAGAACCATCCACTGGCGGCGCGGAATGACCTTGCTCCGGAGCACCTCAAGAACGAACAAGTGCTGCTGTTGCAGGATGGGCATTGTTTGCGTGAGCACGCGCTGAGTGTTTGCCGCAGTGGGCTTGGCCATGGCTCGGCGGATGTCGGCGCGACGAGTTTGCCGACTCTGGTGCAAATGGTTGCGGGAGGCATGGGGGTGACTCTGTTGCCGAAGCTCGCCGCTGAGGGCGGCGTTGCAGCGGGAGCAGACGTCGCCATGCGCCCGTTCGCGGAGCCGATCGTTGGCCGATCCATTGGCGTGGCCTGGCGCGAGGGCGGTCAGCGCCAAGAAGAAGCGGGGATGCTCGCCGAGATGTTGCAGGCGCTGTTCAAGACGTCGGCCAATCCGGCTTAGACAATTGCTTGGCCAGATGCGGCAGGCGGATGATGAACCAGACGGCCGCCCAGATATTGCCGAGTATGAGTACGGGCGCAGCCCACAGAGCGGCCACGACCCATGATCGCTCTGTTATGAAAACCAGCACCGCAAACAATACGAAGCCAACATAGAGATCGGCGACAGTCACCAATCCCCAGGGCAGGGTCGTGACGACCGCGAATTGCTCAGAGAGCGTGCCATGCAGATCCTGCATGGACACGGCGGCCCAGATGATCATGCCGAGCATGGCCACAATGATAATGGCGATGGCGGCGCGCAGAATGTTCATGCGTGTGTCTCCAGCCAGGGCTTGTCGGCAGGCGCTGGCGCGCCGTCAAGTTCAGTCTATCAGGCGCTGCGTGAGGTATGTGAACTCTAGCGCCCGCCTGCGCGCCGCCTCGTTTAGGTTGGCTGCGGCTGAGTGTCCGCCGTCAATATTTTCATAGTAGAGGACTGGCATGCCTAATTCCTCCATGCGGGCCACGTATTTGCGTGCATGGCCGGGATGGACGCGATCGTCCTTGGTTGATGTCAGCACGAACGGCAAAGGGAAATCTGGCTGCGCGCGCAAGTTTTGATAGGGTGAAATCGTTTCCAAGAACGCGCGTTCTTCTGGATTTGACGGGGAGCCATATTCGTCCACCCAGGACGCGCCGGCCAGCAGCCGATCGAAGCGCAGCATGTCGAGCAGCGGCACCTGCACCACGGCGGCGTTGATCATTTCCGGGTGCTGGTTGAGCATGACCCCCATGAGCAGGCCGCCATTGGAACCGCCCATAATTCCGAGCCGGCGCGGGCTTGTAATTCCTCTTTGTACGAGATCGCGCTCTACCGCGTAGAAATCGTCGTAGATAACTTGCCGGCGTGTGCGCAGCCCAGCCTGGTGCCAAGCGGGGCCGAATTCCCCGCCGCCGCGTATATTGGCGACCACATAGGCGCCGCCGCGCTCAAGCCATAGCTTGCCGACATAGCCGGAATAGCCGGGCGTCATTGAAATCTGAAACCCACCGTAGGCGTAGAGCAGTGTCGGTGTCGATCCGTCGAGCGGCGTATCGCGTCGGCGTACGACGAAATAGGGCACTTGCGTGCCGTCGCGGCTTTCCGCTTCGAATTGCTCTACGATGAGACCGCTCGCATCGTAGAGCTGCGGCAGCGCGCGAACCTGCCGCGCGCGCGTTGCTTGATCCTCCAATGCATAGAGTGTGCTTGGGCTCAGGAAATCCGAGAATGTGACAAAGGCTGCCGCTTCCGTTGGCGATGCGCCCGCCATGCCGATCGAGCCGTTCGGCGGTAACTCCACCTCTGTTGTACGCCATGCATTGCCGGCGAACGAAAAACGCAACAGGCGGCCACGCACGTTCTCGTAACCGGTGACGAGCACCGCGTCGCGTGTCGTCGCAACGCTCTCGATGGACTGCCGTGACGCAGGCGAGAACAACGCTTGTACATTTGGACGTTCGGTCGCGGACTCGGACAGCGGATACGAACCAAGCGCACCTTGCGGCAGTCCGGACCAAGGCTCTTCCAAAGTGAAAATGAGTTGCCCGCGATGCAGGCCCTGAATGGTCGATTTTGCAGGCAAAGTGATGCGCTGTGCGGACCCACCGTCCAGCCGCCAATAAGAGCTCTCAAAAAAGGTGTCGGCTTCTATTGCGATGGGAGTGCGCGATCCGTCCGCATCTTCCAGAACGCTTGGAAACACGCCTACATCTTGTCTTTGGCCGCGCATCACCTCGTCGGCTTCAGCGAGCCTCGTTCCTCGGCGCCAGCTTTTGATGATGTAGGGGTAGCCGCTCTCTGTTAGCGTGCCTTCGCCCCAATCGGTGCCGACAAGCAGCGTATCGGCGTCGAGCCATGCGATTTCTGATTTGGCTTCTGGCAGCGAAAAACCATCCTCTACAAACGCATGCCGCGCGATGTCGTATTCGCGCCAGACGCTGGCGTCGCGTCCGCCGTCTGAGAGTGAGATCATGCAGCGTGTCGACCGCGGGAGGCAGTGAGCGGCCTTGAACACCCAATTGGCGTTTTCAGTTTGAGCGAGTGCGTCGATGTCGAGCAAGGTTTCCCATTCGGGAGCGTTGCGTGCATAGGCGGCGAGAGGGGAGCGGCGCCATATGCCGCGAACGTGGGTTTCGTCCTGCCAGAAATTGTAGAGGTAGCCTTCGCGTACTGAGCCCACCGCGAGACGGTCACGATTGTTGGCGATGGCAAGCGCTTCCCGATGCAGCTCGGCGTAGCGAGGATCGCTTTCCAGAGTGGAAAGAGAGCGCTCGTTCTGCTCGCGCACCCAGGCAATGGCGCGTTCGCCTTCAATCTCTTCAAGCCAGAGGTAGGGGTCTTCGATCATGGTGGCCGTGCTCGTCGGTGCGGAGGTTTGGGTGGTGCTGCACGAAGCGAGAACAAGGGCGCCCGTCAAGGCGGACGCTATCGCGGCTAGTCGCATCTGATGTTTCCCTCTTCTAGTCGCAACCAAGCAGAGGCCGACGCGGAAGTGAAGGGCTGGTTGGCATGCGCGCTAGGGGATGCGGAATCGCGCAAGGCCGCCTACAATAAGGATTATGCGCTATTTCAAGATGAACGGGGCCGGCAATGATTTCGTCATCATTGACGCGCGCACGCGCGGGTCTTTGCCGCTGTCCGAAACCCAGGCGCGCGCCATCGCCGACCGTGAGACCGGCCTGGGTTGCGATCAGGTGATCGCCGTGGAGCGGTCCATTCGCGGCGACGCCTTCATGCGGATCTGGAACCATGATGGCGGCTCGGTGGAGGCTTGCGGCAACGCCACGCGCTGCGTGGCCTGGCTGCTTATGGAAGAGGGCGGGGCGGCGTCGCGCCGGATCGAGACCCCTGCCGGCATGCTATACGCAGAACGTGTCTCGCCGAACGTCATCACGGTGGACATGGGGTCGCCGCTTTTGCGTTGGGAGGAAATCCCGCTCTCGCGCCCGATGGATACCGAGCGGATGCATTTTTCAGCGGGCAATCTGAGCGAGCCCGGTGCGGTCAATATGGGTAATCCGCATGTCGTATTCTTCGTGGATGATGTCGATGCCGTGCCGATCGACGCGCTCGGCCCAAAGATCGAGCATGACCCCATGTTTCCTGAATGTGTGAATGTCGGTTTCGCGGAGGTGCGTTCGCCCACGCAAATTCGCTTGCGTGTTTGGGAGCGCGGCGCCGGCCTGACCAAGGCCTGCGGCACTGGCGCGTGCGCGGCGGTGGTCGCCGCGCATCGGCAGGGGCGCACCGGGCGCGAAGTCGAGGTGCTGGTCGACGGCGGGGCGTTGCAGATTGAATGGCGCGAAGGCGATGACCGTGTGCTGATGACGGGGCCGGTCGAACTTGAACATAGCGGGGAGCTGCCGGCGACATGAGAGTTCTGATCGCGGCTTGTCTCATGCTGGCGGGCTGCGCCACGCAAGGGCCGCCGCCCGAGCGTCTGGCGGGCTGTTGGATCGCGCGCGGCGAAAACGCTACGCGCACAATGCGTTGGCTGCCCGATCCCGAGCGGCCAGGCGTACTGCGTGGCGCCCTGCTTAGATATTCCGGTGAGGGCGTTGCGGAATCCGTAAATTATACGCTGGAGCCGCGTGGCGAGGGCTGGGTTTATTGTACGCAAGCGGAAGACGCGGCGTCCAATTGCCTGGAAGTCGCGCAGGGCGGGCGCGGATCGTTGGAAGGCGGACGGGTATTCATTGACTCACACCGGGACGGGCTGCGTATCAGCGTGCTCGGCGCGGGGCCGGAGCGCGTTCTATTCCGCGGTCAGCGCGACGGTTGCGATTGAAACCGTCGCGCTTGCGCGTCATCCTCCCAAGCTCGGGGAGGATAAAATGTCAGAACAACAAGCTCTCAACGCGACTTTCTTCACGCTGAAGGCGCGATCAAGAATGGTGTTGCTGCCGGCGAGTCTGGTGATGCTCGCCATCCTCGCTGTGATCGTCGCGCTTTTCTTGTGGGCCGGTTGGGGGACGTTCGCCAGCTTTGTCTCGATGTTTCAGGGCGGCGAACCGAGCGAAGAGCAGGTGCTGCGCATGGTCGGCGGCATGTTCGGCATGTTCGGCGTGATGTTTCTGCTCTTGATACCCCTCTACATTGCGCTCGCGGCCTATGAGGCCGGGTGTCTGCGGTGGATGATTCGCGGTGAGGCGCCGGGGCTTTTCGGCATGACGTTCGACGCCGATACATGGCGCGTCTACGGCGTCTATTGGTGCTGGTTGGGCGTAAACCTGACAGTGAGTACGTTCGCCTCCCTGCTTGTTATGCCGATCATGTTCATGACGATGGGGAGCGTCGTCGCAAACCCGGATCCCGACCCGATAGCGATGATGCAATGGCAGCTCAGCACGCAGCTTCCCCTGGTGCTCATACAATACGCGGCGCTCATCTTTATTGGCGTGCGGTTCTCGCCCGCCGCCGCGACTTCAGTGGCGCGCCAGCGGTTTTCTTTCTTCGCCGCCTGGACCGTAACGCGTGGAAGGTTCTGGGCCCTGTTCGGCTCTTGGGTGATCCTGTGGCTGATTTTTTCCGTGGTCTACCTGATTGTGAGCGGCATCGTCTTGTTCGCGTTTTTTGCACAGATCGCGCCGCTGGCGGCGGGGAATTTCCAAGACCCATCGCCGGAAAATATCCAGGGCATCTTCGCCGCGATGTTCTCACCGCGCATGCTTCTCTCAGCCGGGATCAGTTATGCAGCGTTTGGCGTGGTGGCGGTGTGCTACGCGCTCATGAGTTTTGGCGTGAACGCGCGCGCCGCGCTGGCGGCGATGGATGAGGGTAAAATCGAGGCCGCGCCGGTCTGAGCTTAGCCGCTCGCCGCTTTCTTCTTGCTGTTGCTGCGTTTCATGGTTTTACGCGGTGGCGCTTCCGAGGCGGCGGCTTTGCGTTTCTGCGCGGCGCCGCTGCGTTCGGCATGGCGCTTGAGTGCGTCGGCCAGGTAGCGGCCTGTATGGCTTTGCTTGACCTTGGAGACGTCTTCCGGCGTGCCTTTGGCAACGATATGCCCGCCGCCATCGCCGCCTTCGGGACCGAGATCGAGAACCCAGTCTGCGGTTTTGATGACGTCGAGATTGTGCTCGATCACGAGCACCGAATTGCCGTTGTCGACCAGTTCGTGCAGCACTTCGAGCAGCTTCTTCACATCCTCGAAGTGAAGCCCCGTCGTGGGTTCGTCGAGAATATAAAGTGTGCGGCCGGTCGCCCGCTTGGATAGCTCTTTCGACAATTTTACGCGCTGTGCCTCGCCGCCGGAAAGCGTGGTGGCTTGCTGGCCAATATGCACGTAGCCGAGGCCAACGCGCTTCAGTGTTTCCAGCTTGTCACGAATGCTGGGCACTGCGTTGAACAGGTTCGCGCCTTCTTCAACCGTCATGTCGAGAACATCGGCGATCGACTTGCCGCGATAGATGATCTCCAGTGTCTCACGATTGTAGCGTTTGCCCTTGCAGGTGTCGCAGGTGACGTAAACGTCCGGCAGGAAGTGCATCTCGATCTTGATGACGCCATCGCCCTGGCAGGCTTCGCAGCGGCCGCCCTTCACATTGAATGAAAAGCGCCCAGGGCCGTAACCGCGGGCCTTGGATTCCGGCAGGCCGGCAAACCAATCGCGGATTGGTGTGAATGCGCCTGTGTAGGTTGCCGGATTGGAGCGTGGCGTGCGCCCGATCGGCGATTGGTCGATGTCGATGATCTTATCGATATGCTCAAGGCCCAGGATGGCGTCATGCTCGGCGGGCACATCGCCGGCGCCGTGCCATTGACGTGACACAGCTTTGAATAAGGTCTCTATGACGAGCGTCGACTTGCCGCCGCCAGAGACGCCGGTGACACAGGTGAACGTGCCAAGCGGAATCTCGGCGTCAATGCTGTGCAGATTGTTGCCGCGCGCTCCTTTGACGGTGATGACGCGTTTCTTGTTCACACGGCGCCGTTTCTCCGGGATTGAGATTTCGCGCGCGCCGGTAAGATAAGCGCCGGTGACTGAATTTTTGTTTTTCTGGATTTGTTGCGGCGTGCCTTCGGCGACAACCACGCCGCCATGAATGCCGGCGGCCGGTCCCATATCGATCACATGGTCGGCGGTGAGAATGGCTTCTTCGTCGTGTTCTACGACGAGCACTGAATTGCCAAGATCACGCAAGCGGCGCAGCGTTTCGAGCAGCCGGGTGTTGTCGCGTTGATGCAAGCCTATGGATGGCTCATCCAAAACATAAAGCACGCCGGTTAGCCCCGAACCGATTTGCGAGGCTAGGCGGATGCGCTGGCTCTCCCCACCTGACAGCGTTCCCGAGGCGCGGCCGAGCGAGAGATAGTCGAGGCCGACATCGACGAGAAAACGTAAGCGGTCATTGATCTCTTTAAGTATCCGCACTGCGATCTCGCGCTGCTTCGCGTTGAGCTGCTCGTTCAGCCCTTCGAACCAGTCGCGTGCGTTGCGGATGGAAAGTGTGGAGGCGATAGCGATATCGCTGTCTCCAACTTTTACGGCCAACGCTTCAGGCTTTAGCCGCTTGCCAGCGCAGGCAGGGCATGGCGCTTCGGATTGGTAGCGCTCAAGTTCTTCTCTAACCCAGGCGCTGTCGGTCTCTTTCCAGCGCCGCTCAAGATTGGGCAGCACGCCTTCGAACGTCTTTGTGGTTTCGTAGCGGCGCACGCCATCATCATAAACGAACTTGATCGGCTCTTTCGTGCCAAACAGGATCGCATCGCGCAAAGCCTTTGGCAGCTCTTTCCATGCCGCCGCAGTTTTCGATTTGAAATGCTTGGCCAGCGCTTCGAGCGTTTGCGCGTAGAGCGGTGAAGGCCCCTTGGCCCAGGGTGCGACGGCGCCGTCCTTGAGTGTCTTGTCATGGTCTGGAACGACGAGGTCGGCATCGAATTTGAGTTGTAGCCCGAGCCCGTCGCATGAAGGACACGCTCCGGCGGGGTTGTTGAACGAAAAGAGCCGCGGCTCGATTTCCGGAATGGTGAAACCCGAGACTGGGCACGCGAACTTTTGCGAGAAGATGATGCGCTCGCCCGCTTTGGCGCCGCTCTTATCGTCGGCATATTCGGCGAAGGCGATGCCATCGGCCAGGCGTAGCGCTTGCTCCAGCGAATCCGCCAAGCGCGTTTCGATTCCCGGTTTCACCGCGATGCGGTCGATCACAACATCAATGTCGTGCTTGAATTTCTTGTCGAGCGTAGGCGGTTCGGAAAGCTCGTAATATTCGCCGTCGATCTTGGCGCGCTGATAGCCCTTCTTCAGCAACTCCGCCATTTCCTTGCGGTATTCGCCCTTGCGGTCGCGCACGATCGGGGCAAGCAGATAAAGCCGCGCGCCTTGTGGAAGCGCCATGAGGCGGTCAACCATTTCACTGACTTGCATGGCCGCGATCGGCTGGCCTGTCGCCGGCGAATACGGGATGCCGACGCGCGCCCACAGCAGCCGCATATAATCGTAGATTTCAGTAACGGTGCCGACGGTCGAGCGCGGATTGCGAGACGTGGTCTTCTGTTCGATTGAGATCGCTGGAGACAACCCTTCGATCGAATCCACGTCAGGCTTCTGCATCAGTTCGAGAAACTGGCGTGCATAAGCCGACAGCGATTCCACATAGCGGCGCTGGCCCTCGGCATAGATGGTGTCGAAGGCGAGTGAAGATTTTCCGCTGCCGCTAAGCCCGGTGATGACCACCAATTCATTCCGCGGAATGTCGATGTTTACGCCCTTGAGATTGTGCTCACGGGCCCCGCGAACGCGGATATGGGTGAGACCGTCTTTCATGCGGGCAAGCGGGTGACGTGGAGGTTGGCCATAGTTTCTTTCGTGCATGAGGCCGGATTCTCCGGCGTCAGCATATGTAGTGTTTGAGCGATGCTAGGCATCAGGAAAGCGGACCGAAATGAAGCTGGGCCTCTGGGGCCGGGCAGCGGTTAATGGCTCTTTACCAATTAGGCGAGTCGCATTATAGAACATAGAGAGAACATCGGTCCGATCCTAAGCGCCGGGCTGGTTGGCTCTACGTCGAATGAGCGCAGGAAACAGGAGGTCGGCGATGGCTGGCAGCGTGAATAAGGTGATTTTGATCGGCAATCTGGGACGTGACCCGGAAGTGCGGCGGCTGAACTCTGGTGAGCCGGTGGTGAACCTCCGCATCGCGACTTCGGAAAGCTGGCGCGACAAGCAGTCGGGCGAGCGCAAAGAGCGCACCGAGTGGCACAATGTGGTGATCTTCAACGAGCAGCTCGCCAAAGTGGCCGAGCAATATCTCAAGAAGGGCTCGACCGTTTATATTGAGGGTCAGCTCCAGACGCGGAAATGGACAGACCAGCAGGGCGTCGAGAAGTACACAACTGAAGTGGTACTTCAGCGCTATCGCGGTGAAATGACCATGCTTGGTGGTCGCGGCGATGGGGGCGGGCGTTCCTACGAGGATGAGGGCGGCTATGGCGGCGGCGGAAGCCGCGGCTCAAAGCGCGTCAGCGACGGACCGCGCGAGAGCTTCAATCAGGATCTGGACGACGAAATTCCATTCTGATGGCGGATCCGATCTAAACCAAAAAAGGCCCCGGGTTGCGCCGGGGCCTTTCGTTTAAGCAGTGAGCTTGTGTTAGCTTCGCGCCGCTTGCACTTGCGCGACGATGGCGGCGTTGAAACCGCGCGCTGCGCTTAGCGCCAGCGTCTCATAGGCTGCCGGGTCTGCGGTGACCAGATAAGTGTCGCGCTGACTGCGTTGCAGACCAGCGCCAAGCACCGCCGACAGAGCCACGGCCACGTTGTTATTGGAAGAATCTACCTCTTCCATACTGGCGAATTCGCCTTCAATGGCGAGCGGCTCGTCCATAAGCAATGTTGTCCAGCCGTCTGCGAAGCGGCCCTCGCGCGAAAATACAACTTGTACGATGGAAGACGCGCTGAAGCCTGGGCCTGCTTCTACGCTTGCGCGGTTGCTAAACATGCGGTTGCCGCTGCCGGCCGTATAGGCGAAATTCAGCGATAGGTTTGGATACAGCATCACCGCGTCGAGGGCGTTGCTGGCCGTCGCGGGGCGATTGCCATTACCGATCATGCGCCGCCCGACGCCGTGAAATTGCGCCGCGCCGACGCCAGTCGGCCCGATCACGAGCATATCGTTGCCGAGAGGGTCTTCGCCCTCATAGCTTTCCACAGGATCGAGCGCTTCTTGTCCGCCGGGCGCGGCAAGCACGTCCTGCGCGGTCACGACATCGTACCCCGCCGCTTGAAGTTGCGCGACGAGGTCGGCGTGGGCGGCGTCGGCGATGCGCTGGAGTAGCGCTGGTTCGATGCCGGCCAGCGCGAGGTCCATGCGCGTGCGCGCGCCGAACCCGGTGAATCCGCCGCCGCTGGAGGCCTGCGTGGAGACGTTGGTGTAGGCGCCGATATTGTATCCAGCGAGCGCGATGCGCGTGCGACCAGCCAGTGCGCTCGCCCGTCCGCCGCTGCGCTCCAGGGTCATGGGAGCTGGTGGGACGGTAATGCCGGCTGCCGGCTGGATGGCGTCGGCGGCGATTGGCGCGGCCTCTTGTGCAATCGCCGGTGCGGCCAGCGCGGCCAGAACAATAGCCGCAGCAGACAATACATTTCTCATGGCGCCTCCCTTTCTCGCGCCCCCATGGCGCCGGAGAATCTCCAATCAATGTCGCTGCCACGCTGTCAGGGGCGGCGGCAAGCTGGGAACCTTGCTTCTCGGGGGCGCCTCGCCTATATCGCCGTCTCACTTCGCACGCGGGAGCGGCGGGGCGGTCTAAAAGCGGCCGTTTCCTCCATCCGGTCTGGCGCCACTGGGGCCAGGTTTTCCCGCGGCGGCAAACCGGAGAAGATTAGTTATGGCGCTGCCTGAGTTCAGCATGCGTCAGCTCTTGGAAGCTGGCGCGCATTTCGGACACCAAACCCACCGCTGGAACCCGAAGATGGATCGCTTCATCTTTGGTGAGAAGGCGAACATTCACATCATCGACCTGTCGCAGACGGTGCCCCTGCTACACCAGGCGCTGCTCAAGGTGCGTGAAGTCGCGGCCAGCGGCGGACGCATCCTGTTCGTCGGCACGAAGCGTCAAGCGGCCGACCATCTCAAAGCGTCGGCGCAACGTTGCGCGCAATACTTCATCAACCAGCGCTGGCTGGGCGGCACGCTGACCAATTGGCAGACCGTGTCGAAATCCATCCAGCGTTTGCGCGAACTTGAAGCGACCATTTCTGGCGGCGCGACCGGTCTGACCAAGAAGGAAGTGCTGAACCTGACGCGCGAACGCGACAAGCTCGATCGCTCGCTGGGCGGCATCGCCTCGATGGGCGGCATTCCCGACCTTATGTTCGTGATCGACACCAACAAGGAATCGATTGCGATCCAGGAAGCTAAGAAGCTCGGCATCCCGGTCGTCGCGATCGTCGATTCAAACTGCGATCCGGACGATGTGACTTATCCAATTCCGGGCAATGACGACGCGGCGCGTGCGATCCAGCTCTATTGCGATCTGATCGCTGACGCCGTGCTCGACGGGCTCACCGAGGCGCAAGTGCGCGGCGGCGTGGACATCGGCGCTTCGGCGCGTCCGCCTGTTGAGCCGGCCGTGGCCGCTGTCGAGCGTGAGCACACGCCGGTTGAGAGCCCGATCGATGGGCCCTCTGGCGCGAATTACTGACCGGAAGAATTCAGGAGACACCAATGGCGGAAATTACCGCTGCGCTGGTCAAAGACCTGCGCGAGAAAACTGGCGCCGGCATGATGGATTGCAAGAAGGCGCTGTCTGAAAACAATGGCGACGTCGAAGCGGCAATCGACTGGCTGCGCGCAAAGGGCTTGTCAAAAGCGGCCAAGAAGGCCGACCGGGCAGCGGCCGAAGGCATCGTGGCGATCGCGCTCGGCGTCGATCATGGCGCCGTGATCGAGCTTAATTCGGAAACGGATTTCGTGGCGCGCAACGGCGACTTCCAAAAAGCGGCGAGCGCGTTCGCGACCTTGGCGCTGAAGGCCGATGGGCATGAAGCGCTTCTGGACTCGGTTCACGAAGGCCAGAAGGTGTCAGAAGCTGTCACCAATCTCATCGCCACCATCGGTGAGAACATCACGCTGCGCCGCTCGGCAAAGTTGCAAGTCGAAAACGGCGTTGTCGCATCTTACGTCCACGCTAAGGCCGACGGATCGGAAGTGCTTGGCCGCATCGCCGTGCTCGTCGCTGTGGAATCGTCGGGCGACAAGGCTGCGCTGGAAAGCTTCGGCAAGAAGGTGGCGATGCACATTGCGTCGGCCAATCCGCTGGCGCTGACCGAGACGGAGATTCCTTCCGATCGTGTCGAGCGTGAGCGTGCGGTTCTGCTTGAGCAAATCAAGGAAGACCCCAAGGCCCAGGGCAAGCCGCAGCAAGTTCTGGACAAGATGATCGAAGGGCGCATGCGCAAATTCTTCGAAGAATCGGTGCTGCTGAAGCAGGCGTTCGTGCTGAACCCCGACCAAACGGTCGAAGCCGCCGTCGCTGATGCCGCCAAAGCGGCCGGCGCTCCAGTTGCGATCAAGGGCTTCGTGCGCTTCGGCGTCGGCGAAGGGGTCGAGAAACGCCAGGATGATTTCGCATCCGAAGTGGCTGCGATGTCCAAGAAGGACTGAAGTCTGAAGATTCGCCGCCGTTTGGCTTTGCGCCAGCGGCGGCGAACGCGTTATGCTGGGTGCACCGCCATTCCCAACGGTGTTCATGAGCCTCGCAGAAACCATGCCGCAGCCTGAAACCGCGCGCCGCTACAAGCGCGTGCTCCTGAAGATTTCCGGCGAAGCGCTGATGGGCGAGGGCCAATACGGCATCGACCAGGCGACGTGCGAGCGTATGGCCAAGGAGGTGCTCGAAGCTGTCAATCACGGCGCCGAGATGTCTCTCGTGATTGGCGGCGGGAACATTTTTCGTGGCATGCAAGGCGCGGCCAAGGGCATGGAGCGAGCCAGCGCCGACTACATGGGCATGCTTGCCACGGTGATGAATGCGCTCGCCATGCAGAACGCCATCGAAGCGGCAGGCGGGCAGGCGCGGGTCCTCTCGGCCATCCCGATGGTCACAGTTTGCGAGCCTTACATCCGCCGCCGCGCGATGCGCCACATGGAGAAGGGCCGCATCGTCATTTTTGCGGCCGGCACCGGAAATCCTTTTTTCACGACGGATACTGCGGCTGCATTGCGCGCGGCGGAGATGGGGTGCGACGCGCTGCTCAAAGGCACGCAAGTGGACGGCGTCTACAGCGCTGATCCGAAGAAGGACAGCGCCGCGACGCGCTACGACACACTCAGCTATCACGAAGTCCTGGCGCGTGATCTGCGCGTGATGGACGCCTCCGCCATTGCGCTCATGCGCGACAATGGCATTCCCATCGTCGTGTTCTCGATTCACAAGCGCGGCGCGCTGGCCGATGTTTTGGCGGGCCGCGGCATCTGCACAACAATTACTGACTAGGATAACGCTTCATGGCCGCGCCCCCGCCCTTCAAGCTTGACGACTATAATAAGCGCATGGATGGCGCCCTCAATGCGCTGACGCATGAGTTTGGCGGTTTGCGCACGGGCCGCGCTTCTTCCACGCTGCTCGATCCTGTCATGGTGGATGCCTACGGCGCGTCAACGCCGCTTAATCAGGTGGGCAGTGTTACTGTGCCTGAAGCGCGTATGATATCTGTGCAGGTTTGGGATAAAGCCGTCGTCTCGGCCGTTGATAAGGCAATCCGCTCGTCCAATCTCGGCCTCAATCCTATCGTCGATGGGCAGACGCTGCGCATTCCGATCCCGCCGCTAACTGGCGAGCGCCGGGCGGAATTGGCCAAGGTCGCGGGCAAGTACGCTGAACAAGGGCGCATCGCTGTGCGCAACGTGCGCCGCGATGCGATGGAGCATTTGAAGAAGCTCGAGAAAGAGCACGTCATCAGCGAAGATGAGCACAAGAAGCACGGCGCCGAAGTTCAAAAAGCAACGGACGAGCACATCAAAAAAATCGACGAAGCGCTGAAGCACAAGGAAGAGGAGATCACGCAGGTCTAGCGCGTGCGGGCGCCGGGCAAGGGGTCAATGGACGTCTTGCGCAATGGCGCTCCCACGAAACGCTTCCTGCCGTAACAATGGCGCAGCCATCTCCCTCCGACGCGCCGGCGGCCGTGCCTCGCCATATCGCAATTATCATGGACGGCAATGGCCGCTGGGCGCGTAAACGCGCGCGTCCGCGGACGTTCGGTCATAGCGAGGGCGTAGAAGCATTGCGGCGCACCGTCGAAGCCGCAGGCGAACTCGGTGTCGAATATCTGACGGTGTTCGGCTTTTCGACTGAGAATTGGCGCCGCCCAATTGAAGAAGTGAACGCGCTGTTCGATCTCTTGCGCCTGTATGTGGCGCGCGATCTCGACCGGCTTGCGCGTGAAGGCGTCCGCGTCCGTGTGATAGGCGAACGCGCGGGATTGCAGCGTGACATCGCCGAGATCATCGAGAAGGCCGAGGTCTCAACGCGCGGCAATTCAAAGCTCAATCTGACGATAGCTTTCAATTATGGCGGCCAAGACGAAATCGCACGCGCCGCGCGGCGCGCCGCTGAAGCTGTCGCCGCTGGCGAGCTAAGCCCGTCCGAGATTACGACCGAATCCTTTGGCGCGTATCTCGATACGGCTCATATG
>JAUIJZ010000031.1 GCA_030430715.1 Alphaproteobacteria bacterium
GGCGATGGCGCCGCTGATCGGGTGCTGGCGTGAAGCCGGTGAAGGCGCCGAACTTTGCTTTGAAACCTTGGGCGATCATGTCGTGGAGATCGGTGACGGCCACGAGACCACTTATCATTATGATGAAAGTGCGCGCTTGATCGCATGGGCCTACGCCGAACCTGAAGGCGCGCGCGCCAACGGCGCGATCGCGCGCGTCGAGCAGGGCTACATCATTGAGCCGTATCTTCGCATTCACGCCGATGGAGGCGAGCAACGTTTGCGTGCGCGATGGGCGCTTGAAGGCGCCGATGTGCTGAGGATCGAAACTGAGCAGACAGAGCAGGGGCGTTGGCGCGCCTTCTCCCATTCTGTCTTTGAGCGTGTGAGCGTGCGTCAGTAATTCCGCATGGCCCGCGCGTTCGCGCAAAGAAAAAGGCCCGGCGTGAAGCCGGGCCTTGAAGTTCAAAATTCCAACCCAGTCCAAAACGAAATGGACAAAACTAGTTCGACGCGCCCGTTACGATGACGCCCGAAACGAGGCGGTCATTGTCGCCTTCGGGCTCGCCGAAGACCGAATTCTGTCCGCTGAACGAAGAACGCTCGTCCGGCGAACTGATCTGAGGCGTCGTCGGCGCTCCGTCGCCAGACTGACTCAGCGGATCTTGCAGATAGCGGCACTGGCCTTCGAACACCGCGCCCATCTCAACGGAAAGCGATTGGTGGACGATGTCGCCGAGTACATGGGCGTTGCGCGCCAGCATGACCTTGCGTGCGCGGACCGAGCCCTCGACGCGGCCGTGAACGGTGACGCTTTCCGAGACCACGTCGCCTTTGACCATTCCGGTGTCGCCGACCGTCAGAGAACCGCCGCGAATATTGCCTTCAATCTCACCGTCGACCTGAACCTCGGCGCCTTCGGCATCAATTGCGCCGGTGATCTTCACGCCGTTTGCGATGATGGAAGCGATGCCGGCCCGGCCCGGCGCAGGTCTGCGCGGCGAGGGATCAGGCAAAGCGGGCATCGTCGTTTCCGTTGGCCTACCCTTGTTCGTGAACATGCCGTCCTGCCCTTAAGAAGTTTACCGGATCCACAGCTCTACCGCGGAACCACACCTCATAGTGCAGGTGTGTTGCAGTACTGCGACCCGTCGACCCCATGGAGCCGATGCGTTGGCCGATAGCGACACGATCGCCGCGTTGCACCTGAATATCGCGCAAATGTCCGTAGCGAGTCTTAAAGCCGTGGCCGTGATCGATCTCGACGCAATTGCCATAGCCGCTACGGGTGCCGGCGAATGAGACAACGCCCGGAGACGTGGAAACGACCGGCGCGCGTTCGAAAGCGGCCATATCGAGTCCGGAATGGAATGCGGCGCGGCCGGTGAACGGGTCGATCCGCTGGCCGTAGCCTGAGGTCTCACGATAATCGACCGCAACCGGGGCGGCGAGGGGCGTGGAGCCGGCGATGGCCGAGAGACGGCGGCTTTCGCCGATCCGGGCGGCAACCTGGGCCACGCGCTGGCTGAAAGCCGGGTTGAGGCCGCTGTCGCGCAGATAAGCCACGAAGTCTTGTGGGACCAGCGGGCCGCCTGCTGCAGCGTCGCCTTCGGCGCCGGTCAGCGAAGCCATGGATACGCCGGTCAGGCGAAGCACGCCGCGAACTTGCTCGCTGCGTTCCACGACCTGGTCTTCCAGCTCCGAAAGCGTTTGCTCCTGGTCGACCGCCAAGCGGTCCTGCCGGGCGCGATAGCCGACGGTGGTGACTTGATAAGGCTCGGAGGCCACGGCGCGGGATTGACGGGGCTCGGCCTCGTCGATCGACGCCGCCATGATCATGCGTGCGCCATCACGCTCGATGGGGCGCGCCGCCAACTCGACGCTCTGTCCGCCGGCATATTCCAGCAGCGAGCGCAGCACTTCGTGGCGGCTCTCGAAATCCTGGGTTGCGACATCGAACTGACGCGTGCGTTCGGCGAGTTGTGCTTGAGCCGCCGAGGCCTGCGCGCGAGATTCATTGAGCCAGCGATCATATTTCGCACGCTCTCTCTCAATCTCGGCGTTGGAGGCTGTCGCTTGAGGACCCTCTAGGAGCGTATTGGCGGTTGCATAAACGCACCAACCAGCAAGCCCTACAGCGCCCAGAGCGAGCAGCGCCTGCTTGCCTGGAGATAGAGAGACGTAGCGGACCGTACCGCCGCTACGATGGTAAATCTGCCGTTCCGGGAAGATGCGATCGAAAAACGCTCGCGCCCGCGATCCGAACTGGCTCATTGTCCGCCACCGCCCGCTAACTAAACTACAAAACCGCTAGCCCCACCGAGAGTGATCCAACCTGAAACGCCTTCGAATTGCAACAGGGCCTCACTGCCGTTTACAGGAATTTCAGCTTCGTTAACCGCTTTTCGCACGACAACTAGGCTCTATGTGCCTGCGATTAGTTAAAGCGCCCTTCCATATTCACTGCGCTTTAATCTCCGCCAAAACTTCTTCCACATGACCGGGCACTCTGACTTTGCGCCAAATACGCGTGAGTCGGCCTTTTTCGTTGATGAGGAAGGTGGCGCGCTCAACGCCCATATAAACGCGGCCATAGAGCTTTTTCTCGACCCAGACGCCGTAGCGCTCACAGACGTCGCCGTCTTCGTCTGAAGCCAATGTCAGCTTCAGCCCATGTTTCGCCTTGAACTTATCGTGCTTGGCGGGGGTGTCGCGCGAAACGCCGATGACCACCGTGTTCGCGGCTGCGAAAGCGCGCGCATTTTCAGTGAAGCTTAGAGCTTCTGTGGTACAGCCGGGCGTGTCGTCCTTAGGATAAAAATAAAGGATGACGCGCTTGCCCTTGAGGTCCGCCAGGCTGATCCGGCCGGCGCCAGCTGTGGGTAAGTCAAAGGCGGGTGCGGAGTCTCCGGGTTTGAGTTCTTTCGCCATTGCGGGCCTCCGGGCCGGAATTTTGCGCGCGCGGATGCGCGGCGCACGCGCATGGCTTTGCCTAGAAACGGCGTCTCAGGCTAGAAAAAGAGTCGGGGCTGAGGAGATAGGCGGATGATACGCCGCTCGAGCCTCATTGCCTTGGAAGTGGCGCTTGGCCTGCTGGTCGCGTTCGCCATCGGGCTCGGCCTGATGTGGTGGCGGCTCTCGCAGGGGCCGTTGGAACTCGCCTTCGTGCGCGAGCGGGTTGAGACCGAGCTCAGCGCGGCCCGTTCTGGCCGGCCTGTGGATATCGACAGCGTGGTGCTCGCCATGAGCCCGCAGGGCAACGCCCTTGAGCTGCGGGCGGTTGGTGTAAGCATAAAAGACGAAAGCGGCCGCGAGCTTTCGCGTTCGGAGCAAGCGCGGATCGAGTTGGGCGTGTTGCCGCTGCTGATCGGCCGCGTCTCGCTTGTGCGCGCCGAATTCGACGGCGCCGAGATCACCATCACGTTCAAGCCCGATGGCTCGGCGGAAATCGCCTTGGGCCCAGAGGGGACGCCGCCTGACATCGTCATTCCGCCGTCGGCTAACGCGGAATCCTTGGAGCAAAAGGTTCAACGCTGGCTCGACGGTTTGGAAGCGACGTTCCGGCCGGTCGGTCCCGGCGGTGCTTTGCGCGCGCTGAGTTTGCGCAACGCGGCGCTCGCTATCATCGACGATAATAATGGCGGGCGCTGGACGGCTGATGCAGCCAACCTTGAACTGGCGCGCGAGGGGCGCAATCTCGCCCTGTTCGCGGAAGCGCATCTGGAAGGCGCAAGCGGCGCCGCGCCGGCGAGCATCCGCATCACAACGGACACGCGTTTTCAGACCGCGCTGGTCGAGTTCGGCGCGACCGATGTGCGTCCGCGCGCGTTGTTTTCGCAGGCCGCGCTCGGCCCGTTCGCCGGGCTCGACGCGCCCTTCACCGCAACTGTTTCACTCGGGCTTGACCGGGAGGTCGGCGTCAATCGTTTTGAAGGCGAGGCCACGCTTGGGCGCGGCGCGGCGGATGTGGCTGGGGCCCGCTTTGAACTCAGCGGCGGTTCGCTGCGTGGACGCTATGACATCGAAAGTGACGAGCTGATCATCGACCAGCTTGCGCTGGGCGGAGAGACGACGCGCGTTAATGGCGATGTGCGCGTGCGTGATGTGTCGGCGATTTTGCGCGCCGCGCCGGATCAGCCCGCCGCGTTCAATGTCAGCTTCCCGTCCATGCGCGTGGATGTGCCGGGCACGTTCGCCGAGCCGATAGATCTGTCGAATGTGGAGGCCGTTGGCGCCATCGTCACGGCGGAGCGTTCTATCCGATTGGAGCGTTTGCAGGCGCGCATCGCTGATGCGGCGCTGGATGCAAGTGGCCGCCTCTACTGGGCCGAGGCGGGCGCCGATGGTCAAGTGTGGCCGGGCATCGAATTGCGCGGCAGCGTGGAGGGCGCGCTGGATGCGCGCACGGGCATCAATTTCTGGCCGGTGGGACTTGGCGAAGGCGCACGCTCTTATCTGCAGCGGACTTTACTCGGCGGGCGGGTCAGTGACGTAACCGCGACGCTGGACATTCGGCCATCTGATTTCGCCGCGCCTGCTTTTCGGAATGAAGCTGTCGATTTGCGCTTCAATGTCGTTGATGGCGCGCTCCGCTACATTTCCACCATGTCGCCCGTTACCAACGCGCGCGGCTCGGGCGTTCTGCGCGGCAATAGCTTCAACCTGACCGTTGACGAGGCTCGTCTCAACGATTTGGTCGTCACTGATGGCCGCATTGACGTGCCGCGTCTGCGCCCGCCCGGGGCCATGCTGACAATCTCGGCGCGCGCGCAAGGCGAAGCGGCGAACCTGATCGGTATTCTATTGGAAGAGCCCATCAGCATGGGCGACCGTTTGCCGGTGACGCCCGCCAGTGTGAGCGGCGCGGGGCAAGTGCATCTGCAATTGCAACGGCCGATTCAAGAGAACAGCACCTGGGATGATTGGCGCTTCTCCATTGATGGGCAAATCCGCAATTTCGCCGGTCAGATGTCGTCGCGGCGCATGGCGCTGAGCAATGGGCAGCTTTCGGTGCGCGGCGATCAGCGCGCGGTAACGGTGTCCGGGCCGGTGCGCGCCGGGGGCTCCAATGTCAATGTGAATTGGACCGAGCAATTGCGCGCGCGCGCGAACGCGTCTTCGTCCTACGTGATTTCGGGCGATTTCGACGCGGAGGATTTGCAACGTCTCGGCTATTCCATCGCGCGCTATGCTGATGGCCGCGTGGGCGTCACCGTCTCTGGCGAGGGGCGCGGCTTTGATGTCGATCAGGGCGAGATCGAACTCGACCTGACGCGTGCGGCAGTGACGGCGCCGCGCGAATTTTGGGTGAAGCCCGAGGGGCAGCCTGCTTCCGTACGTTTCACGATTGCCCGGCAAAGCGATGGCGGGCTCGCGTTCAATGAGCTTGACGCGCGCAGCACAGGGCTCGCCGCGCAAGGGCGCATCCGTTTGACGCGCAACGGCGACATCGCCGAAGTAGATGTGCCGCGCCTGACGATTGACGGACGCGCTAATGCGCGGGTGACGGCGCAGCGTGCGAGTGATGGCGGACTGGATGTCACCGTTCGCGGTGCGCTGTTTGACGCCGCGCCGTTCATGGGAAGCGACAATACAGCGGAGGCGGACGGCGGTTCTTCTGCTTCGGCGGTCCCGATGCGCGCGAGCGTGATCGTGGATCGGCTCAAAATGCGCGGTGGCGCCACGCTGAACGATGCGCGTGTGCAGCTTACGACCGCGCGTGGCGCTCTCGCGACGCTCAACGCTCAAGGCTTCGCACCGGCGCGGCGTTCGTTCTCGCTGGCGCTTGGGCAAGGCGAGGTCAATTTCCGGTCTGATGATGCCGGTTTTGCCGTGCGCGCGCTAACGGGCGCGGAGAACGTTGTCGGCGGCACGGCGACGGCGCAAGGCACATGGCGTCCCGGGCCGCCCAATCAGGCGCGCTTTTCTGTGCGGCTGCGCGATTTCCGTGTCGTGCGTCTGCCGGCCATGGCGCAATTGATTTCTTCCATTGGTTCGCTGACAGGCATGGTCGACACACTCAATGGAGACGGCATCGGCTTCTCGTCTCTTGAGGCGCAATTGGTTTACGCCAACGATCGCATCACTTTCACCGATGGGCGTATGGCGGGGCCGGCGCTAGGGCTGACTGGCGCAGGCTCTTACAATATCGCGCGCGATAATCTCGATGTGGATGGCGTCGTCGCGCCGTCGCCTGGCTTGAACTTATCGGTGCTCGGCAATGTGCCGGTGATTGGCGATTTGCTGGTGTCGCGCCGCGGCGAAGGCGTGTTCGGGATGACCTATGCAATCAATGGCGCGGTTGCGAGTCCGCGCGTAAGCGTCAATCCCGTGTCTGCGCTGACGCCGGGCATTTTGCGACGTATCTTCGAGCCTGTGCAGCGCGGGGCCGAGGAAACAGAAGCCGCGCCCGAAACCCCGCCTGCAGTGCCCAATGCGCAAGAAGGCACTCAAGCTCCTGGCGCCAACGCGATTGCGCAAGCGGAAACCGCCCGCACTCAGGCGCAATAAAAAAAGCGCCCCGCAAAGCGGGGCGCAAGATCGTTGAATGAAACCCATGTCCAACCGCCTGATGAGGGCGGCGGGCGCTTTACAAGACACCCAGCATCGAAGCGACCAGCGGATGGCGGACAATGTCGGCTTCGCCGAGGCGAACGACGGAGATGTTTTTCACTTCCTGAAGTTTTTCGGCGACGGTCGCGAGGCCGGAAAGATCGGGCAAGAGATCGGTTTGCGCCGGGTCGCCTGTTACAACCATGGTCGAGTGCCAGCCGAGGCGCGTCAGCAGCATCTTGATCTGGCCGTAAGTGCAGTTCTGCGCTTCGTCGATGACGATGAACGCGTTGTTGAGCGTTCGCCCGCGCATGAACCCGACTGGTGCGATTTCAATCAGACCTTCAGCCATCAGCGCTTTCAGGCGTTTGGCGCTTAAGCGATCCTGTAGCGCGTCATAAAGCGGACGAAGATAGGGGGCGAGTTTGTCTTCCATGGCGCCGGGTAGAAAGCCGAGGCTTTCGCCTGCCTCCACGGCTGGACGTGAAAGCACGATGCGGCCAACCTTTCCGCTCTCCAACGCTTCCACCGCTTTGGCGATTGCAAGATACGTTTTGCCGGTGCCTGCCGGACCGAGTGCGACGACAAGCGAGTGCGTGTCGATCGCTTCCATCAGCGCGGTCTGGCCTTTCGATTTCGGGCGCACATTCTTGACGAAGCTCTGTTCGCGGGGGGCGTCATTGGCGGGCTGCCAGCCGCCTTCGAGCACCTGCAGATTGCGCTGCCGGCGATCCTCCCGCTGAAACTCTTGAACGTTGAGTTCGCCATGTCTGCGCTTGGTGCTGCGCTTCGCCATGCTAGGCTCCTTCCGGGAGTGCAAAAAAGCCGCCTGGCTTCTGCCGGCGGCTGGTGGGTCGAAGAAAATGTTGGAGTCGGGAGAGTCGTTGGTGCGTGCGCCGGGTGGCGATCCTGAGATTGCGCTGATCCTGCGCCGTGCGCCCACGCTGGTCCCCCACGAATGGACGTATGAAATTGCGTCCCCGTAGACAAAGCCAAGCCGAAGCTCAGCTTCGATGGTTCACATGAGACGCTGAAACCGTTAACGCCATATTGAAGCGGCCAGCCGTCACGAAAGTTTCGCAGGAGCAGCAGTCGCATGCCGATTTACGCTTTGGCCGATGCCGATCTCGAAGTTGAAGACGAAGACGCCTTTTGGATTGCGCCGACGGCGGTTCTGATCGGGCGCGTTGTGCTGAAGAAGAATGCATCGGTGTGGTTCGGCGCCGTACTTCGCGGCGACAACGAACCAATTATCGTCGGCGAAAACTCAAACGTACAGGACAATAGCGTTTTGCATACCGATCCAGGCGCGCCGCTGAGAATCGGAAAGAATGTCACGGTTGGCCATCAAGCGATGCTGCACGGCTGTACGATTGGTGATTTTTCTCTCGTCGGCATAAAGGCGACGGTGCTGAATGATGCGGTGATCGGCGATTATTGTCTGCTCGGCGCACACGCGCTCGTCACTGAGCGAAAGCGATTCGACAATGACATGCTGATCACCGGCATGCCGGCGCAGGCGGTGAAGCCAATCAATCAAGCGCAGCGCGATCATCTGCTGATCTCCGCCGCCGGCTATGTCGAGAACTGGAAGCGCTTTAAGCGCGATCTCAAGCTCAGCGATCGTTGAGGGAACCGACACGCTGCATCCGATCACTTCGCCGCAGGGGACGGCGTATGGCGGGGCGCGCTTGGGAAAGCTAGCTTCGTCTTTCCGGAAAGCGCGCACGAGTCGCCTGTATGCGAATTAATGATCAGACAACCGGCGATCATTCGCGTCGGCGCCGAGTTTAAGACGTCATGCATTGGCGAAGCACTTGGAACGCGGCGAAAGCGTTCTTCATTGGCGGCAAGTGGACGCCGCCACAAATCACCGCGACCATGTTGTTGTTGGCGAGCGCGGTGATGCTGGCGCTTATTCTACCACCGCGCCTAACGCCGCCCTCGCTTAGCCCGCGTCCTGAGGCTTCGGCCGCCCCTGTGTTCCAGCGGCAGGAACTCATCATCCCGGTGGCCAATGCGCCGGTCGGCGCGCTGGCGGATACTTTCGGCGCTCCGCGCAGCGGCGGGCGTACGCATGAAGGCATCGACATCATGGCGCCGGAGGGCACGCCGGTTGTCGCCGTTACCGATGGCGAACTTGTGCGCTTCTTTGACAGCGAACGCGGCGGCGTCACGATTTATCAGTTCGATGCGCAACAGCGTTATGTTTTTTACTATGCGCATCTAAGCGCGCGCGCGGACGTGAGCGAAGGTCAGCGTGTAAGGCAGGGCGATGTGATTGGCTTTGTCGGCCAGACAGGCAACGCGCCTGTGCCGCATCTGCATTTTGAAATTCAGCGGCTGACGCCTGAACGCAAATGGTGGGAAGCCGAAGCGCTCAATCCCTATCCATATCTGCTGTCCGGCCAAGCGCCGGACTGAGCGCGATCAGGAGGCGGCTTTTTCGCGCAGCGGCCCGTTCCACACGCGGCCAATTCGTACGTCCGTCTCGGGGCCGAGATTGAACCAGGCCAGGCGATCATGCGTCGCGTCGATTACGACGAAACGGTCGCCTTTTTCGAGAGTCTGACTGAGTGTGTTGCGCAGAACGCCGGCGGAATGCTGCGTGCGCACCAACCACAGGCCAGGGGCCAGATGGCAGACATTGCCCAGGGTTTCCAGCGCCGCCATGAACGCGTTCCAAGCGCCGGACATGATTTCAGCGTGGACGAACACATTGGCGCCGGCTTGAGCTGCACCGTTGGCGCGCGGCGTGGAGGCCATCAAGCCGACAACGCGGCGCGCTTCGATCCAGGCGCCTTCCGCGGACGGTCCCACTTGTGTGGCTGGGCGCACGCGGCCTTCTTCCACAAAGTGTGAAAGCTGCTCGCGCGTGTAAGGGCCGTAAGCCTTACCGCGTACCTGCACCCACCATTGACCGGTGGACTTTACAGAGACAGATGTCTCGCTCACGGCATACTCCGTTCCGATACAGCGCGCGCGTTCGCGCGGCTGCCGAAACGAAGCAATGCAATCGCCGTGCCTGGCGTTTATGTCTTGGTTAAGCCGTGTGTGCGGCCTTGCGGCTCGAAATCGACCGCAAAACCATCGGTTGTGAGACGCGCCACACGTCCAAATATGCCGCCGACGCGCACCCAGGCGCCGATTGGAGGCGCTGCGCGCGCCGTCTTCAGCGTCATGCCTGCGAGAGAGAAATCAAGCACTTCGCCCTCATAGGCTTCGCCGTTGTCGAGTTCGATGCGGGCGACATCCGACTTGGCCGGCGCAAGCGTGCGGGCTTCGGCGCGCACCCCCAGGTCCGGGTTCATCGCCAGTGTTAATTGTTCGGCCAGTTTCTCGCGCTTGTAAGCGCTGAAATCGAAAATCACCGCGACTTCGCTTTCGCCGCATTTGCGGGCGACGCGGCCCGACATGCGCCCGAAGCCTTCAAGATAGAACACCACGCGCTCGCCGATATTGGGCAGGACCGGGGCGGCGAGGCGCACATCGCCTGGCGAGATGTCCGCCGTGCGGCAATCCTGTTCGCGCCCAAGCGGATCGAGCAGGCGCCCGCCGATAATCATCGGTGTGCGCCGAAAACGCCGCCGTTCGCGTGAGCCGGCGCGGGGCGCGGTCAGCCGCGCGGCGAGGGCTTCAAAATCAAGTTTCTCTGCAGCGCTCATGAAACAGTAAATGCGCGCTTAGCGTAAACTTTCGCTTAATCTTTCTCGCGTCCCGCGAAGAGCGCGCTCAATCGTTCACAACGACGAGCCGCATGCCGCGCGGTTCTTTTGCCACTGGCGGGTGCAGCGAGCCGACGCGCAGGCGTTTAATGGTCTGGCCGCCGAGGAAAGCGTCGCCGCCCAGCGATTGGAATAGGCCGAGGAAGCGGTCGCCGATATGCGGATCTACCTTCAGCGGTGTTAGGAGAATTTCCGCGCCGAGTTTGCGTCCATCGACGGTCTCGGCTGTGACCCGTGCGATCGCCGGTTCATTGGCGGCGTCGCTTGAGGCGATCAGCGCCTGCAAGAGCTCCGCGTCAGGTCCAAGGAACAGTCGCGCGAAATCGTGTTCGCGCAGATCGTCACCGAACAGTTTAACCAAATCGCTGCCGAAGGTGCGGATCGGCAACCGCCCATCCGGCATACGCTGGATCACGAACAGACGTTCGAGCACGTGGTCAGCTCCGCCTTTTTTTGGCGACGCGCCAGCCCCCGCGAGCGTGCGGCCATAGGCCAACAGCGCCCGAATATCCGGGTGGAAGGTTTCTTCTCCCAACATTGACGCGCCATATCCCAATCAAGTGCGCGCCGACCCACGCAAGCCTTGCGCCTGCGCCGGCAGGGTTAAAATCGCGCGTCGGAGGACGGCTTTCCCGCGCCGGGCGAGCTTTGGCCCTGAGCTTGCAGCATGTCGGGGAAGTTTCAGGAGATTCGGCCCATGACCGTTCCAGTGCGGTACATTCTCGCCGCGATCGCTTTTGGCGTCGCCGCGCTTGGCTTCTTTCTATTGCCCGTCGATGCGGCGGCCGATTGTAATGGCTGCACGCGGCGTCCGCCGCCGTCGTGCCAAAGCAATTGCAATCCCGCACCGCCGCCGCCGCCGCGCGCATGCTGCCAGCCGCCGACCGTCGTCGTTCCGCCGCCGCACGTTCCGCCGCCGAACATCGTCGTGGTGAACGCCGGCGCACGCGCCGCGGCTCATGCAAATGCAACGGCGATCGCCATCGCCAATGTACGCACGGGCGATACCATCATCAGGCAGAATATGGTGGTAGAGGCGGGCGCTTCCGCCGCCGCCGCGGTGACCTCGACGGCGATGTCGGTGACGGAAGGGCGCATCGCGCTCGAAACGCGCACCGTCATGCGTGATTATCTGGTGCAGGCCATCTGCCTCGACGAGCGCGGCAATCCGCATCCGGCCTCGCAAACCTTTGGCGGCCGCGATGTGGCGCAATCCTATAGCGGCGAGATCTATCGCTGCATGTCGGGTACGCGCATGCGCTACACCATCAACAATCAGAGCCACGATTGCGCGCCGGGCGAAGCGCTTTGGTACGAAGGCAATCGCGTCGAGTGCCGTCCGCAGATCGAACGCCGCCCATGCAACGAACGTTCGCTGCTGCGCCGCTATGGCCCCGGCGACAAGCTTGTGCGTGTTCGTGAGACTGAAACGCTCGAGCGCCGCGAAGAGACCACGTTCAGCGGCGCTATGACGATGGATGGCGGCGTCGGCGGCGTTTACTGACGGCCCGCTAATCTATCGCAGCCACAAGGCTTATTGAGGCATCCCCCGCGCTGAGCGCGGGGGTTTGTCTTTTGCTAGTAGCGCAGCGCGACGGAGAAATTCACGTATTGCGGATCGCCGCCGCCGAGGCTTTCGATGCGGTCCGATGCGGCGACCATTGTCCATTCGCCGCGCACAGTAACGTGCCGCGCTGGGTTCCAAGTGAAGCGCAGGCGCGGCGCGAGGCCGATGAATTCGTCGCCGCCGCGCGAGCCCGGCAATGCCGTGTGCGAGGAGACGTAAACGAAATCGCCGTCTTCGGGGCGCCATAGCCCGGCGAGCTTGGCGTCAAGGCGCAGGTCGGAGTGGGGACGCGCGCTCACTTCGAGTGCGGCTTCAATAATGTTCGAATGGCTGGTGAAGCCGCCTTCGCTGAACCAGGAGCCGCGCGGGATCGGCGTCGCATAGGTTTCGAGCGTGCCGTCGGTGGGGTCGCTGTCGCCTGAGCCGTAGGTCACGCGTGCGGTGACGCTGGGGGACCAAGGCGCATCGGCAAAACTGCGTGTCAGGCCGGCATAGGCGCCCCAGGCTTCCACGTCCTGAGCGCCATGATCGCCTTCTTGGCCAAGGATTTCGAACTCGGCTTCGTATGGTCCGCTTTCGGCGCCTGCGCCGATTCCGAACGTGCGCCGCCGGTCGTTGGACGTATCGCCCGCGAGGTTGAAGCTGCGCCGCGCGTGATCGAAATAGAGAGCGCGTAGCCAAGCGCTTTCAAACGAGCGCGTGACGAAACCGCCATAGATGTGCTCACCGGGGACAACGCTGTCGTCGAATATGCCGGTGTCGTTTGCAATCGGATTGACGCTCAGCGCTTCAGCTTCCCACGGTCCGGCGTTCAGCGTGAAGCGTGCGCCTTCATAATGACGGCGAATATTGCTGCTGTCGCCTGCGTCGAGGAAACGGTCGAACAGATCGAGTTCTTGGCGTCCGATGCGCAGGCGCGCGCTGCTTCCATTCCATGCGCCGTCGAGATCGAGGAACGCCTGACTGACGTCAAAGCGATTGTCGTCATTGGAACTTGGGCTGTCGCGGCCGATCACATCGAAGGCGCCTAATTCTACGAACAGGCGCGCGTGTTCGCCGGCACGTAGATTGGCGTGCGCCAAGAGACGCTGCTGCAACCAGGAATCGTCATCGGCGCCTGTCAAACCGAAACGCGGCGTGGTCGCGCTCTCGAATTTCCAGCGCGCATCGGCGCCAAAATCCACCCAAAGGTTGGGCCCAAGCGCGATATTCTTGAAGGGCGCATCGCTCTGTGACCAATCCTCGGACCAGCGGTCGTTGCTGAGACGTGGCGCTTCTTGTGCGGCAGCGGAGGTTGCGCCGAGGGAAAGCGCAAAAACTGTAAAAAAGAACGCTCGAGTGACCATGGAGAGAATATGTACAATCATTTGGCGGCGACTCGTGGCGGTTCGCCGGGTTCGAAGCAATGCTTTGTCGCTAAATTGTCACTAAAGTCCTGCTAACGCTCCCCAGGACCCGGCAGAGTTGCACCAACAGCGCTCCAGTCTTGGTGGATTTCGGTCGCGAAAGGATGCCCGGGCGCTCGCCCCCGGGTGGGCGGGCAGCCAAGGCTCAGAGCGCCGCTGGCGGCTCACCGGCCCCGTCCGTGGCTCTGATGGCCGCGGAGCGCCCGCGCTACTGGACAATCAGCGGACGGCTCCCCTAATCGGACCTTATGACCGCGCTCGATGTCCGCTCCGCCCGCCCTGACCAGCTTGTCCATGGTGACAAGGGGGATTGGGAGATCATTGTCGGCCTGGAGGTGCACGCCCAGGTGACGAGCCAGGCCAAGCTATTTTCCGGCGCCAGCGCCGCTTATGGCGGCGAACCCAACGCCCATGTCTCCCTCGTCGATGCGGCGATGCCGGGCATGCTGCCGGTGATCAACAAATTCTGCGTCGAGCAGGCGATCCGCACCGGGCTCGGGCTCAACGCGCAGATCCACCGCTTCAGCCGTTTCGACCGCAAGAATTATTTCTATCCCGATCTGCCGCAGGGCTATCAGATCAGCCAATTCCAGCATCCGATTGTTGGCGAAGGTCAGATCGAGGTTGAACCGGACGGCGACGATCCGATCGTGGTGCGCATCGAGCGTCTGCACCTGGAACAGGATGCAGGGAAGTCGATCCACGATCTATCGCCGAGCGAAACCTATGTGGACTTGAACCGTTCAGGCGTCGCGCTGATGGAAATTGTCTCGCGCCCGGATATTCGCAGCGCCAAGGAAGCGGCGGCTTATTTCAACAAGCTGCGCGCGATCCTGCGCGCGCTCGGTACGTGCGACGGCAATATGGAGGAAGGCTCCATGCGCGCCGACGTGAACGTCTCTGTGCGCAAAGCAAACACCAAGGAATGGGGCACGCGCTGCGAGATCAAGAATGTGAACTCGACGCGCTTCATGCAGCAGGCGATAGAATACGAAGCGCGCAGGCAAATTGAAATTCTCGAAGGCGGCGGCGCTATCGACCAGGAGACGCGCCTGTTCGATCCCGATAAGGGCGAAACGCGCACCATGCGTTCAAAAGAAGATGCGCACGATTATCGCTACTTCCCCGACCCCGATCTTTTGCCGCTTGTGCTCGAGGAAGAATGGATTGAGCGGGTGCGCTCGTCCTTGCCTGAATTGCCGGACGATAAGAAGAAGCGTTTCGTCAGCGAGTACGGACTAACGCCGTACGATGCGCGCGTGTTGGCTGGCGACAGCGAGGCGGCGGCGTATTTTGAAACGGTGGCCAAGGGGCGCGATGCGAAAGCCGCCGCCAATTGGGTGACGCAGGAATTGTTCGGCGCGCTGAACAAAAAGGGGCTTGAGCTGTCTGCGTCTCCGGTGAAGGCCGAGGCGTTGGGTGCGCTTTTGGATCTCATCAAGGACGGCACCATCAACGGCAAGATTGCCAAGGACGTGTTCGCTAAGATGATCGAAACCGGCGATGCACCCGGCGCCATTGTTGAGCGGGATGGCTTGAAGCAGGTCACCGACACGGGTGCGATTGAAAAAGCCATCGACGAATTAATGGCCGCCAACGCCGACAAGGTCGCCGACGTGCAAAAGAATCCGAAAGCGTTCGGCTGGTGGGTGGGCCAGACCATGAAGGCCACGGGCGGCAAGGCTAACCCGCAAGTCGTGAATCAGATTTTGAAAGCGAAGCTGGGCGTTTGAGCGCGCCCAGCGAGCGCCTCTTGCCTGTGTCACGCTCCCGTTAGCGCGCGAGCACAGATGCTGAGCGCAGGCGTCGTGCGCGCTCTGTAGGTAATGGCCGCACCGGCGCATCGGCCGCCAGCGTTTCGACGTGCGCACGCACATGGCTTTGCAAAGTGTGGACGTAATGGCCGGCGATGCGTTCGCCGCCTGGCGCGAATGTCTGCAGCATCACGCACATCCAAATATAGAGAAGCATGTTTTTGTCCGGGATGAATTTAGGAAAACGGCGCCTCCGTATCCTTGATCCACCCCAGCATCAGTGATGGCTGCGCTGTTTCATCAGAGCGCTGCGCCTCAAGCAATTGCCCCGGTAGCGAGATGATTTGTGCGGGCGTCGGCATAAGCGCCGCGAATGTGCTTACCCAAAACCAAGCCAGCGTCAGCATGATCACGCTCCGGTCATGCCGAGAGCGTGCGGCGCGTTGGTTGCCGCGCGGTTAATGCAAACAAACGTCCCGGAGCAGCGCGAGCCGCTCCGGGACGAATGCTAGGCAGGGCCAGTCAGGGGAGGGTTAGTGACTGGCGATGATGCCCAGGATAACGCCCGTGGCGATGCCGACGAGGAGGTAATCGCCGCGATCATCGCGGACATAATGGTAGCCGCGCGGCGGCGAACGCAGGCGATGATGGCGATAATCGACCGCCCGATAATGGCTGCGATAATAGCTCGGCAGGCGATCGCCACGGCGCCACTGGCGATAATCATAGCGCGCATGGTTGCGCCAAGCGCCCGGAGGCGGGCCGTAATACCAGCGGTTATTGTAGTAATAGCCGTTGTGGCGGCGATGATCCCAGCGGTCGCGACGGTGATCTCGGCGATCATAATCGCGGCGATCCCGACGATCCCGGCGATCATAATCGCGCCGGTCATGATCGCGCCCGCGGTTCCAATTGTTGTCATGGCGGCCACGATCGTCGCCGCGATAATGCTGCGCCGAAGCGGTCGATGCGATCGACAGCGGGGCGATAAAGGTAGCGGCGGCGAGCGCCGCGCCAAGCAGGCGTTTCATAGCGAGGTCTCCTTCCTGCTCCCTAGAACGGCTCCACGCTCAAGGGAGGTCCCTCTTCAGCTGCGCACTATCTTGCGTGCAGACTGAACCGCGCCTGAATGGTTGAGGGAACTCTAACGCGCGCGCCTGCGCGGCCATGCGCGTTTGGTGAATGCCGGAGAAGCGCTGGAAACCGAAACAAGCCTGACGGCGCTTAAGCTTATTGCAAGTTATCCATGTCATTCGTCCTAACCGACGGCGCGAAAAATGCACGTCAGTGGGGTGGAACGGATGACGGCGAGGCCGCGACGTTCCTGAATGTAACAAGGGAGCGGCCATTATGGCTTTTACCGATACTGAAATCGCCGAAGTGCACGAAGCTGTGCGCCAAAATGGCGAATGCGCCGACTTGTACAAGCTCGGCCTGATCTACTCGACCGGCGACGGCGCCGATTATGTCCAAGCACATATGTGGTTCAACCTGGCTGCTTCGCGCGGCTCGGAAGCGGCGAAAGATTGCCGCCGTGAACTGGCTGATGCGATGAGCAAGGACGAAATCGCCCAGGCTCAACGTCTCGCTCGCGAATGGCTGAGCGTCGCGCGCCACTAACAGTTAAGTGCTGCTGGCGGTTAAGCCGTCATTAGCCATCGTCTGCATTCTGCGCGATGATCGCGACCTTGCGGAATCGCGCTTGCTGCAGCGTTTCCACGGTGTGCACGACAGGCGCGTAGGCGATGTCGAGATCGGCCCGAACGAATATGCGCGCCTCGGCGTAAGCGGTTTGGGCATCGAGCGCGTCGTTTGCTGCGAGGATGTGGGCGAGGGCGCCCGCGCCAAGTTCGTTCTCCGCGATTTCGGCGTTACCGATATAGATGCGATGCCCGTCAGGCGCCGCGCGCAATTCGACAATGGTCGGTTCGATGAGGGGTGGCGGCCCGGCTTGTTGGCGTGGCAGATCCACACGCAAATCCGTGGTGGGTTCGGGCGCCGTGACCATGAAAATGATCAGCAGCACCAATAACACGTCGATGAACGGTATGACGTTTGGGTCGACATGAGGCTGCATTCGCCGCGCGCGTGGGCGCGGCGTCAAAGCAATACTAGCCATCGCATTCTCTCCCTCGCCGCCGCTTTTGTGCGGCGTGCGAAGTCACGATGCCGTTTTGTATGCAGTCTGCGAAATCACGCCCGCTTGAGCGCGATCACGAATGAGGGAAGTGCGCCGTCTCAGCCCGCAATATCGACGCGGTAGCTTTCGATCACCGTGTTCGCGAGCAGCTTCTCGCACATTTCCGTCACCTGAGCTTTGGCCGTGTCGGGGTCGAGATCGCCGTCCATTTGGATTTCGATCACTTTGCCGACGCGCGCGCCCTCGACGGACGGGTAACCCAATTCATTGAGCGCGCTGGCCACGGCCTTGCCCTGTACGTCCAGCACCCCAGGCTTGAGGCCGACGGTCACGATCGCTTTCATACGCCTGTCCCCCGCGTGCTTCAGTGCACGCTTTCCCCGCCGGCGGCCGCCGTCTGTTTGACGATGCCGAGACGGCGCGCGACTTCCACATACGCCTCGGTGACGTTCCCGAGGTCGCGGCGGAAGCGGTCCTTATCCATCTTCTCGTTTGTCTGCACATCCCAGAGGCGGCAGCTGTCCGGGCTGATTTCGTCAGCGACCACGGTGCGCACCATGTCGCCTTCATAGAGGCGTCCGAACTCGATCTTGAAATCGATCAGCTTGATGCCGACCGCGCCGAACATGCCGAACAGATAATCGTTGATGCGCAGCGTCAGCGCCATGACATCGTCGATCTCCTGGGTGGAGGCCCAGTTGAACGCTGTAATGTGCTCTTCGGCCACCATCGGGTCGTTGAGCTCATCCTTCTTGTAATAGAATTCGATGATCGAGCGCGGCAGCGGCGTGCCTTCCTCGATGCCCAGGCGGGTGCTGAGCGAGCCCGCCGCCACGTTGCGGCAGACCACTTCAAGCGGAATGATCTCCACTTCGCGGACCAGCTGCTCACGCATATTGACGGTCTTGATGTAGTGGGTGGGCACGCCGATGGCGTTCAGGTTCTGCATGATGAACCCGGAGATCTGGTTGTTGATCACGCCCTTGCCTTCAAGGATCGCCTTTTTTTGCGCGTTGAAGGCGGTGGCGTCGTCCTTGAAATACTGGATCAGGGTTCCCGGTTCGGGGCCTTCAAACAGAATTTTTGCTTTGCCTTCATAGATCTTCTTGCGCCGGGACATGGCCCTCGTCTCCATCTGGAGGGGCGCCCGCCGGGATATTCGGGCGGGCCCTGCCGGGAAGCGGTAAGAATCGCCCCAAGCCGGTCAGGGGCCTAATCTAGGCGAGGCTTGGCCCCGCCACAATTGGCCGCTGTGCTATGGCGTCCCGTTGATTGGCGGGATCGTCCTATTTATGCAGGGCTTCAGGCCTTCGGAGACCATCCCATGAGCAGTTTTGACGATCGCGAGCGTGCCTACGAGGCCAAGTTCCAGCTGGACCAGGAACAGGAATTCAAGGCGCAGGCGCGCCGAGCCAAGCTGGTAGGCTTATGGGCCGCCAAGCTGATCGGGCTGACCGGCGATGAGGCTGAGGCCTACGCCAAGTCTGTCGTAGTGGCTGACCTAGAGGAAGCCGGGGCGGAAGATCTGTTCCGTAAGATCCGCGCCGACCTCGACATGCACGCCGTCCAACTGTCGGATCATCAGATCCGGGCGAAGATGGACGAAGCGCTTGCCGAGGCGCGGGCTTCTGTGCACACGGGCAAATGATCCCTTAGGGGGTCATTTCGCCCAGCACATAATTGACGATGCGGTCGGCGTCCTTGAACACGGCGCCGAGATCGACATTGTCTTTCAATTGATGAAAGCCGAGCGCTTGCTCCAGCCCGAAACGGCGGAGCTCGAGCATCATTTCCTCATCCCATTCGTCGCTGCTGACTTCTTCCGACATCGGCGTTCTCCCCGCGCATCCTGCGCGCGGGGCTGGTTTGCTGCGGATTCGCAAACGCGTTCAAGTCGGCGCCGGGCGCTAGGGTTTGCGTGCGATCAGGATCTGGGACGAGGGCAGGGCTTGATCCAGCCGCGATATGAATTGCGCCTTGTCCTTATTGTCGAGGATGAGCCGCCACGTCTCGTCCCAAGCTTTCAGCACCGGGTCCTTGTCGGTGACGAGATTGGCATAACTCATCCAGAACAAGGTGAGGCGTATGGCGCCGTAAAAACCCGAGACGTCGTGACGCTCGACGATCAGTCCGGCATCACGCGCCAGCTGCGCGATCGCTTCTTCTGTGAAGACGCGTACATGATTAGGCGGCTGAAAATATTGCGGCGGAGCGACGACTTTCTGAATCGCCTCGGACGCTGGGTGGGGCACGGAGATGACGAACAGCGCGCCCGGTTTCGCCACGCGCACAAGTTCGGAGAAAAACAGTTTCGGGTCTTCGACGTGTTCGAGCACCTCGGTGCAGATCACGCGCGTCACCGTCGCGTCGGGCAGCGGAAACAATTGCGATTCCGTCCTGATCGGCGTGACCTCGCGCGCTGGCGTTTGCCGAAGCGCGGCTTCCACCTTGGCCATCTTTTCAGGAAGAATATCGCTGAAGATGACGTGCGCCCCCCGGCGTCCGGCGAACAGAGAATAGCCGCCGTCTCCGCACCCGGCATCGAGCACGACATCGTCCGCGCTGATGGGAAAGCCCGGATAAATCTCGTTGCCGTTGAACCAGCCAAGCCGGTTCAAGTCCCTTAGGTCGACAGACTTGGCGGGCGTTTCGCTCATGCGGAGCAGATTGGCGGGGCGGCCGAGGCGTGTCCAGAGGCGGCGCCTTGCGCCGTTGCTCGGCTAGCCGAACACGCGCGCGAAAATATCATCGACGCGCGCGAAATGGTGGGCGTCGTCGAAACACGCATCCAGCGTTTTAGCGTCGAGCTTGGTGGTGACATCCGCGTCCGCTTTGAGCCGGTCGATCAGCGCCGTCGCCGGGCGCGGCGGCGGGCTTTGCCACACCGCCATCGCATTGCGTTGCACCAGGCGATAGGCGTCCTCGCGCGTAACGCCCGCTTGCGTCAGCGCCAGCATCACGCGCTGCGAATTGTGCAGCCCGCCAAGCAGCGCCAGATTGCGCGCCATGTTTTCCGGATAGACGACCAGTTTCTCGATCACCATCGCCATGCGATGCAATGCGAAATCGAGATGGATGGTGGCGTCCGGGCCGATGCCGCGCTCGACCGAGGAATGGCTGATGTCGCGTTCGTGCCAGAGCGCCACATTCTCCATCGCCGGGGTCACCGCGCTGCGTACAAGACGCGCCAGCCCGCAGAGGTTTTCCGTCAGCACGGGGTTGCGCTTATGCGGCATGGCCGACGAACCCTTTTGCCCGGGCTCGAAAAATTCCTCCGCCTCCAGCACCTCGGTGCGCTGCAGGTGACGCACTTCAGTGGCGAGGCGCTCGATGCCGGAGGCAACCACGCCAAGCGCCGCGAAGAAGGCGGCGTGCCGATCGCGCGGGATCACTTGCGTCGAAACAGGCTCGGGCACGAGCCCGAGTTTCTCCGCCACGTATTTTTCAACGCGCGGATCGATTTGCGCGAACGTGCCGACAGCGCCGGAAATCGCGCAGGTGGCGACTTCGAAGCGCGCCATGTGCAAGCGTTCGAGATTGCGCGCGAACTCTGCGTAATGGCCCGCAAGCTTAAGACCGAACGTCGTGGGTTCGGCATGGATCCCGTGGCTGCGGCCAATGCAGGGCGTCAGCTTGTGTTCGATGGCGCGCTTTTTCAGCGCCGCCAGCAGGCGCTCGCAGCCGGCGATCAGAAGGTCTGAGGCGCGCGCGAGCTGCACGGCCAGGCAGGTGTCGAGCACGTCCGAGGAGGTCATGCCCTGATGTGCGAAGCGGCTTTCCGGGCCGACATGCTCGGCGACGCTGGTCAGGAAGGCGATGACGTCATGCTTCACCTCGCGCTCGATTTCATCGATGCGGGCGACGTCGAATTTGCCCTTGGTGCGATATTCGTCGGCGGCGCTTTTCGGGATCGTACCGAGATCGGCCATGGCCTCCATGGCCAGAGTTTCGATCTCCAGCCAGATGCCGTAGCGGCTATCCGGCGACCAAATGGCCGTCATCTCAGGGCGTGCGTAGCGCGGAATCATGGCCGCTGCTTAGCAGGGATGATGCGTGAGGGGGAGCCGTTGAGGCGCCCCCGCGCGTCACCGCCGCAGGCGATAGGCGACCACCGTGTCGCTGCGCGCTGGGCCATACATGCTGTGCCCGCCCGCCGCGATCACGACATATTGGCTGCCGTTCGCCTCATACGTAATCGGCGTCGAGGTCGCCGGCGCGGGCAGCGAGTCGGACTGCCACAGCTGTTCGCCCGAGCGCATGTCGAACGCGCGGAAGCGGTGATCCAGCGAGTAGCCGATGAAGACGATTCCGCCGGCCGTCGCCAGCGGGCCGCCGGCGCCCGGCGTGCCAAGTGCGATCGGCGCAGGCACAGGGGCAAGCCGCTCGATGGTGCCCAGCGGCACTTCCCACACGATCTCGCGTGTCACCACGTTGAGCGCGGTCAGCGCGGCCCACGGCGGCGCCGAACAGGGGGCGCCGAACGAAGACAGCATCGGCTCGATGCTGGTGATGTAGGGCGAGCCGAGTGTCGGGAAGGTCATCGGGCCGCTATTGGTCTCGAGCGAGGTCTGATCGATCAGGTGCTCGCCTTCTTCGCGCGGGATCAGGCGCACGACCATCGGCACGCGCGAGGTCGGCACGACGAGGATGTTGCTGGCCGCATCGTAAGCGCCGCCGCCCCAGTTCGCGCCGCCCGAAGAGCCGGGCATGAAGATCGTGCCGCGCTCGCTCGGCGGCGTGTAAATCGGTCCGTGATCAAGTTCGCGCACGCGGTCGCGGCACGAGCCCCGATCGAACGGCGTGAAGCCCCATGCATCGTCCTCGGTGAATTCCTGCGGCGTGATGGAAGGCATGTCGACCGGGAAGGGTTGCGTCGGCGACAGCACTTCCGTCGCGATCGCGCCTTCTTGCGGGACAGGGCGCTCTTCGATCGGCGTCAGGGGTTCGCCGGTTTCACGGTTGAAGATGAAAACGAAGCCCTGCTTGGTCAGCTGGATCAGCGCCGGCACCATCTCGCCATTGACCGGATAATCGATCAATTGCGGCGCGGTCGGCACGTCATAATCCCAGACATTGTGGTGCACGAATTGGAAGTGCCACACCACTTCGCCGGTTGAGCCGCGCAGCGCCACGAGCGAGTCTGCGTAGAGATTATCGCCAGGACGGTTGCCGCCATAAAAATCGCCGGATGGGCTCGTTGTCGGCAGGAAAACAAGATCGCGCTCGTCGTCCACCGACATCGTCGACCAGACATTCGCGCCGCTCAGTTCGCCGGCCGTGCCGTTCGTCCATGTGCGGGCGGCGGGATTGGACGCATCGCGCGGCAGCGGATCGAATTGCCAGCGCGGCGCGCCCGTGCGCGCGTCGAAGGCCATGACGCGGCCGCTCGGCCCGTTCAGACGCTGATTGTCGGCGACGGATGAGCCGACCACGATCACGCCGTTCACGATGGCGGGGCGCGAACCCAAGGTCAGCTCGCCGCGGAAAAGCTCCGGCACGCTCGGCTCGACTTGTACGGCGCCGTCGCGACCGAAGCCTGCGCAGGCTTGGCCGGTGCGCGAGTCGATGGCGATGATGCGGTTGTCGGTGGTGGCCCAGATGATGCGCGTCTTGCACTGCGCATCGGCGGCGGCCCGCGCGTCGGTCCAAACGCCGACGCCGCGGCACTTCTGCATGCCGGTTGGTTCCACGCCTGGATCGTATTCCCAGCGCTGTTCGCCGGTGGCCGGGTCGAGCGCAATCACACGCCGCGAAATGGTGCAGATGATGAGATTGCCGTCCACGAGGATCGGCTCGTCTTCAAACGCGACCAGCGCTTCGGATCGGTTGTCGATTTCGCCGGTGTGGAATTCCCAAGCCACTTCGAGGCTGGAGACATTGTCGGCGTTGATCTGATCGAGCGGGGAATAATGGTTGGCGGATTGCCAAGCCGTTTGATTGAACTCGGAGACGGGGCCTTCGGTCGGCAAGCCTTCGATAGCCGGGCCTTGCCGCGAGCAAGCGGCCAGCACAAGCAATGGCGAAAGCACCAGCGCCGCGAATCCAAAGCCTTTTTTCATGAGGTTCCCCCGCATATTGAGCGACTGCTTAGGGCGGAGGCAGGCAGCGGGTCAAGGTTGTTGAGACGCATGTCTCACGCTGACGCCTAAAGCAGGCCCAGGGTCTTGAAGCTGGCTTCCCCATTGCGGCCGATGACGAGATGGTCGTGCACGTAGACGTTGAGCGGCTCGAGCGCCGCGACGATTTCGCGCGTAATGGCGACATCCTGAGCCGAAGGCTTGGGGTCACCGCTTGGGTGATTGTGCACAAGAATGACCGCGGCCGATGAAAGCTCGAGCGCCCGCCGCGCGATTTCGCGCGGATAGACCGGCGCATGATCGACGGTGCCTTCGTTGAGCACTTCGTCGGCGATGAGCTGGTTCTTCACATCGAGGAACAGAACGCGGAATTGCTCACGCGGCGCATGCGCCATGTTGGTGCGGCAATAATTCAGCAGCTGCGACCATGAGGAAACGATGGTGCGCCGCTTCAGCGTCTCGCGTTGCGCCCGCGCAAGCAGCGCATGTGTGAGCTTGAGGTCTTGCGCCACCGCCGCGCCAGCGCCCTCAACCTCGGCGATGCGGGCGGGCGGCGCGGCCAGCACGCCGGCAAGATCGCCGAACCGCGCGATCAGCGCTTTCGCCAAAGGTTTGGTGTCGCGGCGCGGTATGGTGCGGAACAGCATGAGCTCAAGCAGTTCATAATCCGCCAGCGCCTCTGGTCCTGCTTGTTCGAACCGCTCTCGCAAGCGCGCGCGGTGGTCGTGGTAATGCGGCTTGGCCTCGACCTTGACCTGCGGAACTTGTGTTGTTGGCCGCCGCGGCGCGGACGTTTTGCCCTCATCATCCATGCGAAACGGAAACAGCTCGCTGTCTTCGACCGCGTGCGCCGCCGAACTTTTTTCGGTGCGGGATTTCTTGATGCGTCCCGCCATGCCGGCCTCAGGCGCGCTTGTGCGGCGTATGCAGCCCGGCAGGCGAAGCGGTGAAGATTTCGACGCCCGTTTCCGTCACGCCGACCGAATGCTCGTATTGAGCCGAGAGCGATTTGTCTTTCGTCACCGCCGTCCAGCCGTCGGAGAGCACCTTCACGCCCGGTGAACCGAGATTGAGCATCGGTTCTACGGTAAACATCATGCCGGGTTTCAGCTCTTCGCCGTGGCCGGGCTTGCCGAAATGCAGAATGTTCGGTGCGTCGTGAAAGATGCGGCCGACGCCATGGCCGCAAAATTCGCGCACCACCGAAACGCGCTCGGATTCAGCATAGGATTGAATGGCGTGGCCGAGATCGCCCAGCGTCGCCCCCGGTTTGACGGCGGCAAGGCCGCGCATCATCGCCTCATAGGTGATGTCCATGAGCCGCTCGGCTTTGCGCGGCACCTCGCCCACGCCGTACATGCGGCTGGTATCGCCGTGCCAGCCGTCTTTGATGACGGTGACGTCGATATTGAGAATGTCGCCTGAGCGCAGCACGCGGTCGCCGGGAATGCCGTGGCAGACAACGTGATTGAGCGATGTGCAGAGCGTGTGGCGGTAGCCGCGATAGCCGACGCAAGCGGGCAGCGTGCCATGATCGAACGCAAATTGCCGGGCCAGATCGTCGAGCCGGGCGGTGGTGACGCCTTCGCGCACCTCTCCGGCGATCATGTCGAGGCAGGCGGCGGCGACTTGGCCGGCCGCGCGCATGCCCGGAAAGGCTTCTGCGGCGTCGTAAATCTTGATCGCGCCGGTATTGCGGGACGGCGCTTCAGCAGCTTGGACGTAATTCATCATGGCGGTTCATAGCATATAGGGCGTCATATTGTAGGGGCGAAGGCTGCCAATTGCGCCCCGCGCCGATCACGCCGCGCTTTTGGCGTCCCTGCCGACCACGCGGTTGCGGCCGGAATGCTTGGCCTCATAGAGCGCCTCATCCGCGCGTTTCAGCAGGGCTTCGGGCGTATCGTCAGGCCCTTCGGTGCAGGCCACGCCGGCGGAAATCGTCACATCCAGGGGTTCGCTGAGCCCAGGCGCGTGGAATGGCGCAGCGCAGGTGTGGCGCCGGATGCGTTCGGCGGCGAGGCACGCCACATCGCCGGCGGTGCGCGGCATGACCACGACGAATTCCTCGCCGCCGAGGCGGCAGGCAAAATCCGAGGGGCGCACATTCGACGCCAGACGCGCGGCGAACTCGCGCAGCACCGCATCGCCGACATCGTGGCCGTAGCCGTCATTGATGCGCTTGAAATGGTCGATATCGACAATGGTGATCGACACCTGATCGCCGCCGCACTGGGCGCGCTGCACCAGCGGGCCGAGCTGTGCGTCGACAAAACGCCGGTTATAGAGCCCGGTGAGCTGATCGGTGATCGCGAGTTCAAGGCTGTGATCCAGGCGATGCCGCAACGCGTCCATGTAGCGCTTGCGGCGCATCAGCGTGCGCGCCCGCGCCATGATTTCCTCTTCGTCCACGGGGCGGGCGATGATGTCGTGTGCGCCGAGTTCAAGCGCGCGCAGCACGCGCTGGCGGTCGTCGGGATCGACCACGGCGAGCATAGGCAGGTGGCGCGTCGGTTCTCCTGAGCGCATGCGGGCAATGACGCGAAAGCCGTCGAACGCCTTGGCGGTGACCGACACGACCACAAGATCGGGCGCGTCTTTCTTTTCATCCTCGCCAAGCACGGAAACGCTGTGTTCGACGCCGAGCGCCGCCTGGATGCGTTTGATCTGGTTGGGGCTGTCGTCCACCACGAGCACATTGCCGCTGATCAGGCGGTGCTGGTCGAGCGGATCGGGCCGCAAATCCTCACCGATGACGCCGAGCTTCTTGCCATTGGCTTCGCGCGCCCGAAGCTCGTCGATCACGACCTTAAGCTGGATCAGGCTTTTGACCCGCGCCATCAGGTGCACGTCGTCGATCGGCTTGGTGACGAAATCCTCCGCGCCGGCCTGCAAGCCGCGAATGCGGCTTTCGCGGTCGTCCAGCGTGGTGCAGATCACGACGGGGATATGGCGCGTTTCCACTTGGCTTTTGAGCCGGCGGCACGCTTCAAAGCCGTCAATGCCGCCCGGCATCATGATATCGAGCAGGATCAGATCGGGCCGCTCACGTTTGGCAAGCTGCACGGCTTCTTCGCCGCGCTGGGCTGTCAGCACGTCATAATATTCGCCCGTGAGCTTGGCTTGGAGCAGGCGGCGATTGGCTTCGAGATCGTCGACGACGAGGATGCGCGCACTCATGGCGATGCTCCTCCCTTCATCCGATGAATTTGCGGATCGTCTCGAGGAATGTGGTCACGGAGATCGGCTTGGACAGATAAGCGTCACAGCCGGCGGCCAGAATCTTCTGTTCGTCTCCGCGCATGGCGAAGGCGGTCACCGCGACGACGGGGATGTCCTTGAGGGCCGGATCCTTCTTCATGCGGTCTGTAACTTCCAGCCCAGATATTTCCGGAAGCTGAATATCCATGATGACGAGGTCGGGTTTGTGCTCGCGCGCAAGCGGCAGCGCCTGCCGGCCATCGCGGGTTTTGACCGTGCGGTAGCCGAAGGCCTCCAGCAGGTCGTTGAACAGCCTCATATTGAGTTCGCTGTCTTCGACTATGAGAACCGTTTTGGCCATTAACCCCGCGCCTCGCGGCCCTTATAGAACGCAGCCCTTAACAACCCGATGTAAGCTCAGCAATCTCGCGCACAGCGTTAACAAGCTCTTAAGGAATGCCTATGCGGCTCGGCGTGGACTTTGGCGGCACCAAGATTGAGGCGGCGCTGCTTGATTCAGAAGGCGAAATTCGCGCGCGTCAGCGTGTGCCCAATCCTGGGGACTATGAGCAGGCGGTGCGGGCCGTGGCCGATTTGGCGGCGCGAATCGAACAGGAAGCAGGCGCCGCCGCGAATACGGTGGGCGTGGCGATGCCGGGCACGCTCTCGCCGGTGACGGGGCTTGTACGTAATTCCAACTCGACCTGGCTGAACGGCAAGCCCTTCTACGAGGACCTCAACGCCGCGTTGAAGCGCCCGGTGCGTGTGGAAAACGACGGGAATTGCTTTGCGCTGTCGGAAGCGGTGGACGGCGCCGGCGCTGGATGTCGCGTCGTGTTCGGCGTCATTCTCGGCACTGGATGCGGCGGCGGCGTGGTGGTGGATCGTAAAGTCGTTGAAGGCTGCAACCATATTGGCGGCGAGTGGGGCCATATTCCCCTCCCGTGGGCGCGCGCCGATGAAACTCCGACGCAGGATTGGTGCGGCCGGTGGGGCTGTCTCGAACAATGGATATCCGGCACCGGCTTCAAGCGCTGGGCCGGGATGAGCGCGGCCGAAGCCGATAAGCTGGCCCAAGCCGGCGATCCGCACGCGCGCGTCCTGCTCGATCAGCTCGCCGATCGCATCGCCCGCGCCCTTTGCGTGATGATGATGTTCATCGATCCGGACGCCATCGTCTTTGGCGGCGGCGTGTCGAATATCGAGAGCCTGTATCCGAGCGTGCGTGGCAAACTCGCCGCCCATGCCTTCTCCGACATCGTCACCACCAAGCTCGTGAAGAACAAGCACGGCGATAGTTCCGGCGTGCGCGGCGCGGCTTGGCTGTTCGATCCGGATGGCGAAGCCTCAGCGCACTTGGCGCGATGAATATTCGGCGGAAAAGCGCATGATTTTGTGCCGCGCCTGTTCCTCTCCCATGCACGGGCAGCGCTGTTCGGCCTGTGGAGATGAACAGCCGCTTGAGCACGAGGAATTGGCGCAGCTTTCCATCGCCCATCTCGATTGCGACGCGTTTTTCGCCTCGATCGAAAAGCGTGACGATCCAAGCCTGCAGCCGTATCCCGTCATTGTCGGGGGCGGCAAGCGCGGCGTGGTGTCGACCTGCTGTTATGTGGCGCGCGCCTATGGCGTGCGCTCGGCGATGCCGATGTTCAAGGCGCTCAAGCTCTGTCCGCAGGCGAAAGTCGTACGTGGCGGCATGGGCAAATATGTCGAGGAAGGCCGCATCATTCGCGCGATGATGCAGGATCTGACGCCGCAAGTGCAGCCGCTCTCCATCGACGAGGCGTTTATGGATTTGTCCGGCACCGAGGCGCTGCATGGCGCGCTGCCGGCGCAATCTCTCATTCGGCTGCAAAACCGCATCTGGGAAGAGCGTCAGCTCACCGTTTCTATCGGGCTGTCGTACAATAAGTTTTTGGCCAAGACCGCCTCAGACCTCGATAAGCCGCGCGGATTTTCAATCATCGGCCGCGCGGAGTCGCTCGATTTCCTGGAGCTGCGATCTGTCGCGACGTTGCCTGGCGTAGGCCCGGCTGGCGCCGCGGCGCTTGAACGCAACGGGCTAAGGAGAATTGGCGATATTCGCGCGGCGGGGCCGCATCGTATGCGTGGGCTCTACGGCGATTGGGGCGCGCATCTGTTCGCGCTCTCGATGGCCGACGATACGCGCAAGGTCGATCCGCATGGCGAACGCAAGAGCATATCGAGCGAGACAACCTTCTTTGAGGATGTCTCGGACATCGAAGCGCTGGAGGATATTCTCTGGCCGTTGTGCGAGAAAGTCGCCGCGCGCTGCCGCGCCGCGGATACGGCGGGGCGAACACTCACGCTGAAGCTCAAGGATTCACGCTTCAAAACGATCACGCGCCGGCGGCAATTGAACGAGCCAACCTTGCTGGCGCATCGCATTTTCGAAACCGCGCGTGAATTACTGGCGGGCGACGTCAACGGCAAAACCAAATACCGTTTGATTGGCGTCGGCCTGTCGGATTTCACCGAAGCGGCGAACGCCGACAAAGGCGATATGCTCGATACGGAAACGCCAAAGCGCGCCGCCGCCGAAGCCGCCATCGCCAAGGCGCGCGATAAGTTCGGCCGCACTGCCGTGCAAACAGGCAGGGCGCTCAAGGCCGAACGCGATGAGGACTAAATGAAGAAGCACCGCATCTATGCAATGAGCTTTGCCAGCGTCTATCCGCATTATGTCGCCAAGGCGGAAAAGAAAGGGCGCACGAAAGCTGAGGTCGATGAGATTATCGTCTGGCTGACCGGCTATACGCAAAAGGGGCTTGAAGCGCAGCTGAAGCAGGAGACCACTTTCGAGGACTTTTTCGCCCAGGCGCCCAAAATGAATCCGGCGCGGGCGCTGATCAAAGGGGTGGTCTGCGGCGTGCGCGTCGAAGAAATTGACGAGCCGCTCATGCAAGAAATCCGCTATCTGGACAAGCTGGTCGATGAACTCGCCAAAGGCAAAGCGATGGAGAAGGTCTTGCGCGCGTAGCAATAGATCGCGTTCTATCCTCCACCTATTCCCGGATGCGCGCGGAGCGGCGCAGTCCGGGCCCATACCAGCCGACGCAAGAAATGCTTGCAGCGCCCGATGTTTACAGGCCCCGGAACGCTTGCTCTGGCCTCGTCCGGGATGAGTGCAGCGCGCGCTTGTACAAAATCTATCCGACCGCTTTCACCCCACGCTTATTCTCTCCCTTGCCGCACACGGGAGATTTCGAAGACGTCCGATAACTTTGGGATGTGCGGCAAACGGTTGGTGTGGTGAGTGCAGACGCGAAAGCTGAAGCGCTCTGAAAATCTGCTCGGTGGGGATGCAAACCACGAGGTCCAGGTTCGTCGGAGAGCCTGCGCATGGAACCGGTAATGCAGGGTGGACCTAAGCTTCGGCGGTACCTGGCCAATTGCATGCGCAAGCATGCGAGGACCACAGCCGACTTGACGCTCAGGACGGTGCGGTTTCGACTCCACCTATCCTATCGAAGAAGTCCTGTAACCTGCATCCGGGAAAAACGGCCGCTGAAACGGGGCGCGTGAAGCGCGCAAAGCGCGGTGTGGAGACGCATCGCGCACCCTAAAAATAAAGCGCGGAGCACGCGCCCCGCTCCCATCCGGGAGACATGAAGTTCAAGCGAAAAGAGCGGGTCGCGCCGCTCGCGGAGCATGTACTGCGTT
>JAUIJZ010000144.1 GCA_030430715.1 Alphaproteobacteria bacterium
GGTGCATGGCATTGCGCTTGCCGTCTTTACCTTCGCTATCGGGACAGCGCTTGGTCTCGCCATCTGGCAAGGCGGATTGGGCATGGCCAGCGCGGTGATCGTGTACGGCGTGTGCATCCTCACCATGGTCGCCTGCTCCATGATCTACAATCTGGCGGAAAATCATAAGCGGAAGGCGCTGTTGCGCCGCTTCGACCATGCCGCGATCTTCCTGATGATCGCCGGTTCCTACACGCCCTTCACCACGCAGCGTTTCGAAGGCGATTGGGCGCTCGGCATGACGGCGCTGGTCTGGGGCATCGCTTTGCTCGGCATGGCGGGAAAGCTCTTCCTGCCGGGATTATCCAAGAAGATTTGGATCGCGCTTTATGTGGCCCTAGGGTGGATGGTGTTGATCGCGCTCGGCCCGCTCATCGCCAACGTGCCGCTTGCGGGCGTCATATTACTGGCCGTTGGCGGCGGGCTCTATACGCTTGGCGTGCCGTTTTACGTTTGGGAGCGATTGCCGTTCCGCCGCGCCATCTGGCACGGCTTCGTCATGGCCGCGGCCGGCGTGCATTACGCGGCGGTGCTGACGGGCGTGGTGTTCGCTTAACGCGTGACCGGCTGAAAAGCCAGCGCTACGATGCAACTATGCAGAGCATTTGGGACGATATTGTAGGGTGGCACCCTGCCGTCACTGCTGGCGCTTGGCTCGGCCTTTATACCTTATCATTGCTTGGCGCCGGGGAAATCGCGTCATTTAATGACGGAAGCCTTTGGATTGGGTCCCCATCCATTGCTCACATCATCTTGCCCACCATCGGCCTGTGGTACTTTGCGCTCTATCGCGCCGTCGCTTCACGCATGCAATCGCCACAAGGCAAAGCATATATTTTTCAGATCACATTGGCGCTCTACTGCATCCTCATGTTGAGTTCGGCCGCGCTCTACTATGAACGCGCCAATCGGCCGGAATGGCTGATCACTTTCGTGAGCCTGCTAGTGGCGGCGTCGGGAGTCTCAATGATCATCTGCATTTGGACATCTGCCGCCGCGCTCACGCGCTTTGAGCAACAAGCACGTGGAGAAGCTCGCAGCACGGCCGGTCTATTTTTCCAGATTCTCTATCTGCCAATCAGCATTTGGTTTCTGCGCGTGCGTTTGAGTGCAATGCTGGCCACGCCGCACCGAGCAATGGAGCCAGTCGTTTGACCTGCTTTGACGTCACCATCGAAAACGCCGTCGCCCATATCGTGCTGAACCGTCCCGATGCGTTCAACGCGATGAACCGCGCGTTCTGGAACGAACTTCCAGCGCTGGTGCGCGACATCGACGAAAACGCCAAAGCACGCGTGATCGTGATTTCCTCCACCGGCAAGCATTTCACATCCGGCATGGACGTTTCCGTATTCGCTGAGGGCGGCGTCACCGTCGCGGGCGACGATCCATACGTAAAGGCGGAAGCGTTTCGCGCCCTCGTCAAACTGCTGCAAGGCAGCTTCACTTGCCTGGACGACGCGCGCATGCCGGTGATCGCCGCGATCCAGGGCGGCTGCATCGGCGCCGGCGTCGACATGACCAGCGCTTGCGACATCCGCTATTGCACCGAAGACGCGTTCTTCCAGATCGCCGAAGTGAATATCGGCATGACCGCCGATGTCGGCACCTTCCCCCGCCTGTGCAAACTCATCCCCGAAGGCTGGGTGCGTGAGCTTGCCTATGCTGGGCGACGCCTGCCCGCCGCGAAGGCAAAAGAGATCGGCCTCGTCAATGAGGCCTTCCCCACGCAAGAGGCGATGCTCGCGCATGTGATGGAATTGGCGCGCGAGATCGCGGAAAAGTCGCCGCTCGCCGTGGCCGGCTCAAAGCGCATGATCAATTATGCGCGCGACCACTCGATCGCCGATGCGCTCGACTATATCGCCACCTGGCAAGCCGGCATGTTTTCGCCTCAACACATCGCTGAAGCATTCGCGGCGAAAACAGGAAAGCGCGCGGCGAATTTCCCCGACCTCGCGCCGCATAAAAAAGAGATGTGACGGCTAGATCGTCTCGCCTGCCGCCTCGCGCGCGACCGAGATAAAGGCGCGCGCGCCATTACGCCCCAGCGCTGTGCGCCATGCGCGGATGCGGCCAATGCGGTCTATGACGATGAAGGATGGAAACCAGCGGATATTGTAGTCGCGCGCGATATCGCGCCTCCGGCTAAGATCGAAAGCTACCGGAAAATTATAATGGTTCTCGATGAAGTATAAATTCCAGGCGCTTTCTGCGTCGGCTACGCGCGGTCGCCGGTTTCCGTGCTGGGTCCAAAGTCCGAACTCCGGACCACAATGCAGATAGAGAAACTCAATTTCGCTTTGCACGGCAAGGCCAGCCAATTCATTGATATTGGCGCCATCGGAAATGCACGGCGGACACCATAGCCCCCCGAATGCCAGGATCAGAACGCGGCCGCGAAAATCTTCGAGATTGCGGCTGCCGCCGCCATGCAGCGGCACGGAAAAATCCGGCGCCGGCCGATCCAGCATTGAATAAGGGCCGCGCGGCGCTTCATCCTGCGCATGTGCCACACGCGCCGCTGCGAGTGTTGCGCCTGCCGTCAACAAGAACGTGCGGCGCATAAGGCTCATGGCGCCACGGGCGAAGCGATCCAGCGCATTTCCACCAACGTCGCATCATGCAGCACATCGGGGTCGATCGCGTCGAACGGATCGCTCGGCCCCTCATAGCCTTCAGGCAAGCGGTACACGCGCCAAAAATTTGCGTCAGGCGCCGTCGAGCAGGCAAAGCTGGCGGCGTGCGCCAATTCCGTATGGCAGAATGTCACTTCTTCAAGCGGCGCGACCCCAAACAGCGTCACGCCCACAATGTCCTGCATCGGCCCACGCGCCTGCGACGAACGCGTCGATACGCTGTGCACGCGCCCGCGATCGGCGGTGGGATAGATGCGAAACACTTCCTCGCCGCCGGCCGAGAGCGTAATCGCGGTAAAGGCGTCGCCTTCCACCTGATCAGGCGCCGAAGCCACGGTGAAGTCCGGCGCTGCCGCGCGCACGGCATCCTCATCCATGGGCAGAGCCGCGCTAATGCCAGCCGCGCCATCCGGCCCAATTGTGTAGTTTGGCTCTTCGACAGCCGAGTTCTGTTCGCCGGCATTTTCCAGCTGTGGCCCGCATGCGGCTAGCGCGCCCGCCACGACTAAAGCCAAAAATCTTCCGAACCTCATCACCCCGCCTTTCCGGCCTAGGAAATGGCCTCATTATTGACCAAACCGCCGCTCGGCGCGGGTTCTGGCGCCGCTGCCGCACGCGGCGCGCCACCTTGTGTGAACACGCCGCGGCCACGATCCTGAATCCACTTGGCGATGTCTTCGGACAGCACGCCCGCGACAATGCCGACCAGCGAAACCGTGAACGGATTGAGCGTCGCCGAGGTCGTTGCCTGTTGCACGCCGGAGCCCAGCGAGAAACCTGCGATGGCCGCATTCGCAAGCACATAGACGGCTAACGCCGCGCACATGCCAAAAATCAGACGCACCACAATCTCAGCCGCCGTTACCGGTTCGGCGCGATTGAGATAGGCGGGGAACAGATAAAGCAACGAACCCAGCGCCCCCATCGCCAGAACAAGCAGCGTGGACACCAGCGCCGGATGACCTTGCGCCATGTAGGCCGATACGCCGAGCGGGCTCATCGTCAGCAGCGCCTGCGCTTCGCTGCGCACACGGCCATATTGTTCGTAATTCGGTACAACCGATTGCTGCAGGGCGAAGATGGCGCGATTGGATTCCGCCACCTGCGTGCCGATCAATTGTTGCCGCGCCACCAAGGCGGCGCGCGCGGCGCCATCCTCACTCGTGGCGGCTTCACGTTCGGCGAGGTTCTGCACCTGCGCCTGCAACCCGACCAGCGTCTGCTGATCGGCAGCCGACAGACCAGAAAGACCCGCCAGGGAGTTCACGCGCAGACTTAGCGCTTGCGCGCTGATGTCGGCGGCGGCGCTGGGCGCTTCAACGGCGGCGCGCTCCTCGATGCCCGCCACGGCGCCAACAATCTCGGCGCGCGCTTCGTTAGCGGCGCCGGTTGCGCTTTGCTGCTCAGCGTTGATGGTCGCGAGCTGTTGTTCGATTTGCATAAGTTCGCCGCGCGGTTCAGCCGTCTCGGCTTCGATCTGGGCGATCTGCGCTTCCGCTTCGGCAAGGCGTTGAAACGAGATGAGACCATTCGTTTCGGGTGAGATTTGCGACACGCCGAACTGAAAATCGCGCGCGCTGAACATAAGCGCGCTCATCGGCAACACGATCAGCATCGCCAGCGCCAGCATCACGCCTACTGCGAATTTGTAGATAGTCATGGCCATCCCCCGGTCTGATGGGCGCGCGGCGTCCCTCCGCACGGCCTGCCGACCGTCCTTCTATCGCATCCGCACCGCGAGCGGCGCCTTTTTTTAACCATTTGGGCGCTGCCCCGAGGCGCTCAGCTTGAGCTCAGCCCTCGAAGACCGCTGCGCCAGGGATTGGATCCGCATGGCGCCAGCGAGAGCACGCGGGCCGGGTCGCCGCTAATCCGCAGCCGGGCCGCTCCGGTGCGCCCGTCCAAAAGATTGTGCGTTTCCGGAATGATGCGGCCATCTGGGCCCCGAACGAGCACCAACATGCCTCGCGCGCCTACGCTCTGCACGCCGCCAGGCCGATGCGGCAGATCGTAAGTGATGCGCACGCGCCGGGCGTCGCCGCCGCCCTCGAGCTCATAATGGGGGCGCGCGAACAGCGTTTCGCTGCGTTCGTCATAGACGGCTTCGATGGCGCGCGCGGTGAAGCGCACCCCCACGCCGGCGTCGCAAGCGGCCGTCCCGGCGCTCCATAGCCCAGACAATTCCGCGGGCGGGTGTGAACCGCCGCAGCCCGCCATCAGCATCAGGCCCGCAAGAAGCGCGAATTTCGCACGCATGAGACATTCCCGCTACGCCGCTCCGGTTGACGAGGTCTGAACGCACCCCGGCTCTGGCTAAACGCGGCCGGGCGCCCCATTTGAGAGCTGCGTTCATGGACATCCCCGTCTCCCCCCCTCCGCCCGAGCCTCGCGGGCGCTCAGCATCCGCCGTTTTGGAAGACTTGGCGGAGGCGTTTCCGGAGGAAACAATCAGCGTCGGCGAATTGGTCGACCGG
>JAUIJZ010000145.1 GCA_030430715.1 Alphaproteobacteria bacterium
GCAATCGTGGGGGCGCCTGACGCAAAATGCTACGCCCCATGCCGTGATGCTTGATGTCGGCGGACGTCCGCTGAAGGTGGAACGGCAAGCCGCCGGAGTGTCGCGTTTTAGCTTCGAGGAATTGTGCGCGCGTCCGCTTGGACCGTCCGATTATCTCGAAATCGCGGAGCGCTTTCACACGGTGCTGTTGGAAGACATCCCGAAGCTGACGCCATCCATGCGTGAGGAGGCGGCGCGTTTCCGCACGCTGATCGATGCGCTCTACGAAGCGAAAGTGAAGTTGATCGCTTCGGCGGAGGCGCAGCCCGAGGCGCTCTATCCGGCTGGCGATCAAAGCTTTGAATTCGAGCGCACCGCCTCGCGCCTGATGGAAATGCGCAGCGAAGCATACCTTGCTCTGCCGCGCCGCGATGCGGAATGGAAGCAAGGCATCGTTGAGTAGAAAGAAAAGGGAGGCGCCCTTCAGCGCCTCCCTCTCTTGAGCCGGATGTGGCGGCTTAGTTTGCGTTGGCGCCGAACCGGTAGGTCAGCGAAACGCCATACATGCTTGGCGCGCCGACCGAGGCTGTTTGAATCCCCGTGACCTGCGCGATGCCTGGAATGTAGGTGAAGTATTCTTCTTCGGTGACGTTGGTGCCGAAGACATTGAGGTCGAAGCTCGAACCGAACATCTGCTCCCAGCCGATGTTGAGGTTGACGATGTCGGTCTCCTCAAGATTGGCCAGATCCTCGAAGCCCGTCAGCGTCGCGTTGCCGGCTGCGGTGATTTGCTCGTCGGTATGGATGAGCTGCGCGCCCAGGGTGACGCGGCCGATATTCTCGTCCAGCGGCAGCTCGTATTGCGCTGACAGCGTGAACTTGTTCTCCGGCGACAGCACGAGCGGATCGCCAGGGAAAATGCTGCCAACAACGAGATAGGGGCCGAACACCGGGTCGGGCACGAACGGATCGGGGATGCCGTCGCCGTTGCCGTCAACTGCGGCGGGCGATTCAATGATCTCCGTTTGCAGATAGGCGTAATCGAGCGCCAGCGTCAGGCCGTCGATCGGCTGGATCGAGAACTGGATTTCCGCGCCGTAGATTTCCGACGCGCCGACATTGAGCGGCGCCGCCGTTGGCGCGGCGGGAATATCGAACCGCACGAAGCCGACTTGCAGCTGTTGGGACTCAAAGTCGTTGAAGAACAACGAGACGTTCAGAATGCCGGGCATGCCGCCCGCTTCGAAGCTCCATTTCGAACCGATTTCGTAGGTGTCGACCTGTTCCGCCGCGGAGGACGTGAATGGCGGCACGACGTTCGGCGAGATTGTGCCCGAGCGATAGCCGCGCGCGTATTTTGCGTAGAGCAGGAGGTCTTCGAAGGGCGTGTAATCGAGGCCCACGAGCCAAGTCGGCGCTTCGGTGCTGACGCTGTAAACCGCCGAGCAATTGTCGGCCAAGCTTGCTTGCGGATTGCTGCAGATGCTTGGGCCGAAATCCGTGCCCGGAGGCGTGCCGATGAAGCCGCCGAAATCCGCTGGCGGATCGAAAAGGCCGCCCGTGGACGATAGGAAATGCGTGAACTGGTTGGCTTCGTTTTTGATGCGATCCCAGGTGTAGCGATAGCCGAGCGTCAGAGCGAGTTGCTCATTGACGTCGTACGTTCCCTGCAAATAGACGCCCGTCGTTTGCGCCGTGGTTTCGCCCGTGGTGACGTTCACAACGCCCTGACCATCGCCCAGCGGCGCCGAGCAGGCGTTCATGACCGCGTCGAACGCCGCGTTTCTGGTCAACACATCGTCCGCGCTGAGGGTGGCGATGTTTCCGCAATTGGCCAGCACCGGCGAGAACGAACCGGCGACGCCTTGCGGCATGCTGTACTCAAAATATGCGCCGCCCTGCCAGGTGAGGCGGTCGTCGAAGTTCGATCCCTCGAAGCGCGCTTCTTCGGTGAACGTGCCTTGCGACGCCGTGTGATTGACCGGCGAGGTGATCGAGAACGAAATCGGATCGCCGCCCGCCGTTTCAAGATTGGTGCCGAAAATGGGGCTGACCTGATCGTTGGTGAGCTCGCCATAGCTCACAATATTCCGGAACCTGAGGTTATTATTGATGTCCCAGGTGGTCGTGTTGATCAGCTGCCATGTGCGCAGCACCGATTCCGGATTGGCGAGGTCTTGTTGGAACTCGTAGAAGTCGCTGCCTTGTGCCGCGAGTTGCGCTTCGCCGAGCGCGCCGAGCGCATTGAAGCGCGGAAACAGGCCGCCGCCGGCTACGGCGCGCACCAGGCGCTGCGATGAACCATGCGTGTCTGAATCCGTATAGGTGGCCATCACCGTATTGGTGAGGGTGGGGGTGAAATCGACGCGCAGCGAACCGCGATACGCGGTGTAATTGACGCCGTTGAAATCGTCGGGACCGATGCCGCTTGTGTTTTCGAGATAGCCGTCACGGCGTTGATCGTCGATGCCGAAGCGCACGGCCGCCTGATCGCCAAGCGGAATGTTCACGACCCCTTGCAGGCGGTGCATGTCATAATTGCCCGCGCTGGCGGTGATGTAGCCTTCGAACACGTCCGTTGGCTGCTGCGGCACCAGAAGAATGGCCCCGCCTGTCGTGTTGCGGCCGAACAGCGTGCCCTGCGGCCCTCTTAGCACCTGCACGTTCTGCAGATCGAAGAACGAGCCCGGTCCCGCGCCGTCGCCTGCGATCAGACCGTTGGAGAAACCGCGCGGCGCCACGACGTCGTTAAAATAGACGCCCACCGAAGGCTGCGTGCCGATGTCCTGAACAAAGCCGCGAATGGCGAAGTTGGAGTTCTCGCTGCCGAATTGCGGGTTGGTGGACAGTGAGGGCGTCACCGACGCGAGATCTGTCGCGTTGACGACATTGGCGTTGGACAGCTGATCCTGGTTCAGCACCGTGATGGAGATGGGAACATCTTGCAGGCGTTCCTCAACGCGGCGCGCCACGACGACGATTTCGTCCTGCGCGTAGGCGGGGGCGATGCAGCTTGCCGCCGCAAGGCCGGCGCCGAACAACACGTCCCGAAACAAGATACGGCTCATTTATGATCCCCCCTCAGGTGCAGGCATGCTCTTAGACAGGCAGCCTTAGCGGATTCTTACGCTGCAACTGTACGTGGCCGGGAGAGGGCGTCAACGCGCGGACGCGCTCAACGCGTCTGCAGAGGCGCAAACACTTGCCTTGTGTGGCGCATGCGCTGCTGTTCCCGCAATTGGACAGCGTGGGGCGCGTAATTGGCTCGCTTCGAATGAGTCTATGGTCTGGCCAATTCAACGCCGCCGTCGCGGTGTGCCAAGAATGCCGCGCATGAGTTCGCGCGCGATGGTGTTGAGCACGTTGGACGCCACGCGTCCGCCCTGACGTTCAAGCGCCGTGGTGCGGGAGCGGCTGCGCGTGCTTTTCGATCTGCTCGAACTTGAGCGTGACCGGGATCGCGACGCCTTTGCCGCTTCCTTCTCGCGCTTTTCTTCTTCTTCCGCGCGGGCGGCAGCGGCGGCAGCCTGTTCCGCGCGCCGGCCCAGGATTTCGTGCGCGCTTTCGCGATCGACAGCCTTCTCATAGGTGCGGCCGGGCGCGTAGTCGCGCATCATCGATTGGCGTTCGCTCAGCAGGATCGGCCCGACATGGCTATTGGGCGGGCGGATTTTGGTGCGCGCGACGGGGATCGGCGCGCCCTTGGCGTCCAAGGTCGAGACCAAGGCCTCTCCGACGCCGAGTTCCTGAATTTCCTTGGCGACATCGACATCGGGATTGGCGCGAAACGATTGCGCCGCCGCGCGCACGGCCTTCTGATCCGTTGGCGTGTAGGCGCGCAGCGCGTGCTGGAACCGGTTGCCGAGCTGAGAGAGCACGATGTCCGGCACATCGGCCGGCGATTGCGTGACGAAATAAATGCCGACGCCTTTAGAGCGGATCAGGCGCACGACTTGCTCGACGCGATTTAAGAGTTCCTTCGGCGCGTCGCGGAAGAGCAGGTGTGCTTCGTCGAAAAAGAAGACGAGCTTGGGTTTGTCGGGATCGCCGACTTCCGGCATCTCTTCCCACAATTCGCTCATCAGCCAGAGCAAGAAGGCCGAGTAGAGGCGCGGGCTTTGCACCAAGCGCTCGGCCGCAAGCACGTGGATTGTGCCCTTGCCGTCCTCGCGGGTGCGCAGCAGCTCGTCGAGCTTGAACGCGGGTTCGCCGAAGAAGCGCTCGGCGCCGTCCATTTCCAATTGCAATATCTTGCGCTGTAGCGCGGCGACGGTCTGCGATGTGACGAGACCGTATTTTCTACCGATGTCGTCAGAATTGTCGGCGATGTAAGTCAGCAGCGCGCGCAGATCGTTGAGGTCGAGCAGCAGGCCTTCGTTTTTGCCTTCCTTGAACCAATCGTCAGCGATGCGGAACGCGATGGTCAGCGCGCCTTCCTGCGCTTCGGTTGCTTCGAGCACGCGCCCCATCAGCACGGGACCCATTTCGGTCACCGTGGTGCGAATGGGGTGGCCAAGTTCGCCATAGACATCCCAAAACACCGCCGGCGCTGCTTCCGGCTCCAGCGGCAGATCGATCTCGGCGGCGCGCTTGCTGGCCCATTCGGGCGGCGGATCGCCGCTCGCGGCGCAGCCTGAGAGATCCCCCTTAATGTCAGCGGCGAAGACGTTGACGCCTTCTCTGGCGAAGCGCTCAGCGAGCACCTGGAGCGTCACGGTCTTTCCCGTGCCGGTGGCGCCTGCAATCAAGCCATGTCGATTGGCGCGCTTCAGCGCCAGGCCCTGCACGCCCTCAGCGCTCACCCCAACCTCGATACGTCCCGCCATTCTCGGCCTCCTTGCTTCGCGCAACAGCTTGGCGCATCGAGTGTTTCCGGCGCAAGCCGAAGCAGGAGGCGGTGCATGGATCTGTCGCAACGAGGCGCGCTTTGGATCATCGCCACGGGCGTTGTCGCCGCTGGGCTCTATTTTTTGCGTGGGCCGCTGACGCAATTTGCGCTGGCGCTGATCCTGTGGCTCGCGATTGACGGCTTGACGCGCGCGTTAAGCAGCAGGCTGCGGTTCGTGCCGTCCTGGCTGATCTTGCCGATCGCGCTGATTCTCGTGCTTGGCTTGGCGGCGCTCACCGTCTTCGTCGTTGTCGCGAA
>JAUIJZ010000032.1 GCA_030430715.1 Alphaproteobacteria bacterium
CCGTTCGTATTTCACCCGACATTCCGATGGCGATCGTTGGAGCGCCGCAATACTTTGCGGAACATTCAGCGCCCCGCGATCCCCAGCAACTTGCGCGGCACCACGGCATCAACCTTCGCCTCCCAACTTCAGGCACGCTCAATGCATGGAGGCTTGCAAAGGACGGACGCGAGATGAGGGTGCGGGTCGATGGGCCGCTGACGTTTAATACGATCGACCTTATACTGGACGCCGCACTTGACGGGTTGGGGCTGGCGTACTTGCCGCACGATCAAGTGCAAACACATTTGCAAGCCGGGCGGCTCACCCAGGTATTGAAGAAATTGACGCCGCCGCTGCCGGGCTATCACCTCTACTACCCCAACCGGCGACATGCATCGGCGGCATTCAAGCTCTTGGTTGACGCCCTGAGATTTCGCCCGGGCAGGCCAGTGAAGTCGATCGACTCCAAGCGCTAATGTCCGAAATGGGCGCGTGTCGCCTCAAGGTCTTTTGTTGGGATTAAGCCGCCTCACTCGTTCTTCCATCCTCTCCCTCGGCCAGTTTGGCGAAGGCGCCGGCGCCGGCAAGCGCCGCGCCAATCCCACACAGCGCCTGGCGCCAAATCTCCGAGAGGACGTTTCCCGCGCTCAGATCGTCAAACAGGAAGTAGGCGAATATGGCGCTCGCCGCGACCACGAACAGCGCCGCGAGCCAGCGCAGGGGCGCTGGCCCGGCGAGATAGAGCCCGCGCAAAAGTCCCGATGCGGCGCCTGCCGTGAGCAGGCCGACGATGATAGCGCCGATTGCGCCAGCGCCGGTGGCATAGGCGAATTGACCGGCGGCGATGGCGATCAAGCATGCGAGCGCATGGATCGTCACCTTGTAGACGGCGTAAAGGACGACAAGCCCGGTAAGCATGAGCAGAAGCGCGTGCATGGCTCCGAGCATAAGCGGGCTGTACCGCGCGCGGGCGAAAGATTTTTCAGAATATTTTTTGGCGCCGCCTTTTTGGGGAACCCCGCGTCAGGGATCGATGTGCGCAGCACCGAGACGCGCGTGTACGTGGCGCGAGCTTGCGCGGCTCGGCCGCGGAGCGGCGAGAGCCCGGCGGGCGCATGACGTGCGCCCGCGACGCCCAGCTTTATGAATTTGGATGACGACCATGCTCGTCAAGATGGCAGCTGTTGGCCCATATCGGCCGACCGGATGACATAGGCAATAAGCGCGCCGATTGGGAGGCTGCGGCGTGGATGCAAATCGCTGGCGATAAGCTTTATGTCTCGTATGCGGACGATCGCTACATGGCCAAGTCGGACTTGGCCGAGCCTGCGAATGCGCCGAGGGCAAAAAAGAGAATGGCGGGGGCCAGAAGATTGGCCGTTGCAGCAGCGCTGATGGTTTCAAGCATGGCAGTCGTCCTACCCCATCAGCAAAGCGCCGATATAGAGGCAATATCCGGCCAGCAACGCTGCGCCCTCTAGCCGGGTGAGCCGTTTTCCAGTCAATGCAAAGAAGGAGAGCAGAAGGGCGCTGCCAATGAGCACGGCCCAATCGACCATGCCGACATCTGAAGGAATGGCGATCGGGTGAACAATTGCGGTGGCGCCGAGGATGCCAAGAATGTTGTAGAGGTTCGAGCCTACAATATTGCCGAAAGCGACGTCGGCGCGGCCCTTAAGCGCGGCCGCAAGTGTTGCGACCAATTCTGGCAATGAGGTGCCGATCGCCACGATGGTAAGGCCGATCACGGTTTCGGACAGGCCCGCGACGCGCGCTAAAGCAATGGCCCCGCCGACGAGGAGTTCCGCGCCCACAATCAGCAAAGCTAGCCCCGCAAATGCGAACAGAGCCGCGACCCAGATTTTGTATGGCGTGGGATCGTGGGTGTGCGCCTCTTGTTGGTGGAGTTCGGCAGCGGGTCCGCCTTTGCGTTCAAGGCGCCAGACGAGAACCAGATAGCCCGTCAAGCTGATCAGTAGCGCTGCGCCGATGCTGCGATCGAGGACGCCAAAGCCGAGCGCGAGCGCCGCAAGGCCTATGGATGCAGCGATAACAAACATACCGTCCCGCCACACAGCTTGCGGGTTTACCGCGATTGGCCGGATCAGCACGACCAAAGCCAGAATAAGCAGGATGTTGCTGACGTTGGAGCCCAGCACATTGCCAAGCGCGATGCCTGGAGATTCGCGAAGGGCGGCATCCAAGCTCGTCACCAATTCTGGCGCCGAGGTGCCGAAACCGACGAGCGTCAAGCCGATCAGAAGCTCGGAAAGCCCGAGACGTCGTGCAATGCCGACCGCGCCGCGGATCACGCCTTCCCCTCCCAGCGCAAGCAAGGCGAGCCCGGCAATGATTTGCAGAATTGTTTCCATTAGGAATTGCTATGCGTTGCGCGTGGCCAGAGTCGCAGGGCGACAGCGGCGAGCATCAGCGACAGAATCGATCCCATGAGCACGCCGAGACGCGCCTCGGCCTCGCTGGCGGCGTCGCCGGAAAACGCGAGCGCGCCGATGAACAGGCTCATGGTGAAGCCGATGCCGCACAAACAGCCGATGCCGATAATCTCGCGCAGTGAGAAGGGCGCGGGAACGCGCGCCATCCGAGCCGCCGCCAGTGCAAAGATGGTGATGCCGATCGGTTTGCCGAGTGCGAGGGCGAGCGCTATCGCTGCAGCAACGCCGCCTGCGAGTTGAGTTGCGCTGACATCCTCGAACGACACCCCGGCAGCGCTGAAGGCGAATATGGGCAAGACCACAAATGCGGAGATGGGATGGATGAAATGCTCAAGGCGCCCGAGCGCTGTCGCTTCGGCGCTAACCCGGCGCGGCGGCACGGCCATAGCGGCGGCGACCGCCATGACGGACGTGTGCACCCCGGCTTCCTTTGCGAGCGCCCAAGTGAGAAGCGCGGCGGCCGGGTAGAGCCAGAGTGGAAGCGGGCGCTTGCGTCCGAGCCAAGAGAGCGCGGCGAGAACCGCTAGCGCAGAAAAGAGCGGCGCGAGCGCGAGCTCGGATGTGAAGAGCACGGCAATCAGTATGATCGCCATGAGATCGTCGACAACTGCGAGCGTCAGCAGGAAGAGCCGAAGCCGCGGATCGACATTCGGCGCCAGGATCGCAAGCGCAGCGAGCGCGAAGGCAATATCCGTGGCGACGGGCACAGGCCAACCGCGCGGATCGATTGAACCGGCGAAGAGGCTATAGATGAGGATTGGCGCCAAGGCGCCGCCAATCGCCGCCGCGACGGGCAGGAGCACCGTTCTGGGGTTAGAGAGTTCGCCGACGGTAAGCTCGCGCTTGAGTTCGAGGCCGATCACGTAAAAGAAAACGGCCATCAGGCCGTCTTTGACCCAATCCTTGATTGTACCACTCGCTTGCCAGATCCCAAGATCAAGCGTGAGCGGCGATTTCAGCACCTCAAAATAGGCGCCAGACCAGGGTGAATTCGCGATGGCTATCGACAGAGCCGCGGCAAGCGCCAGAAGCATGCCGCCACCGGCTTCTGTTTTTAGAAATTTAAGGACTACGCTCCCCATCGGCGCTCCGGCGTCGTTGCGTGTGATTGATATTTTCCGCATCGCGGACGCGAGTTCGTGTGCCCCGCCCATTGTGCGCGAAAAGACCGGCGGCGCCGACCGCAATCGGCGCCGCCGTGCTCAACCTGTCAGAAGTCGAACAGATCTTCTAGGCGTGATCGCCTGCGTCCGCCGCTGTGACGATCGCGGCGATGGTGCTCGTCGTCATCGTCGCGGTAGCGCCGGCGATCGCGCGGCTCGGCTTCAACGAGCGCTTCTTCCTTGACGAGCGCGATCAGCTTTTCGAACTCGCCCTTGTCGAGCCAGATCCCGCCCGTGGTCGGACAAACATCGAACTCGATGCCGTAACGATGGATCTGACGCATAGGCGCGCCGTCTATGGGGGATTTTATCAAGGGCATGTCACGCTCCTCTTCAGGTTAGACCTTCGGGAGCGGCGATGCGCGGACGGGCGAACATAACTTAACCGAGCCGACATCGGGCGTTCCCGATGCGGTCCGACATCACAGCCTCCACCTTCGTGGAGAACGCCGTCAGAGGGGCCCGGCCCGCACCTATGAAATGGAAGCGTTGCGCCGCACTTCAAGAGGGGCGCGAAAAATGGCGCCAGCGCTGATGCGGCTCGGGTTCCGGTGCGGTGATCCGCAGATGTCGAGCCCTCGTATCCCCTGTGTGCAGTAAAGCGCAGCGGTCATGCGCGACCGGCTTGAGGGAAGCAAAGCGACGTGGCGAAGCGCGCTTCACGATGCGTGCTGACCAGTGTGCAATCGTAAATCGGTCTTCTACAGACATTCGCGGAAGCTTCACTCCAACCGCTAGCTTTACAGGCCGAGTTTTCAAGCGATACGGGGTACGTCGCCTGTTAGCCTTCTAACAGAAGGTCTGCTCGCGCCGATCTTAGGCCGGGGGTCACAAGCTTGCCTGAATCGCGCTAGGACTCGCAGTCATGACGCGTTTCGTTCTCGCCGTTGTCACCGCTATCCTGGTGTTTGCTCGTGCCGGCGCCCATGCTGAGCCGTTGCGCTGGAGCGATCTCAGCGACTTGCCTTGGCCATCGCCGCAAGAGAGCTACGCCAGCTATGATCAAGCGCGCGAAGCGATGTGGAACGACGTCTATAGCGAAGGCGGCGTCGAGCTCTATTGTCGGACAGCGTTCTCTCACGCCGCGGTCGAGGACATGGAGTTGCTCGGCAATCGCTTGAGCCTGGAGCACGCATTTCCTGCGGACACGGCGGCTGAATTCTTCGGCTTCGAAACCAGGGACTGCGACACTGCGATAGCTGGTGTGGCTCGGTCGCGTCGCGCGCTCTGCTTAAGCGCGGTCGCTGACCTGCATAATCTCTGGCCGGCTTACGAGCGGCTCAATCAGAGCCGGGGCAAAGTGCCCTTTGGCGAACTACCGGGTGAGGGCACGAGACGGCCTGCATGGCGCGTGTTCTGCCCTGACTTTGAGCGACAGCGTGCGCCGCGGGACGGCATGGTCGAACCCACCGTTGAGGCGCGTGGCGATATCGCCCGTTCTCTTATCTACATGCACTTCGTCTATGGCTTGCCTTTGGACGATGTCATTGCAGAACAAAGCCTTTTGTTAGACTGGCACGCGATGGATCCGCCGGACGCACGCGAACGTGCGCGTGGCGTGGCGATCGAGCGTGTACAGCCCGGAACGTGGAATCCTCTGATATCGGGCGGCTAGGAGCTCACGGCCGGCTCAGAGCCCGAAACGGCCGCTCTTGGCAAAGGTGAGGAACGGCTATGATCGGTCCATTTCGGCATCTGAATAGGACCATCGATGGCTAGTGCACCATATAGCGCACGCGTCCAGTCATGGTGTGATTGTCGGCGCCGGTCGCGGTCCAGGCGAAGGTGTAAGCGCCGGGCGCCAGCGTCGGCAGGGCAACCGAGACCGTCGTCGATGGCGCGGCGGACGGGACAGCGACCGCGATCGGATCGCCGCCGCGCGGCGTGATCACGAGCGCGGTGAGCGCCATGGGATGCGCGAAAGCGGCTTCAAACGTCGCTGGCGCAGCGCCCATAGCGCCATTGGCAGGCGTGGTTTGAATAGCGGCGTCATGATCACCGTGTCCGCCATGGTCATGCGACTGGGCGAAGGCTGGCGTAGCCGCTGCAAGCGCGATGGCGGCAAATGAAGCGAGTGCGAGGATGCGCATAAAGAGACTCTCCGTTCGGATTAGAAGAAGGCGTGCAGGCCCACGACAAAATGCGTTGCGTCGGGATCGCCCCCGTTGGCTTTTATGAGATCGCGTGTGTCGCCTAAGGCGTCTTCCCACTCGACGCCGACATAGGGCGCGAAATTGCGGCGAATTTGGTAGCGCAGCCTGGCCCCAAGTTCGACGTCGGTGAACCCGCTGGCGATTTCGAATTCTGGAATGTCGTCGGCTGAAAGCGTGAGTTCAGCGCGCGGTTGAAGAATGAGACGCTGGGTCAGGCGCACATCGTATTCGGCCTCCGCGCGCGCAGTGATTTCAGCTTCGTTCGAAACGAACGCCTCGGCGCTGACTTCAAACAGATAGGGCGCGAGGCCCTGAACAGCCAAGACAAGGTCGGTGCGATCGCCTTCGGGGCGATAGGTTTGGCGCAGCCCCGTCTGGAGGTCGAAATAGGGCGTAACGGCGCGGCTGTAGAGCAGCTGCAACTCCGCGCGTTCCACTTCATCTTCGAACGCGCCCGCGCCTTCGCTCTTCCACCAAAAGCGATTGATGTCGCCGCCGTCCCAGCCCTGCAGGCTCCAGGCATAGCCTTCGTGCTCGTCATCGAACGTGGCTTCGAGCTGGTCGATATAGAGGACCGAAGCGCGCATGCCGCCATTCTCGGCCAGCAATTGCTCGCGCGCCTGCGCCATCACTGCAGGATCATGATAGAGATCGGCTGCGTGCTCGGGACCGGATTGTGCGCCGGACGGCGCGTTCCTTTGCATCGCGCCGTTCATGCCCATGTCGTGGCCGGCATGCGGATCGGCGGGCGCGGTTGATTCGGGCGGCGTATGCGCGCCATGCCCTGAATGATCCTGCGCGAAGGCGGGATCAACAATGGCGAGCGCGACCGGCGCGAGGACGATGGCCAGCGCTCTCACGAGCTCACCACATCTAGTGGGCGCACGGTAACGACGTTGAACATGCCCGCATGCATGTGCATCAGCAGGTGGCAGTGAAACGCCCAATCGCCGGGGGCGTCGGCCGTGAGATCGAATGAGACGCGTCCGCCTGGCGCGACATTGACCGTGTGCTTCAGCGGATGGTTGCCCGGGTGACCGTTCACAAGCTCAAAGAAGTGGCCGTGAAGGTGGATCGGGTGCGCCATCATCGTGTCGTTCACCAGCGTCACGCGCACCCGCTCATCGCGCTCAAAGCGGATCGGCTCCACCAGCTCGCTGAAACGGCGGCCATCGAAGCCCCACATGAAGCGTTCCATATTGCCGGTGAGATGGATCTGCATTGTCCGCGACGGTTCGCGCGTATCGAGATTAGCTCTGAGCGCGACAAGATCGGTGTAGACCAGCACGCGGTGCGGTTCGTTTTCGAGCCCCAGCGGACGTTCGGCCAGCCGGTTCTCCGGCATAGGCGAGATGCTTTGGACGCCGACGCCAACGGCCATATCGGGCGGCGCGAGCGATGGATCGCGCATATTCATATCGCCATGATCCATCGAACCATGGTCCATGCCGGCCATGGCGCTGTGATCCATGCCGCCCATGTCCATCGCGCCCATATCCATGCCCATGTCGCGCATGGTCAGGTTGGGAATGTCACGAAGCGGCGGGACCTCTGCGCTCATGCCGAGACGCGGCGCCAAAGTCGCGCGGCCAAGCCCCGAGCGATCCATGGCTTCGGCGACAATCGTATAGGCGCGATCGTCGGACGGTGTGACGATCACGTCATAGGTTTCGGCGACCGAGATTTGGAACTCGTCCGTTTCGATCGGGCGCACGTTCTCACCATCGGCTTGCACGACTGTCATCGGCAGGCCCGGAATGCGGAAGTTGAAGATCGTCATGGCCGAAGCGTTGATGATGCGCAGCCGCACGCGCTCGCCGGGATTGAAAATGCCCGTCCAGTTTTCCTGGGGCCCATGGCCGTTGACGAGATAGGTGTAGGTGGATCCCGTCACGTCGAGAATGTCGCGCGGATCCATGCGCATGCCGGCCCACATGCGCCGTTCCGAAGCGCTCATGCGGTCCTCGCCCGAGAGGAGGCCTGCGATTGTGGTGCGCTGTTGATTGTAAAAGCCCGGGCTTTGCTTCAGCCGCTCCATGATTTCATGCGGGTGCGTGAAGCTCCAATCGGACAGCACGAGCACGTGCTCGCGATCATAGGCGACAGGATCGGCCTCGTCGGGATCGATCACGATAGGGCCGTAATGGCCCATCGCTTCCTGCAAACCGGAATGGCTGTGATACCAATAGGTGCCGGCTTGCCGGACCGGAAATTCGTACACGAAGGTTTCGCGCGGGCGAATGCCGGGGAAGCTGATGCCTGGCACGCCATCCATTTGGAATGGCAGAAGCAGGCCGTGCCAGTGAATCGATGTGTCTTCGTCCAGCGTATTGGTGACGGAGAGGCGAGCGTTTTGCCCTTCGCGCAAACGGATCAGCGGCGCCGGCAGCGTGCCATTGACCGTGACAGCATGGCCCGTGCGTCCGCCAACGCTGAAAGGCGTATGTGCAATACGAAGCGCAATATCCTGTCCGCTCAAAGTCGGCAGCGTGGGCGCGATGCCGGCAGAACCGGACTGCGCCCAGGCGGGCAGAAATGAATGTAGGCCGGCAAGGCCCGCGCCGGCGGCTGCCGTCTTGAGCATGCTGCGGCGATCCAGCGCCATGGCTTTGTTTCCTCCGGAGTTCGACCTTTAGGTCATTCTGCACCTTCCCACTATGGGAAGGTCAACACCAGAAGTGCATTCGGGCGGTATAGTGATGCGCCCTATTTTCGAAGGAGACGAGCAGGCAAGCGACTAAGCGCGCTTCTTGCGCGGCGGCGGTTTAGCCAGATCGTCCAGGATTGGGCATTCTGAGCGTTCGTCGCCATGGCACCGCTCTGACAGGCCCTTGAGGGTGCGAATGACGGAGCGCATCTCGCGGATGCGCGCCTCCAAATCCGCAATGTGCGTTTCGGCGAGCCGTTTCACCTCGCGCGACGGGCGCTTCTTGTCGCTCCATAGCGCCAGCAGTTCGGAAACTTCTTCGAGCGAAAAGCCAAGGTCGCGCGTGCGCCGCACAAATTGAAGGATGGCGACCTCCTGATCGCCATAGTTGCGATAGCCGTTGGCGCGCCGGGCCGCCGCGGGCAAGAGGCCGACGCTCTCATAATAGCGGATCATTTTGGCCGAAACGCCGGAACGATCTGAGGCTTCGCCTATATTCATCGCAATAGGTCCAAATTTTCCTGTTGACCTTCCCATTGTGGGAAGGTGGAGGCTCCGATGCAAGTCAAATAAGGAGCGCGTTTGACCGACGCGTAAAGCCGATGAACACGCACGCACATCACATGCACGACGGTCACCACGACGAGGCGAGTGCGCACGATCCAGTCTGCGGCATGGAGGTTTCCGGCAAGACGCCGCACCGTCTCGCGCATGAAGGCGAAGAGGTGCTGTTCTGCAGCGCCGGATGCAAAGCGAAGTTCGCGGCCGATCCGGGCAAATACGCCGCGAAGCCCAATACGGATTCGTGTTGCGCCGGCGGACATCATAATCATCACGGACATGCGCCGCAGGCGTCCGCAGCGGCCGGGCCCGGCGTGAAATGGACATGTCCAATGCACCCGGAAATCGTGCGCGATGAGCCGGGTTCGTGTCCGATCTGCGGCATGGCGCTTGAACCGATGATGCCGACCGCGGATGCGCCGCCGAATGAAGAGCTTTGCGACATGTCGCGGCGCTTCTGGATCGGGGCTGCGCTCGCCTTGCCGGTATTTATCCTTGAGATGGGCAGCCATCTCTTCCGTATTGACGGGATCGTGCCGCCGCATTGGAGCGCATGGATCCAGTTCGCGCTGGCGACGCCGGTCGTGCTTTGGGCGGGCTTGCCGTTCTTCGTACGCGGCTATCACTCGCTCAAGAACCGCAGCCTCAACATGTTTACGCTGATTGCACTCGGCACAGGTGTCGCGTGGGGTTACAGCGTGGTTGCGCTGCTGGCGCCGGGAATGTTTCCACCCGCGTTCCGAGACGCACACGGGCTCGTTCCCATCTATTTTGAAGCTGCCGCCGTGATCACGGTTTTGGTGCTGCTCGGCCAGGTGCTTGAGCTCAGAGCGCGCGAGCGCACCGGCGGCGCCATACGCGCGCTGCTCAATCTCGCGCCGAAAACCGCGCGCCGCATCCGCAACGGCGCAGAAGAAGAGGTCGGCCTCGATGAGATCGTTGCCGGCGACAAACTGCGGGTGCGCCCTGGCGAAAAAATTCCCGTGGATGCGATCGTGGTCGACGGCCGCTCGACGATCGACGAATCCATGCTCACGGGCGAATCCATGCCGGTGACGCGCGAAGCCGGCGCCAAGGTGATCGGCGGCACGCTTAATCAGACCGGCGCACTGGTGATCGAGGCCGAACGCGTCGGCGCCGACACCATGCTGTCGCGCATCGTACAGATGGTCGCAGATGCGCAGCGTTCGCGCGCGCCCATCCAGCGGCTTGCTGACAAGGTGTCCGGCTATTTCGTCCCGGCGGTGATCATTGTCGCCGTCATCGCCTTTTTGACCTGGTGGACGATCGGGCCGGCGCCTTCACTTTCATATGGCCTGCTCGCGGCGGTATCCGTGCTGATTATTGCGTGTCCGTGTGCGCTGGGTTTGGCGACTCCCATGTCGATCATGGCCGGGGTTGGCCGCGCCGCCCGCGCCGGCGTGCTGATAAAGAATGCGGAATCGATCGAGCGGTTCGAGCAAGTGGATACGCTGATCCTCGACAAGACCGGCACGCTGACCGCCGGCAAGCCCGCCGTCGTCGCCATCGAAACGGCCCCCGGCCAAAACGAAACGGAAGTCCTGCGCTTGGCGGCAAGCCTGGAGAATCAGAGCGAGCATCCGCTGGCCCTGGCTATCGTTGAAGCCGCGCGCCAACGCGGCATGGCACTGGTGGAGTCGAGCGACTTCGACTCCCCGACCGGCAAAGGCGTGATTGGCGTCGTGGAGGGCAAGGAAATCGCTCTCGGCGCCGAACGCTTCCTGCGCGAGCTTGGCGCCGTCACTGCGGCGCTAGAACCGAGCGCGGAGGCGCTGCGCTCTGATGGAGCGACGGCCATCTATGTCAGCATCAATAATGAGGCGGCGGCGGTGATCGGCATCGCCGATCCAATCAAAAATTCGACGCCCGCCGCGCTGGAAGCGCTGCGTGCGCAAGGGCTGCGCTTGGTCATGGTGACCGGCGACAACCGCACCACAGCGGAAGCTGTTGCACGCAAGCTTGGCATTGCGGATGTTGAGTCGGAGGTTCTCCCCGAGCACAAGGCCGACGTCGTGACGCGGCTAAGGCGGGAAGGACGCATTGTCGCTATGGCTGGGGACGGCGTGAACGACGCGCCGGGGCTCGCCGCGGCCGATATCGGCATCGCCATGGGATCGGGTACGGATGTCGCGATTGAAAGCGCCGGTGTGACGCTGCTGCACGGCGATCTCAACGGCATCGTCAAGGCGCGAAAGCTGTCCGCAGCGACGATGAACAACATCCGCCAGAACCTCTTCTTCGCCTTCATTTACAACACGGCCGGCGTGCCGATCGCGGCGGGCGTGCTCTATCCCTTCATCGGCACCTTACTCTCGCCGATGATTGCGGCCGCCGCCATGGCGCTGTCGTCGGTGTCGGTGATCGCCAACGCGCTGCGGCTCAATGCGGTGAAGCTGTGAGCGCCGTGGGCGCGCTGCGCGCCCACGCTTCACGCCAGCGCTTGGCCCCAACGCCCTGACGCCGCTCTACGACGCGGCGATCGACGCGCTCACGCGCGAACAGATCTGGCGAAGCCGTGTGATCAAAACGCTGGCGCTGCGTGCGGGGGGCGCGTCCGCCTGATGTCGGGTGTGGGACGGGGGCGCTGCTGCTGACGCTAAGCAGGCCTGCGCACGGCGCATTCTTGACCGGACCCGCATCGCGAGGTGCTTGAACGCGCGCGTAGAAAGACCGAGCGTGTTTGGGTTGCCGTCACATTCCTACGCGGATTTGTCGACAACGCATTCATTTTCCGCGTTCGCCCATTCGATGCAATTTCCTCGTCGCTCGGCGCGACCGTGCAAGCACACGACGGGGTCGAGGACACCTCGCCCAATGCTGATGGCGTGTTGCTCGCTTGATGGCCAAGGCGGCGCTCTTGGCAATTCGGAGGGGGCCCAAATACCCACCATGACGGGCTCGATTTCCATTTGGATCGCCGCGCGTGACAATGCGTGCAAACCCGGAACACATTCTTCGCCTTTTCGTTCAAACTTAAAAGTCCGCCAGGGCGCGCGTGCGTGCGCCTAAAAGACCCCAGAGTGTAAGATGCAGATGTCGTACAAGCGCTTCTTCACGATGATCGGCGTATCGACTGTTGTGATGTTTTTGCTGATGTATTTGAACACATTCGCGTTCGAACACATCTACTTCAGCCAGACCCGCTTTTGGATGGCGTTTGTCATGGGTGCTGTGATGGCGGTGATTATGCTCAGTTTCATGCTGGGCATGTACAAAGACAGGCGCATGAATCTCGGCATCTATATCGGAAGCGCGCTGATTTTCATTGCGGCGCTTTGGCTTGTGCGCAGTCAGCACACCGTCGATGACGCCGCTTACATGCGCGCGATGATTCCGCATCATTCCATCGCCATCGTGACCCGCGAACGCGCGCAGCTTGGCGACCCTCGCGTCCGCCAGCTAGCGGACGAAATTATCGAGGCGCAGCGGCGCAAAATTGCCGAAATGAAAGTGCTGATCGCGGAAGTCGAGGCGGAGCGGTGAGGCTGCGTCCCATTTTGATGGCCGAAGATGAATTGTGCTTTCTCGAGTCTCGAGCGGTGCGCCTTGATGCGCTCCAGGTGAATTTACTGCTTCTCAGCAGCTCCTGGTCTGTATTATGAATATTGAGCGCGAATCTCGCGGTGTACAAGAGGTGTCTTCGATTGAGCGCATGGGCGCATACCGGCTGGGGACGTTGGGTCGCGATGCTCTGCATTGCGCTCTTTGCGTTTGTCCTGACGGAGGATGTGCTGGCCATTGAAGATCCCTGTCATGGCGAAACGGCGGTAGAGTATAACGTAGCGTATGATGTTGTGCGCGACAGGGATCAGTCATCGCCGGATGGCGCCCCTGTGAACACGCTACATCGGCATCATTGCTGCGGCGCGCATTCGGCGGGGCTTCCGTCCGTAGCTATGGCCGGCGACTTAATGCCCATGTTCGTGTCGCACGCGTGGCCGATAGCGGATGAGCGCGTAACGTCTGGTGCGCCCGGCGGGCTAGAGCGCCCTCCAAAACAAGCCGCGATCGTGTAACGCGTCGCGGGTTCCGCGACGTGTGAATCCTTACGTTTTGCGGAAATCCCATGACTTTGAAGAACCGTCTTCCATGGCGGACGCGGCGCATGCAGCGCGTGTGCGCGTTCTCCTCGGCGACAATCGCCATTTTGGCGCTGCCCATCCCGGTGCTGGCGCAGTCTGTGACGCCTTTGGGGCTCACGCAGGCAATTGAGCGGGCCATCGACGCCGATCCGGGCTTGCGCGCCGCTGGCGCCGCCGTGGACGCGGCGGTGGGATCGCGTCAACAGGCGCGCGCGCGCGCCAATCCAGAACTCGGCATCGAGGTCGAAAACTTCGGCGGCAGCGACGAACAGCGCGGGTTCGACGCCGCGGAAACGACGTTCAGCTTATCGCAGGAAGTGGACGTTGCGGGCCAACGCCGCGCCCGTGTGCGCCTCGCGGAGCGAGAACTGCATGGTGCGGAGCTTGAAAGAATAGTGCGCGGCCTTGATCTCATCCGCGATGTTCAGGTTGCTTACTATGAAGCGCTGGCGGCGGAAGAATTGGTCACGATAGCGCGCGAGCGATTGGCCACAGCGGAGGCGCTCAACACGTCCGTCGCGCGGCGTGTTTCGGCCGCACGCGATCCGCTTATGGCTGGGGCGCGTGCCGAAGCCGGTCTTGCCGAGGCGCGCATCGCGCTCTCACGTGCGGAAGCGAACAGCGCCACGGCGCGGGCGCAGCTCGCAAGCCTCATCGGCGGAGATATGGGTGTTGCGCTCATCACAGCCGATTTTGCACTGCCGGCTGCCAACGGTCACGTGCATGCATCGCCAACCGATTCCAGCCCCGATCTTGCCCGTCTCTTGACCGCGCGCCAGCGTGCGGGCGAGGCGACGCGGGTGGAGCGATCCTTGGCCTGGCGCAATCCGACGCTCAGCCTCGGCTACAGGCGATTTGAGGATCAAGAGGGCGAAGGTGCGCTCGTCGTCGGGCTCTCCGTTCCGCTCGGTGTGTTTGACCGCAACCAAGGCAGCGTCGCGCGCGCCCGTGCGGAAGAGCGGCAAGCCGAATATGAGCTTGAAGCGGGGCGACGCGCTTTAGAGCGCGAGTTCTCCTCCATTCAACGCGCCATGGACGCCGACGCTGCCGCAGTGCGGGCGAGCGAGGAAACCGTCATTCCCCAAGCCGAGCGCGCGTTGGCTCTGGCGCAGGATGGCTATAATCGCGGCGCGTTTTCCTATCTCGATGTCCTCGATGCGCAACGCGCTCTGACCGACGCGCGCGAAGCCCGCGTCGAGACTCTGAAATCCTATCACCTTAACGAGGCGGCGCTTGACCGTCTAACGGCGCGCTTTCTCGAAGCGCTGCCGGCGCAGGAGCTTCACTGATGAGAAAGTTGATGACACGGAAGGCTCTCATGCCCGCTATGGCGGCGCTGATCTTGAGCCTCAGCGCTTGCAACGTCGGTGAAGGCGCCGGCGAGGGTGCGCATGCGGAAGGCGAGGCGCATGAAGAAGAGGTTCATGAGGAGGGCGGGCCGGAACGTGTGACGATCACCGTCGAAGCGGCTGCCGCCTCTGGTCTGGTGATCGCCGAAGCGGGATCGGGCGCCATTCAAGAGACGCTCGAATTGACGGGACGTATTGTGTTGCAGCCCTCGGCGCGCGCGGATGTGCACGCACCTTATGCCGGGCCGGTTCGCGCGGTGCTGCGCAATGTCGGCGATATGGTGCAGCGCGGCCAAGTGCTTGCCCGTGTCGAAAGCGCCGAAAGCTTGCAGACCTATGCCATCGTCGCGCCGATTTCCGGGGTGGTTTTGGATCGCCAGACCAATGTTGGCGACGTAACGGCCGAAGAACCTTTGTTTGTCGTGGGCGATCTCAGCCGCCTGCAAGCGGAACTGAATGTGGTGACGCGCGACATTGGTCGCGTCGCTTCCGGCCAAAATGTCGGGATCACGGGATTGGACGGGCGCACAGGCATGCAGGCGCGTATCGACAGCGTGCTCCCGACAGCCGACGCGCGCAATCAGACATTGATCGCGCGCGCGCCGTTTTCGGCGGCGGCCAATTCTCCGATCCGGCCGGGCATGGCGGTGCGTGGCGCCGTGGTGCTCGCGGAAGAGCAGGCGGCGGTCGTAGTGCCGGCGGATGCGGTGCAAACGGTTGAAGGTGAACAAGTCGTTTTCGTGCGCGTCGCGGCGGATACGTACGAAGCACGGCCAGTCACCATCGGGCGCACGGGCGACGCCACTGTCGAAATCATCGCCGGCCTTGCGGCGGGTGAATCTTACGTCGCGGAGAACGCCTTCCTCGTCAAAGCCGAGCTCGGCAAGGGCGAAGCGGGCCACGATCACTAAGCGCGCAAGACAGGACTCACCTCATGATCAGTCAAATACTCGAGCTTGCCGTTCGCGCACGCTGGGCTGTGGTCGCGGCCGTCGGTCTCGTCGCGGCCCTTGGCGTATACAATCTCGCGCGACTGCCCATCGACGCCGTGCCGGACATCACCAACAAGCAAGTGCAGATCAACACGCTTGCACCGGAATTCGGGCCGCTCGATATGGAGCGTCTGGTGACCTATCCGGTCGAGACGGCTATGGCCGGCATTGTCGGTTTGGAAGGTACGCGCTCGATTTCGCGCAATGGTTTTAGCCAGGTTACGGTCGTCTTTGGCGATAGCGTCGATATTTACTTCGCGCGTCAGCAAGTAGCGGAGCGTCTCTCCGCCGCGCGCGAGACTCTGCCGGCGGGCGTTGAGCCGCAGCTTGGGCCGATCTCAACGGGCCTCGGTGAAGTGTTGATGTGGACGGTGCGCTTTGCCGATCCGAGCGCTGAGGGCGCGCGTGCGACGCCGGGACAACCGGGCTGGCAGAACGATGGATCATTTTTGACCCCGGAAGGCGAGCATCTGACTGACGAAGTCGCGCGCGCGGCCTATCTCCGCACGGTACAGGATTGGGTCATCCGCCCGCAAATGCGGTCTGTGGCCGGCGTCGCGGGCATCGACTCGATCGGCGGCTACGAGAAGCAATACATCGTCGAGCCTGATCCGGCGTCGCTTGCCGCGTATGGCATTTCGTTTTCCGAGCTGGCCGGAGCTTTGGAGCGCGCCAATCTTTCCGTGGGCGCAAATTTCATCGAGCGGGGCGGAGAGGCGTTCTTGATCCGCGCCGATGCGCGCATCCGCACGCTGCACGAAATCGGCGACGCCGTTGTCGCCACGCCGGACGGCGTGCCGATCGCGGTTCGCGACGTGGCCAATGTGCGCATCGGCGGCGAGCTAAGAACCGGCGCGGCCACCGCGAACGGCCAGGAGGTCGTCATCGGCACGGTGCTGATGCTCACCGGCGGCAATAGCCGCACCGTTGCGGCTGACGCCTCCGAGCGCCTCACGGAAATCACGCGGACATTGCCGCCGGGCGTTGTCGCCGAAGTCGTCTATGACCGCTCGCGCCTCGTCAACGCCACCATCGCCACTGTGGAGCGCAATCTCGCAGAAGGCGCGCTTCTGGTGGCGGCAGCGCTGTTTCTGCTTTTGGGCAATGTGCGCGCCGCGATCATCGCAACGCTCATCATTCCTTTGTCTATGCTGATGACGGCCATCGGCATGAATGTCTTTGGCGTCTCGGGCAATCTCATGTCGCTTGGCGCGTTGGACTTCGGTCTGATTGTGGACGGCTCCGTGATCATCATTGAGAACTGCCTGCGGCGTCTTTCCGTGCGCCAGCATCAGGAGGGAAGGTTGCTCACGCTCAATGAGCGATTGCATGAGACGATAGAGGCCGGGCGCGAAATGATTGGGCCGACCGTGTTTGGCCAGATCATCATTTTTCTGGTGTTCGCGCCTCTGCTCACCTTCACCGGCGTTGAAGGAAAAATGTTCTCGCCCATGGCGATCACGCTCATGCTTGCATTGGGCGCGGCCTTTATCCTCTCGCTTACGCTCGTTCCGGCGCTGGTCGCGCTGTTGATCCGTGGGCCAGTCGCGGAAAGGGAAGTGAGGGCGATCGAAGTGTCGCGGCGCTGGTACGAGCCGGGCCTGCGCTACGCGATCCGCCGCCCCATGCCCGTCATTGGCGGCGGCGTGGCTGTGTTTCTCTTGGCCGGCGCCATCTTCATGATGCTCGGCCGCGAGTTCGTTCCAACCTTGGACGAACAGGATATCGCCGTTCAGGCAATCCGCATTCCCTCAACCTCGTTGCAGCAATCCGTCGCCATGCAGGAGCGGATCGAACGCGAGCTTTCGAGCTTCCCCGAAGTGGCGCTTGTCTTTTCCAAGACAGGCACGGCGGAAGTCGCCTCCGATCCCATGCCGCCTAACATTTCGGACTCGTTCGTGATCCTGCGTCCGCGCAACGAATGGCCAGATCGGACCGTGTCGAAGGCCGAACTCATTGCGCGCATCGAGGCGCGTTTGGCGCATCTCATAGGCAACGGCTATGAGTTCACCCAACCGATCCAGATGCGTTTCAACGAACTCATTGCCGGCGTGCGCGGGGATGTCGCGATCAAGGTCTATGGCGATGATCTGGAAGGCCTGGCGGCCGCCGCCGGGCGCATCGCGCGCGTGCTGCAATCCATTGACGGCGCGGCGGATGTGAAGGTCGAGCAAACCGGCGGCTTTCCCACGCTGGACGTGGTGTTCAACCGCGATGCGATCTCGCGCTATGGCCTCTCGCTCGCGGAGGTCACCGATACGGTGGCGACGGCGATGGGTGGGCGCGAAGCGGGCCTCGTGTTTGAAGGCGACCGGCGCTTCGACGTTGTCGTTCGCTTGCCGGACAGCGTGCGCGACGATCTCGACGCCATGGGCGCTTTGCCTGTCATGCTGCCAGATGAAAATGGTGGCGCGCGCGGTTCGGTACCCTTGCGTGAATTGGCGACGTTCTCGTTTTCCGAAGGGCTCAACCAAGTCAGCCGCGAGAATGGCAGCCGCCGTGTCGTTGTGCAGGCGAATGTACGTGGCCGCGATCTGGGTTCTTTCGTCGCCGAAGCGCAGCGCCGCGTCAGCGATGAGGTGGCGTTGCCGTCCGGCGCACGGTTGGTTTGGGGCGGGCAATTTGAGAACCTGCAGTCGGCGTCGCAGCGCATGGCGTTGATCGTGCCCGCCTGCTTCGCGTTGATTTTCGCGTTTCTTTATCTCGCGCTCGGCACGTTCCGTGCGGCCCTGACAGTGTTCTCCGCCGTGCCGTTGGCGCTTGCAGGCGGTGTATTCACGCTGCTCCTGACCGGCATGCCATTCTCGATCTCGGCAGCTGTGGGTTTCATCTGCTTAGCCGGCGTGGCGGTTCTCAACGGGCTCGTCGTGATGACAAGCATCAATAAACATCTCGACACGGGCGCGCCGCTTGAAGGCGCCATTGAGGAGGGCATGGTTGAAAAATTTCGCGCCGTGTTGATGACCGGCATCGTCCCCGCCATCGGCTTCGTGCCCATGGCCATCGCGCACGGCGTGGGCGCCGAGGTGCAAAAGCCGCTTGCGACTGTCGTTATTGGCGGGCTCGTGACCGCCACCCTGCTGACTTTGTTTGTGTTGCCAGCGATTGCGCGGACGCTGTTGCGCGAGCGCGATCGCGAGCGGAGGATGAACCCATCGCCAGCATATCCAACTGAGGCCCAGAGTGCGCTGCGGTAGGATCACGATTGTCCGCTTAGAGGCTCAGCCGTGAGTGTATGTCCGCCGCGAAGTACATGTCGAAGCGTGTGCATGGCCCCGAGCATAAGCGGCTGTCACGCGTGCGGGCGGAGGATTTTTCAGAATATTGTTTGGCGCCGCCTTTTTGCGGAGCCCCGCGTCAGGGATCGATGTGCAGCACCGAGACGCGCTTGTGCGTTGCTTAATCTCGCGCGGCTCGGCCGCGGAGCGGCGAGAGCCCGGCGGGCGCAGACCGTGCGGCCGCGACGCAGAGCTTGCTTTGCACGTTCCAATACGCTCGCCATAGCAAGAGCGTTCCGATCCGTCTCACACGCAGAAGAGCACAGTGCGCCATTCGTTCGTTTCATTGAGCCGAGAACCTTGACGCGTTGTGCACGCCGCGCATTGAAGCGCTGCCGCTTCATTGTCGCGCGCGATGCGCGTTCATACGGCAAAATATCTTTCGCATCCGGCAGAAATAGGATGCGCGCGAGATCACGCTGGAAGCAACGAACAAAGGTTGACTTAAACGCCGCGCATTCTTAGCGACGGTGCTTGCTCGCGTGCGCGTCAAAGCCGCGCTGTTGTTCTGCTCGACGCTCAATACGAGGACGTGCTTGCCTCATGTGTGTGATTTGCGGGGGACGAATTGAGAGCGGCCGGCGCACGGCCTCGAATGGTTTCGCGTTCGAGTGCGCAACGCACGGCCTCTACATCATTTCCGAGGCGGCGGCGCCGGATCTGTTATCGCTCGCGCTCTGGCGGCGCGAGGCGGCGCTCGAAAAGGCGAAAATGTTCGCGCCATGCCAGACCAACGACATTGTCATAAGGCCGTCGCACTTGAGCTGATGAATTGGACGGCGCTTGCTTTGGAGCGCCGGCGCAAAACCATCAAGGGGCGAGGGCGCCGCGTGGCGTGGCAGGGCAAGAAGATCGCCTGACACAGCTTGGCGCGGATCGCGACAATAGAGAGTGCCGCAGCAGCGCAAAACACTGTGCGGGCATGCCCAGACCTTGCATGCCGCCCTCCATCATCCTCGAGTGGAAATCTGCTCGCGGATTATTGCCGATGCCTATGGGCAAGAGGAGCAGGCATATCGCTCGCTCACCCGTTCTAAGCCGGACGAGCAAGCCTAGCTCGGTTGCCAGAACAGACCCGCGTTAGGGATCGATGTGCGCGGCGCCGAGACGCGCTTGTGCGTGGCTTGATCTTGCGCGGCTCGGCCGCGGCAGCGGCGATAGCCCGGCGTGCGCATCTCATGCGCCCGCAACGCTCAGCTTCCTGAGTGTGTACGAAACTCGTTCTCAACGACACTGAGGCGCGCTTGGCGCATGCGCTTGCGCGGCCGGCGCGTCCCAGATGATCGCGGACGGCGCGTTATGCATATGAGAATTAGTGGCAAAAATGTCGCGGAGCAGGAGCGGGGCGTCAGAACGCACGGCGTCGTCTGACGCAGAAGGTCGAGTTTGTGATCGCGAATCTGTCCGGTGTTGGCGCCTGATGCACGAATGGACCACCTCCATGCGCTGCAACTGGACGGTTTAAGCACAATTATGAGTAGAATTGTGCTGCAAATCACTTTCTACTGTGCCGATGCGTTCGCAAACGCGCGGGCATGGCGCGTACGCGAAGAGGCGAGGAAACGCGTGGGAGCTGATTATGCCGGACAGAGTCGCCGTGTCCTCGGCGGACTTCATTCGCAATATTGGATACTGGCAGAACGAGGCCCTGCGACGACCGGTATCGATTACCCACCATGGGCGCGAGCGTTTGGTTTTAACCGCGCCGGATCAGTTTGACGCCAAGCGTACAGATCAGGCCGCGATGCAAGCGCGCGCCGATGCCGGCGCGGCGCAAAGTCTTGCGGCAACGCTGGCCGATCACATGGAAGAGGGCTTCCTGAGCTTTAATGGCCAATTGCGGGTCGAGGCGAGCAATGCCGTCTCGCAGGCTTTTCTCGGACGCAGCAAAGCGGAAACAACCGGCGCTGCTGTGCTCGATCTTTTTCCCCAGCCGATCGCGTCTATATTGCAGGATCGTTTGCAGACGGTTCGGCGGGCGCGCCAGGTGGAGCGGTTCGAGGCGACGGCGTTCGACGGCCGGACACTTTCACTGAAAGTGCTGCCGACGGCCGATGGCGCAATTGTTCTGTTTGAGAACATTACCGAGATCCAGCTGCTGCGCCAGCGCATGGAAGAATACGAGGCTGGCCGCACGGCGGCGCGACATCATCCGATGATCGTGCCTTTGCGTTTGGACGCGCGTGCGCGGGTTGAATGGGTGGATGACAAATTTGGGACATTCACTGGCTTCGAGTGCGGCGCTTTGGTCGGTCACCGTTTTGTCGATTTGGTGGCGCCCGCCAATCGGCGGCGCGCCTCGGAATTGCTCGATCAGGCGCTTTCGCAAAGGATGGTTGCGCAGGGCGACGTTATATTTCTAGGGCGAAACGGCGCGGAATATCCGGGCCATATCACACTGGCGCCGGTACTCTCCGATTATGTGGCGCAAGGGCTATCTGGCGTATTTGTTCAGCCTGACCCGCTTGAATTTGGCGAACGGTTGAACGCTGTGGGTCACGCTTCAGCTTGACGTGCGAAGCCATTGGGGCATAGGGAGACGTTGTGGAAATTTGCCCTAAGGGTATGGGTTGTCAGCCGTCAGTTCGGGGAAATCCATGTCTGCGGAGCAATATAGACCGCCACGAAGCCAGGATGCTCGGTTTAAGACGTGCGCGATATGCGCCCAGGTGTTTGACACCAAGGATTTGGATCAGGTTTTCCATCACGACGGTCGACCCCATCAAATGCTGGCCACGCATGCTGGCGTGCGCCTCGCGGTGACCATTGGCGCAGGGCGGCGCGGCGCGGACTAGTTATTCTACTCACAGTTTTGCGGGGCTGCTCGTCGTCTGTAACGCCGGTCACAGACCGGACACGCGCAAGCCGTGTTGCGTCTCAACAATTCAACTTTAGAATATGTGCTAAGGGGAGGGCAGGTCGTTGAGTGATGAGCGCAGCGCGAACGCGGTCGACAAACGCCTTGGGTCGAGGGTGCGCGTACGCAGGCTGGAATTGGGGATGAGCCAGGAGCACCTGGCGGATCTGCTTGGCGTCACCTTTCAACAGGTACAGAAATACGAAAAGGGCGTGAATCGTATGGCCGCGAGCAGGCTCTACGATGTAGCCAATTCGCTTGAGATGAGCATAGCCGACTTTTTCGACGATTTTCCTCCCAAAAAAGGCGCAAGCCCCAACGGCGCCGCTCGCCTAGATACCGCGTTAGATAGCCCGCAATTGCTGGAGCTCGTGCGGCTTTACAAAACGATCCGCAGTCCCAGCTTACGCAAACGGGTGCTAGACCTCGTACGGACCGTTGTTGACGAAAGCACCTGAGCCGGCGCTGCGCGCCGCTGTTTCGTCATGCGGAAGCGACGCCGAGTTCGGTGAGCAATTGGCGGTGGCGCCTATCGATATAAGCCAGCGCTGCATCTGCGCCGTCGCGGCTTTCGATCTCGGCAACCGTTTCGACAAAGCTGTGCAGCACCGATATTTTTTCAGAGGGCAATTCGAGCGAGCGAATGATCAATTCTGTGAGGTCGGCGCGCGTCTCCAAACTGGAGGCCGGATGTGTCGCCCGGCCCCGGCGTACAGCATGCGTCATGACAGATACCCCGCATATTTCGAGGGATCAGCGGCGACGTCGGCGAGCAGGGTTTCATGTTCGAGCGCGAGATTGTCCTCAACCGGCGCAAGAGCGCTGATTTCGCCTTTCAGCCAGCGCAGGGGATCTTGACCTTCCACCCAGCCAAGATTGGGCCGGTGCAGTTGGTAGCCGAGCAATCGTTGCAGTTTCTCAGGCAGGCGGCGCGCCACGTCGGGCGGGGTGCTGAGCAGCAGCTTTTCCCCCCCAGCCAGCCAGCCCAGCCGGTAGCTCATGACGACGCCGCGGCGGATGGCGGTGCTGGCATTGGCGCCGCCGCCGTGCAGCACCCCGCCTAGCCACAGGATCAACGATCCAGCGCGCGCTGTCGCCGGCGCCGCCTCACCAGGACATGGGGCGCGATCGCGCGCCCAGGTGTGACTGCCGGGTACAAGACGTGTGGCGCCGTTTTCGATGGTGAAATCGTCAAGCGCCCACATCGCGTTGGCCATCAGTTCGAAATCGTGGGCAAAGGGCCACAAATCGTCGTCGCGATGGAGAAATTGCGCCGGTTCGCCTGGTTCAATCCCGATCGCCTGTGTGAGATTGAGTTCGATGCAATCGGCCGCGGGCCGTGATGCATCGCCTTTAAGTACAGATTCCATGAGCCAAAGTGCGAGCGGGTGCAGCGCTAGGTCCGAGGTCGCCGGCGCTTTGGCGAACAGGCCTGAGAAACGGCGCGTGGCGCGCCCGAAGAATGGACCCGCGCCCTGATGGGCGGCGTCGAACCAGGGCTGAAGTTGTGAACGAAGGAGATTGAGCTCGGCGCCCGAGAGGACGTTCTCGATTACCAGAACGCCCTCGGCTCTCAGCAGGTCCAGCGCTGCGCCCGGCGCAATCGTGGCATCGACGCGCGCCAGCGCGGCGCTGCTTGCGAAGGAAGCTGTATGACCGTCGGCCATCATGCATTCCCCATCGCCGGAGCGTTCACTGACAATGCACGGGACGATTGAGCCGGGCGCGCGAAGATGGCGGCCTCCAGCTCAGCGGGCGCGATCCATGCGACGGCTTCGTCCGGGCACGGCGCTTCGAACGACACGGGGGCGGGGGCGCGCAAGAGTTTGCGCGTGTCGGCAAGCATGTTCGGTTGCACGTCCCACGCGACTGCGATCGCCATGCCTTCGGTAAAAGGACGCGGCATGCATAGCGGGGTGGAATGCCAGCCAAGCTCGGCGATCTGACTGACGAATTTGGTTTCGCAAAAGGTCAGATATTTCTTGATGTGGCGCGAGCGGGCGAATTCCAAGCTGGCCACGATGAGCGCGGCGCGCGCACGGATGAGGTTGCGCGGACTTCTCATCGTTCCCGGGCACCAGCGGGTAAATTCCCAGACGTCGGGCCCGGTCGGCGCGGCGGCCCCGCCCAGGAAGTCTGAGAATTGCTGTGTGATCATGCAGCGGCGCCAGGTTGGCAACAAGCGCACGCTGCCATGCACCTCGCCATTCTTGCACGCGATCAAATAAACGGCGTGCTCATCGTCGAATTCATCGATTTCAAGTTCGTCGGGAGATTGCAGATCGCGCCAGCCCAGTTCGTCGACGAAGACGTGATGGCGAAGACGATGCATTTGCTCCAATTCGCTGCCGTACAAGGCGCGATTGGCTTGCGTGACGATGTGTACTCGCATGACGCCGCTCCAATGATGTTTGCGGCGTTGTAAAGATCATTGGAAGCGCGGAAGCGCCGCCCCCCAAACTTGAGGGGTTTACAATTCGATCAGGCCGTGGAGCGCCGCTTCGGCGACAGCCTGGATGCGTGTGCGCACGCCAAGGCGCTGACAGGCTGCGGCGACATGCTCGTTCACCATGGCCGCCGAGATGCCCAGGATGTCTCCGATATCGGACGAACTTTTGCCCGCGCGAACCCAGAGCAGGCATTCCGTTTGCCGCTTGGTGAGTTTGGGCCGCATTTTGGCGGGATGAAGCGTCTCGCGGCGCAGTTTGCGGCCGATGCCGCCATAATACACTGAGAGAAGGTGCGCAGCTGCGCGTAAGTCGGGGTCGGCGGTGTCGACGCTTTCCCCCATCAGCAAGACAGCCGAGATCGAGCCGTCAATGTTGTGAAGAGGCGTCATGAACCCGTTCGAAAGGCCGAACTGACGCGCTTCGTTCATAATCTGCAGTTCGGCGGGCGCCACGATGCGTCGGTGCTGTACGTCGCTCCAAAACATCGCATCTGTCGATGAAAGCATTTCGCGGATCATGGCGTCGTTCGCGGCGTGACCCGCTTCATTATAGCGCGCCTCCCAGGGATCGTGGGTCTTGCCGAACAAGACATGCACATCGCGTTTGCCTGCGGCGTCGACCGCATCGACGCCGGCATAGACTTGGAAGCCGAGTGATTCGAATACCGGGCGCACCACCCGGTTCAATTCTTCCAGGTTGGAGGCTTTCTCGGCCGCCGCCACCGCATCGAAGGCGCGTCGCGCAATACTTTCGCTTTGATCCATTCTTCATTAGGCGGCCGCAACCGCCTGCCCATCGCCAACTATGCCCAGCCGGGGCCATTTTAGATTGAAGGCTGGAAGCGGATCAAATAGTCGTTGAACAAATTGACAGCGCCGTGAGGGCGCACAAGCGACGGAGCAATGGCGGCTCGAGCTTCGGCTATCGGATTTTTTGCGCTTTTTGTGCTCGCGCTTGGGGCCGATGTTGCGCGTGCACAATCGGCCGATCCTGCTGAAATCGTCGTGACAGGGCGGCGCAGAGCCGAGCGGCTTTTGGATGCGCCTGCCTCCGCGACGGTTCGCACTGGGGAGGAACTCAACGCCGCTGGGGTTGTGTCTGTGTCCAGTCTCATGCCGCGCGTGCCGAACGTGAGCTTGGCCGGGGGCATTGGCGGCACATTGCAGGGGCTCTCCAGCATTAGGGGCGTGTCCTCGCTTGTGCGGGTGGTGGGCGTTGAGAGCGGCGTTGGCGTCTATGTCGATGGCGTGTTCATGGGGCGGCCTGACACCTTCGATCAGGATCTGATCGGCGTCGAGCGCGTGGAGGTCCTGCGCGGTCCCCATGGCACGTTTTTTGGACGCAACGCGGTGGCGGGCGTCGTCAACATCGTCACTTATGAGCCTGGCGAGCGCGTCCGAGGCGAAGCGCGCGCCGATTTTGGCGCCTACGATCTGGTACGGCTGCAAACTTATGCGGCTGGACCGCTGACGGACCACGTCGCCGGTTCGCTGGCTTTCAACGGCGTCGTACGTGACGGCGTGGTGCGGCATGTTTCGGGCGGCGAGGACCTTGACGCAATCGAGCGCGGCGCTTTCCGCGGTCATTTATTGTTGGCGCTCCATCCTGCTGCGGATTTGACGCTTTCTGTGGACGGTGTTGTCGACAGAGGGCGTCCCGCATTTTTTGAGACAGCCGATGCAGATTTCATCGACGATGCGACGGAATCCACGCCGTTCACGACCAATCACAACCAGCCCAATTATTTGGATCGCGATGTCCGGGGCGCCAGCATGGCTTTGCGGGTTCGAGATCGGGGCGGCGTTTGGTCTCTTGTAACGGCGTACCGCGATGCGTCGTTCGCAGCAGCGTTGGATGACGATAAACTCCCCGTATCGTTCGTGGAGGATGAGTTCGCCGACGATACGCGTCTCTATTCGCACGAAATTCGATACGCTTCGCCTGCAGCGCGCCGGGTGCGTTATGTGGCGGGCGTCTCCTATTTTCGCCAGCAGGTTGAAAGTTTTCGTCCATTCGCGATAGGTGAATTTCTCACCGGCATGCCCGGCGTGAGTTTTCCGATCACGCTTACAAGCAGCGCCGACACCGAGGCCTATGACGTCTTCGCCAATGCGGACATAAGCGTGACCGAGCGCCTTACGCTCAGCGCTGGCGCGCGTTATACAAATGAGCGGCGTGAAAGCACGTTCGTTCAGGACGATCCGATCGCGAACCTGGCGCCGGATATCGATTTCAGCGGCGCTTTGCGCGACCATTTCTTCTCGCCGACCCTGTCGGCCGCTTATCAAGTGACGAACGGTCCGCTTATTTACGGCCGCTATGCGCGCGGGTTCAAAAGTGCAGGGTTCAACACCGACTTTACCCAGAGCGGTGCGGATTTGGCCGTCGAACCCGAGATCGCCGACAATTTCGAACTTGGCCTTAAACAGGAATTCGCCCAAGGCAGAGGCATAGTGACGGCGGCGCTGTTCTCGACCGATTACGAGGACCTTCAGGTGTCGCAAATCGTTGGCAATGCGGTGGCTTTGCGCAACGCGGCCTCGGCGCGCATATGGGGCCTTGAGGCCGAGGGTGCTTATAGCAATGGACAATGGACGGGCGCGGTTTCGCTCGGCTATCTTGACGCAACCTATGGCGATTTTCCCGATTGTCCGGCGCCTGGGGGCGCGCCCGCTTCGACGGTGGTCGCCAATTGCGATGGCAACCGGCTCGTTCTAGCTCCGCGCTGGACGAGCAGCGCGATGCTTGAACGCCGCTTCGCCGCACCTTCGCTAGGGGGCGATCTGTTTGCGCGCGGCGAGATGCTGTATCAGAGCGAGATCTTCTTCGAGCCGCAAAACACCCGCCGGCTGCGCGGCGATCCGCGCACGATCATAAACCTTCGGGCCGGGTATCGCAGCGCGGATTGGGAAACTGCGGTGTGGGTGCAGAACGCCAGCGACGAACTTTATATCTCCTATGCGGACGACCGCAGCGCGATATCCATTCCTTTGACCCGCGCTTACGGGACGCCGAGGACCTGGGGCGTGTCCCTCAGGCGGACATGGTAGTGGAAACACGCGCCTTTTCACGGATCGTCGGGCAACTCGCTTGCTGAAATCGCAAGGGTGCGGGCTATGGCGGCGCTAGGCGCAAGCGCTCGTCTCGGGTGAATGCCTTTTGCGCACTGTTTCGGCGGCACATTTTGAGCGGACGGACTTGCATTCAGTCTAACGCCGCTCGTCGGGCTGTTGAGTACGCATGCAGGCAGGGCGCTTTGTAAGATCCGAGGAGATCGCGTCGCCGCGGCGAGAATGGGCCCAATACACCTTGACTCGCCCAAACTTTTTCTTGTGACTTCGATATCGCACTTTGACGCTGCGCTGTGGCGTCAGATTTTGGCGATGCCGTGCTGCTAAGCGCGGCGCTTGGCCGCCGAGGCTGCATGTCTGGCGCGGCTTGGCTGTTGTCGCTGTCCCAAGGGAGGCGATGATGCACTGGGTTTTCAAAGTCATTTTCGGTGTCGGCGTTCTTTTCTTGGCGTGGCATGGCGTACGCTATGGCGCTGCGATGTATGTGCGCAGTGGAGCCGCCAGCGAATATCCTGTTGTGCGCCATTGGGTGCGCGCGGAATTCAAACGCGGCGGAGAGGGCCGAGACCGCCTGCTTGAATTGTGGTCTCCTGATCGTATTGCCCTCGAATTCGTAAGGGACACGGCTTCGGATTTTCTGACAGCGCCAGCGCCGGGCGCGTGGGCTTCCGCCAGCGTCGAGCTGGGCGCTCTGCGTAGGCATGTCGCTGCGCGAAATACCCTTAATCAAGCCTGCGATCGACTTCCGGCGCACATTCTAAGTGATGCGCCCTGCAGGGGGCTAAGTGAACGCTCTATGTCGGATGCGTTTGACGAATTCTATAGAAGCAATCAGCGCTTGCGCGCTCGCGTGTTTGTCAATCGTTCCGAGGGCGTCGCCGAACTTTTGGAGCGGCGTCCGGTGTCGAGGCGGGTGTGCATCTTTCATCCCTACGCTACCATGGTGCGGGTCATGGCCCATCTTACGCACCGTGATTTCGATGTTCCAGATGACGAGCAGTCTGCGGTCACCGAGAGATATTCCCCGCAGGATCCGAAGTATCGCATTGTCGAACGCGTGATCGCTGGAGGTGAATGCGCGACTATTGTCGTGGGGCATTTCACGGATGAGCCCCAAATCTTCGCACACGCCGAGCCCGCCGAGCAAGCGGCTGGGGCGGTGCAGTATTTACAAACTACGTCAGCCTATCGTGAGCATTGGGGGCAAGCCGCTCCCCGTTTTGAAGGCGAGCACGCTTTGGGCTGCGCCCATCAAGCGGGTGTGTTCTCTGTGAGTGACAGGTGGTGTGGCCGACCTGTTGACTTGCAGCGGAGTCTGCCCGGGCGATTCATCATCGGTCCAGATGCTAATGATCTGCATTGGCCGGGCATTCGCTTGACGCCTTCGTGGCGTGCGCGCGCCAGTCTTCGCCAGCCCGATTATAGGCGCGGATTTACGGAGATCGGCGCCGGCAATCCCTGGCTGGTGTTCGATGAAGGCGTGTGCGCCGTCAGCCCGCGCTTCTGCCCCGAGGTCGGCGAGGTTTCCGAAGCGGAATTGGCGGAACTCGCTGCGCGAGCGCAAGACGTTGCAACGCCGCTCGTGAGCCAAATTCAGGCTGCGGAACGGTGGCCAATTCATTATCCCTACGAAATCGGCGTTCAGCTCGAGGATGTAAACGGAGGATTATTGCTGGGCGTACAGGTGGCCCGGCGTACCTTTGACGCCAATCCGTTTGGGGATCGGGTGCCTGCGGTTTTGATGCCTGGCGCGACGATCATGGCTGTGAATGGTGCGCCTGTATATGGTGTTGGCGACAGTCTCGTGGAGATTGCTAGGCACATGGAGGCGTTGGGACGTGGGGTGGAAGAGCCCATTCAACTGAGCGTTTGCCCTGCGAACCAACGCTGTATGAATGGGGCCGGTGTTGAGAGCGTGTACGTTGGCGCATTTTTTGACGAACGTTATTGGGGTAATGAAATCACCGATATGCAGGCATTTTTGGCAGGCGTTTTGAGGACGCTTGCCGGGGGCGCTGACGCTCACG
>JAUIJZ010000033.1 GCA_030430715.1 Alphaproteobacteria bacterium
GATGGACGAAAGCCAACAAAGACAGCGCCGCTGTGCGCATCGCCATGACCGTGGCGCAGACAATGCCGGCATTCGGCCACTTGCTTGAATGCGTGGCGGAAAAAGACATCGATACGGACGAGCCGAAGCTGAGCTTCAAAATTGCGATGGGGCGGATCAATGCGGATGTAACGATCGGTATCGATATAACGAAGGTTGTTACGCTTGAATCGAACGTAGGCATCTGTTCGCCCGGTGTGAAATTGCATGGTGCCGGCTTCATTGTAACCCCGGCAGAAGCGGAGGCGCTCGGCCTCCGGAATCGGCCGACCCTTGATCAACACATCAGACCTTACCGGCATGGGCGCGACCTAGCACAAACACCTCGCGGAGTGATGGTCATAGATTTAGATGGCTTGACTGCTGAGCAAGTCCGCCTCCGGTTCCCTGAGGTTTACCAACATCTTCTGGCGAAGGTGAAACCAGATCGAGACAAGAACAACGAGGCATACAGACGAGAGAATTGGTGGCTATTCGGTCGACGCAACACCTTGATGCGTGGCTTCACACGCGACATTGCACGCTACATTTCAACGCCTGAGACAGCCAAGCACAGAGTCTTTCAATTCTTGGATCGATCAATTCTACCTGACAATAAACTTATCAATTTCGGCGTCCCCGACGCTTGGTTTTTCTCAGCGCTATCTAGCCGAATTCATGTGACGTGGTCACTAGCGGCGGGAGGATGGCTGGGTGTCGGCAATGATCCTGTCTACGTAAAGACGTCCTGCTTCGATCCATTCCCCTTCCCCGATCCGCCGGAAGCGCTCAAAGCGAAACTCCGCGCGCTTGGCGAAGAACTCGACGCCACCCGAAAGCGCGTGCAGGCCGAGCATCCCGATATCACCCTCACCGGCTTGTACAATGTGCTGGAAAAGGTGAAGGCCGGCGACGAGCTCACGCCGCAGGATGAAGACGTGAAAACGCGCGGGCTCGTGCTCGTCATCAAGGATTTGCACGACCAGATCGACGCCGCCACATCAGAGGCCTATGGCTGGCCCGCCGAGCTCAGCGACGAACAGATTCTGGAAAACCTCGTCGCGCTCAACGCAGAACGCGCCAAGGAAGAGGCGCAAGGCTTCGTGCGCTGGCTGCGCCCCGAATATCAGGCGCCGCGTTTCGGCAAGCAAGCTGCCGCGCAAAAAACCGGCAAGCTCGATCTCGAAGACAAAATTGTCTCTATCGAAAAAGATCTGCCTGTTTTTCCAAAGGATCGCTACGAGCAGCCGCTCGCCATCGAAGCCGCGCTGGCGGCCTACGCCCAACCGCTCGACGCCGAGGGCATTGCCAAGCTGTTCAAGGGCAAAGTCAGCGAAGCGCGCCGCAAGCGCATCGGCGAAGTGCTCACCACGCTGGCGCGCTATGGGCGGGTGCTGGCGCTGGAGGGCGGCCGCTTCGCCGCGCGCCGGGCGGCGTAAGGGTCGTAAAAAGAAAAAGGCCGGGATCGCTCCCGGCCTTTTCCGAATTTTCTGAAGCCAGTCGGCTTAGGCGGCGGCCGCCGCCTGCTTCTTGGCCGCCAGCGAGGTGGTCAGCTTGGCGACCGCGTCTTCACGCTCGATCTTTTCCACGGCGGCCAGTTCGCGCGCCATGCGGTCGAGCGCCGATTCATAGAGCTGGCGCTCGGAATAGGATTGCTCCGGCTGGTCGCTGGCGCGGTGCAGGTCGCGCACCACTTCGGCGATCGACACCAGGTCGCCCGAATTGATCTTCGCTTCGTATTCCTGCGCGCGGCGGCTCCACATCGTGCGCTTGATGCGGGCGCGGCCCTGCAGCGTCTTCAGCGCCTCGTTCACCACCGCGCTGGAGGCCAGCGGGCGCATGCCGCAGGACTTCGCCTTCGCCGTCGGCACGCGCAGCGTCATCTTGTCCTGCTCAAACGATATCACGAATACATCAAGGTCGATTCCGGCCACCGATTGCTTTTCCACGCCCATGACACGGCCGACGCCGTGGGCCGGGTAAACGATGTGATCGCCTGGGCGGAAGGAAGTCGGCATGGCGGCAGTTTGCATTCAACGGCTCCGTATCTTGTTTTAACAGCCGGGCTAACCCAACGTCAGAATGACACACGCGGGGCTCGCTCCGGACAGGGGCCTGTCCGCAGCCACTTTACCCATGCGCGTATCATTTCTGCGCGATTAAGTGGTCCAACTGGCGGCGCGGCTTCTGTTCGCGCCTCTCATCGTGCGTAACCTATACCACAGTTTGGGGCGCATTAGAAGCGCCAGGGCGCGGCAAGATCAGTCGCCCTTGCCAGGTTCCGTGCTGAAGTATTTCTCGAACTTGCCCTTTTCGTCTTTAAAGGTGTCCGCATCGGTGGGCGGATCTCCTTTACGCGTAATATTTGGCCAAGTTTCCGCATACTCGGTGTTGATCTTGAGCCATTTACCGTCCGGCTCGTCTTGCGTATCGGGTTTGATCGCATCAACCGGGCATTCCGGCTCGCACACGCCGCAATCGATGCATTCGTCCGGGTGAATAACGAGGAAGTTTTCACCCTCATAGAAGCAGTCGACGGGGCAAACCTCGACGCAATCCATGTATTTGCAGCGCACGCACGCATCGGTGACGATGTAAGTCATTCGGCCCGCCTTGTTCTTGCGCCGCTGACATGAAGGTGCGGACCCCGGGCGTCAAGCAAGCGCAGCTAAACCGCAATGCCGCAGGCGCTAAACTCCGGACTCTTCCCGATACGCAGTCCGCGCCTCGGCCGGCGGACCGCGGCGCGCCGGGAGCCCCTCGATCCGCACCGCCCGCAGCACGCCATTTCGGGTAAAGACCAGCGCATCGCCTACCGCCAGCTCAGCTGAGGGCTTGGCCACGCGATGCGAGACGCCATCCCGCATCATGCGCACCCCGCCCTCGGCGATCAGCCGCGCCGCCTCGGCCCGCGTCTTGGCGAAACGGGCGCGGAACAGCCAGACATCGGCGCGCTGACGTTCGCTCATGCGCGCTTGCGCCGCCGCCGGCGGGGCGCGGTCGCGCCCGGCATCAGCTCGGCCAAAGCCGCGAACGGGCTTTCGCCGCTTGGCTGGGCGCGCGGCGATGTGCGGCGCGGCGACGGCGGCCGCCATGCGCCCGCGTCGGCACGGCGATAGCCCAGCCCACGCAGCACGCCGGCGACCTCACGCTTCGGGCGCCCGATCAAGCGCGCAAGCGCGCCCTCTTCCGGCGGCGGCTGCTGCGCCAGCGCCTCGGCCAGGCGCTCGACACTATCGAGCCGGACCGCGACCTGCCCGCACGCGCGATAACCGGCCGCGGCAAGTTCACGCCAAGGCCGCGCGCGCTCCAACGGAACGGCGAGCACGCCGGCGCGCGGCAGAAACAGCGCGCGGCCCTGCTCAGGATGGGCCGCATGTTGCAGCACCGCCAATGTCTGCGCCGCGCGCGGCTTGATCAGAGCCGGCATGAAAATGCTGCGCCGTCCAATCCGCACGCCGAGCTTGGCCAACACATCGCGCGCCTCTTGTGTCAGATGGTCGAGCGTTTCGCCGTCGCGATCGACCGCGCCAGCGCCTTCAATCACGCGAAACGCCAAGCCGCGCGCATCGGCCGGCAAGCGGCCTTCACGCCAAGCGGCTTCAAGCGTCACCAGCGCGCGCAGATCATGCGCCACCAATCGCGCCAACCAATATTCCAAGCGCTCGCGCGCCGGCGCGCGCTCCCGCTCACTGGCGATATCGCCGCCGATCAATTCAAGCCGCGGCTTCAACAGCGGCGCGCGCGGCGCAAGCTTGGCGACGGCAGCGCCCTCAACACGGATGCGCCCGTCGCGCCCAAGCGAGATAGCATCGTCCTGAGCGCCGGCGATGTGCGCGAGCCGCCGCGCCAATTCCGGCCGCAACGCGCGCAGCGCCGCGTTGCGCACGGCGCGCCCTTCGAGCCCGAGCGCGCGTGGATCTGGCCTGAACTCCAACCCGTCCAAGCGGCCCACATAATGGCCTTCGACCGTGACTTCGCCCTCGCCGGAAACGCCCGCCAGTAAAGCCTCTTCCCGTTTGAGGCCTTTCAGCAAAGCGCTGGTGCGCTTGTCGATAAAGCGCTGCGTCAGCGCCTCATGCAGCGCGTCGGAGAGCTTGTCCTCCACCGCGCGCGTGCGTTCGCGCCACGCTTCGGCATCGTCGAACCAATCGGAACGATTGGCGGCGTAGCTCCAGGTGCGCACGTGCGCGAGCCGTTGCTGCAACACGTCGAGATCGCCTTCAGGGCGGTCGAGCTTGTCCATTTCCGCCGCGATCCATTCATGCGGAATGCGTCCCTGCGGCGAAAGGATGTGATGCGCGATACGTCCGGCCAGACGCGCATGCTCTTCTTGGGAGGACTTGCGAAAGTCCGGCAATTGGCACGCCTCCCACAACCGGCGCACCTGCGCTTGGGTGTTGGCGCGGGCGATGATCTCGGCATCGTCGATCAAATACTTGAGCACGGCCTCGTCATCGGCGCCGCGCACACGCAAGAGACCACGCCGCTCGGGCGCGCGCTCCAGCGACGCAGCCAAGGCAGGCACGCTCTCGAAGCGCAGCTCGGCGCTGCGCCATTGCAGCGAGTCAATCGCTTCGAATTCGTGGCTCTCAACGCGCTCCAGCGTCTCTTCGTCGAACGGGGCGCATTCGCCCGTTTCGCCGAATGTGCCGTCGCGCGTGAAGCGTCCGGCGCGCCCGGCGATCTGCGCGACTTCATCGGCGCGCAGTTCGCGCCAAGTGCGCCCATCGAACTTGCGCCGCGAAGCGAACGCGACGTGATCGACATCCATATTGAGGCCCATGCCGATCGCATCGGTGGCGACGAGGAAATCCACCTCCCCGCTCTGATAGAGGGCGACTTGTGCGTTTCTGGTGCGCGGGCTGAGCGCGCCCATCACCACGGCCGCGCCGCCGCGATGACGGCGCAGCAATTCGGCGATGGCGTAAACTTCCTCCGCTGAAAACGCGACCACTGCCGAGCGCTTGGGCAGTTTGGTGATCTTGCTCGGCCCCGCATAAGCCAGCGTCGACATACGTTCGCGCCGCTCGATCTGGGTATCGCGCAACAGCGCGCGCACCATCGGGCGCATTGCGTCCGAGCCCAGCAGCATGGTCTCGCCGAAACCGCGTGCATGTAAGAGCCGCTCGGTGAACACGTGTCCCCGGTCTGGATCGCGCGCGACCTGGATCTCATCGACAGCCAAAAACTCGACGCTGCGGTCGAGCGGCATGGCCTCCACGGTGCAGATGAAATAGCGCGCGTTTTCCGGCGCGATCTTTTCCTCGCCGGTGATCAAGGCGACCGCCGCCTCGCCCTTGGCCGCGACCACCCGATCATAGACTTCGCGGGCCAGCAGCCGCAGCGGCAGGCCGATCATGCCAGAGGCGTGCCCCAGCATGCGCTCGATGGCGAGGTGGGTCTTACCCGTATTGGTGGGTCCGAGGACCGCCCGCACCTGGGCGCGCATTGCCATAGGCCGACGATGGGCGCCGGGCATGGCGATTTCAAGCCAAACGGCAGGGCGCGCCCGCCCGCTCAATCTGCTTTGCAGCCGCTGCAAGCCCAGCTAATGCTTTGCCTGCATGGCCAAAAAGCTGCCCCCGGTGAAACAGATCATTGAAACCGCGCGTAAGCGCGGGGATGGCGATGCGCCCCCATTCGGCAAGGCCGCGCCCACCATCCCGAAGCGCCCGCCCACGCTCAAGAGCAAGCCTGAGGGCTGAGGGCTGGTTGAAGCCGACCCAGACGCGGCTCATGCTTAGCGCTATGCTTAGAAGGGCTACCCCATATCTGCTGATCGTCGTGGGCGCGCTTCTGCTCGTTCCGCTCGCGAGGCTGGCTTGGGGGCACGCTACCAGCACCGTCATCTCAGTTTACGCGGCGGGTATCTACTTGTGGCTGCCCCACATATACGCGGCAGTTGGGGCGCTCGCCATCTGTGGCGGAATCGTCCTGCTCAAGAAGGCGAAGAGCAATGCCTAAAAGCCCACGCGGAGAAAAGCGCCCAGCGGACGTTATAGGCGCGGCCATCAAGGTTGGCCGCATCGCCGTGGGCGATGAGAAAGACCCAAACGCGGCGTTTGAATGATTTCATACCGCCTGAAAAACGAGCCTGCCGCTAAGCATTTTTTCTAAATTCAAACCGAGACACGACCACATAAGCCGAGCGGAATACAACAAGAACGAATCAATCGCGAATCACTCTATTTGATTCGTTCTTGACTCGTTCACCGCTAAGTCTTGTGGTTAATACTTAAGTAACACATAGGACTGGTTTTCAGCCCTAGCGCAGCGCGGTTCCATTCAAATTGAGGCTGCGCGCCTCAAGGCGCACCACGCCCACGCCGTCCGCCGGCATTTCGATCGTTACAGGCACCCAAGTGCCGGCCGGGCCGCGGCCAAACACGAAAGTCAACGTGGCAGGGTCCTGCGGATCGCCAAAACCGGCGATCGGCCGGAACGCCACCCGGCAACGCAGGCCGGGGCCACGATAGGCGCGGGAATTGACGTTGACGTTACCGTCCAACGACAGGGCGAAATCGAAGCGGGCGCGGCCATCCATATAGATGTGCAGCGTGCGCGCGCAGGGATCCTCCGCCGTGGTCAGCATGGTGGCGATGGCCGTGATCTGGTCGATCGTGCCGCGCCGCTGCGCCTGCGTGGCCGGCGGATCGCCCATATTCGCGAAACCTGGCGAGGCCGTGGTGACCACGTCATTAGCGCCGAATTCGGCGCGGATCAGGCGGCCATTGGGCCGATCATCGCGGCGGCGCCCGCCCTGATGCTGATAAACGGAGGGGCGCAGCGCGCCATTCTCGGCCACCGAACCGCGCACCGAATAGGTATAATCCTGGTTCTCGCCAAGCAGCGCCCTGGCGATCCCCGTCATCTCGCGGGTCGCACTGGCGGTATAGCTCCCGCCGGTTTGGCGGAAATTGTAATTGAACTCGCCCGCCTCAAGCCCGCGCGCGATGACCACATAGCGGGCTTCAAAGCTGCGATTGGCGCTCTGCGCGGAGGCCGCGCCGCTGAGGGCGGCAAGACCAAGGCCAAGGCACAAGGCGGCGATGCTTTTCATAGGCGTGATAGGCATGGGGCTCTCGTAGCAGCGTCTGGCTGATCCAGAAATGAACCAAATGCGGCTGTTTCAGGGAGACGGACGTTCTTGACCCTCGGGGCGCGTTCGCGTATGCGTCCGCCCTTCATTTTTCGAGCAAGAGCCCAATATGTCCCGCCGTTGCGAGCTGACCGGCACGAACCGCCAAATCGGTCATAAGGTCAGCCACTCCAACATCAAGACCAAGCGCGAGTTCAAGCCGAACTTGATCGACGTCACGCTGTCGAGCGATGCGCTCGGCCAGAATTATAAGCTCCGCATCACGGCGGCGGCGCTGCGCACGGTCGATCATCGCGGCGGCCTCGACGGCTTCCTGCTCAAGGCGAACGAAGACGAGCTGTCCACGCGCGCCGCCAAGATCCGCCGCGACCTGAAGAAGAAGCTGGCGGAAACCGCGGCAGCCTAACTTCAAAGGCCGACAAGTTCTAAAACGCGCGCACCTCGGGTGCGCGCGTTTTTGTTTGCGCCCTATTCGGCAATGTCGAACGCCAGCAGCAGCGTGCGCTGGCGCTGGCTGAAATTATCGTCCGACACAATGTAGATGCGCGTCGCGCCGTCCGGCATGCGCACGGCGCTGACGCCTTCGAAATTGTCGACCGGCATCGGCGCAGCGAGTTCGGCGAGACGGCGCGGCGCGATGGCGGCGCCGGGCGTCAGCGCGGATAGAGGAAACACAGCGATGCGCGCGCGCGGGCCGATGACAGGCGCAAAGAAGCGCTCCACGGCGACAATGTCTCCGCTCGGCAAGCGATCCAGAGCGGTGAGCGAATAGGCATCGGCAAGCACATAAGATGCATGGGATGGCGCGGGCTCTGTCCCGCTCAGCGGCGCAAGCCAGAGCGGTGTCGGCCCGCCGCCGCCTTCCGCGCCGACAATCAATTCACCCGCCTCCGTGACGGCGATGGCTTCCAGCGACGCATTCGCCGGCAAGCGCCCCGCGCCGTCCAGATGCGGCCCTTCGCTTGCGGCGCCAAAGGGGCCGTCGCGGTTAAAATCATAAATCAGCACGCGGTGCATTTGCTCGAAGCTGACAGCGATGCGGCCATCGGGCAGCTGGGTCAGATCTTCGGTATCGAAGCTCAACCGCCCCGTGACCGGCTCGCCTTGCAGATCACGCAATGGCGCAAAGCGCATATCGGCGACGCCGATCAGCGCGCCTTTTTTGTCCAGTACAAGATTTCCCTCGACCCAATCGCCGCGATCGCTGACCATCAGCATGCGATTGCCCTCGAGCACTTCCAGCCCCGACAAGCCGCCAAAGCGCTGATGTTGCGCGCTTAACGCCAAGCCGCCGCGAAAAATCAGCTCCCCCACGCGCTCGGCGGCAAAGGTGACGGGCTCGGCTTCGATCGTAAGGCTTGTCCATTGCGCGGGCAATTCGGCACGGCTTTCAACCGGCGGCGTGCACGCCGCTAGAAGCAGCGCCGCCGCGAGCACAGCAGCGCGCTTCACGCCAAGGCCGCGGCGCGCTGGCGGGATTCGCGCGGACTGCGTGGCGCGCGCGGTTCGGGAGCGGGCTCATCGAACAATTCGGCGAGCTTTTCGACCATCACGCCGCCCAATTGCTCGGCGTCGGTAATGGTCACGGCGCGCTTATAATAGCGCGTCACATCGTGACCGATGCCGATGGCGATAAGTTCGACCGGTGAACGCGTCTCGATCCATTCGATGACCGCACGCAGATGGCGCTCAAGATAATTGCCGGGATTGGCCGACAGCGTGGAATCGTCAACCGGCGCCCCATCCGAAATCACCATCAGGATGCGCCGCTGTTCGGCGCGCGGCATCAGCCGCTCATGCGCCCAAAGCAGAGCTTCGCCGTCGATGTTTTCCTTCAGCAGCCCTTCGCGCATCATCAGGCCGAGATTGCGCCGCGCGCGCCGCCACGGCGCGTCCGCTTGCTTATAGACCACATGCCGCAAATCGTTGAGCCGCCCCGGCTGCGGCGGACGCCCGGCCGCGAGCCAATTCTCTTTTGATTTTCCGCCCTTCCAGGCGCGCGTGGTGAAGCCGAGAATTTCCACTTTCACGCCGCAGCGTTCCAGCGTGCGCGCGAGAATATCCGCGCACAGCGCCGCCACCATGATCGGGCGCCCGCGCATCGAGCCTGAATTGTCCAATAGCAGCGTGACCACCGTATCCTTGAACGGCATGTCCTCTTCTTGCTTGTAAGTGAGCGCGGAAAGCGGATCGACAATCACGCGCGTCAGCCGCGACGTATCGAGCACGCCCTCTTCCAGATCGAAACTCCAGGCGCGATTTTGCTTGGCCAGCAGACGCCGCTGCAAGCGATTGGCCAAACGCCCGACGACGCTTTGCAGCGGCTTCAATTGCTGATCGAGATAGGTTCTGAGCCGCGCCAATTCCTCCCCGTCGCAAAGCTCTTCGGCGAGAATTTCCTCGTCATTGGCGGTAGTGAAAACCTTGTAGCCTTGATTGACGTCGGAAATGTCGTCGCGCGCGCGCGGCCGCATGGGACGCTCATCGGGACGATCGTCCTCGGAATCCTCGGCGTCGGCGGAATCCATTTCCGTTTCGATTGTCATGGTGCTGTCGGGATCGACATCGGCATCGCCTTCGACCAGCTCCATCTCAGACGGCGCTTCGGGCTCCTGCTCTTCCTGGTTGTCCGAGCTTTCGCCTTCGGGCGGCGGCTCATCTTCACTGCTCTCGGATTCGTCCTCGGGATTTTCATCAAGCGACTGATCTTCGACCAGCCCCAGCTCGCTCATCACATCGCGCATCGCCAAGCCGAAGGCGTGCTGATCTCCGGCGAGATCGGCGAGTTTATCAAGCGCGCCGCCGGCATCGCGTTCGACGTCCGCGCGCCAGGCATCGACCAAAGCTTTCGCATTGTCCGGCGGCGCCAAGCCCGTCAGCCGCTCGCGCACGATCATGGCCACGGCATCGGCCAAAGGCGCGCTGGCGCGATCCGTCACACGCGCGGCGCCGCGTCGTTCCATGGAATCCGTCAGCGCCGCGGTGAGATTGGCGGCAACCCCCTTCAGCGCATTGGCGCCGAGCGCCTGCACGCGCTGATCTTCCACCGCATCGAACACGGCGCGCGCATCGGCGCTGGCGGGACGCAGCCGCGCATGTTCGGCATCGTCATGATGCGCAAGCCGCAAAGCCAAAGCATCGGCCTGCCCGCGAATACGCTCCGCTTCCGGCGCAGAGATCACGCGCGGTGGATGCGGCAACACGATCCGGCCCGCCGAGAGGCGCGGCCCTTCCGCGCCGAACGAAACCTCAAGCTCATCCTCCGCACCCGCAAGCGCGCGCGTTGTCTGCGCCAATGAGCGCTTGAACATTTCGGAGGGTGTTTCCTTGGCGGACACGCGCGCCCTAAGCCACCTTCACCCGCGTCGCCGATTCCGGCAGGTCGGCGCCGAAGGCGCGCTGATAGAATTCCGCCACCGTCGGGCGTTCGAGTTCATCGCACTTATTCAGGAAGGTCATGCGGAAAGCATGGCCGACATCGCCGAAAATCTCAGCGTTCTGCGCCCAGGTGATGACGGTTCTGGGGCTCATCACGGTTGAGATGTCGCCATTCATGAAGCCGTTGCGCGTCATATCGGCGACACGCACCATCGCCATGATCGTGCGCTTTCCTTCGGCAGTGTCGTAACTCGGTACTTTGGCGAGCACGATCTCCGCTTCGGCGTCGTGATCAAGATAATTCAGCGTCGTCACGATCGACCAGCGGTCCATCTGGCCTTGGTTGATCTGCTGCGTGCCGTGATAGAGCCCGGTCGTGTCGCCGAGGCCAATCGTGTTCGTGGTCGCGAACAGACGGAAGAACGGGTTCGGCGCGATGACGCGGTTTTGGTCGAGCAGCGTCAGCCGCCCGCTCGCTTCCAGCACGCGCTGGATCACGAACATCACGTCCGGACGGCCCGCATCGTATTCGTCAAAGCAAATCGCCACTGGCCGCTGCAGCGCCCAGGGCAGCATGCCTTCGCGGAATTCCGTGACCTGCTTGCCTTCCTTCAGCACGATCGCGTCCTTGCCGACGAGATCGATCCGCGAAACGTGGCTGTCGAGATTGACGCGCACCATCGGCCAGTTAAGCCGCGCGGCCACCTGCTCGACGTGCGTGGATTTGCCGGTGCCGTGATAGCCCTGCACCATGACACGGCGATTGTGCGCAAAGCCCGCCAGGATGGCGAGCGTCGTCTGCGGATCGAAGCGATAGGCCGGATCCGATTCCGGCACATATTCCGTGCGCTTGGAGAAGGCGGGGATTTTCATGTCGCTGTCGACGCCGAAATCTCGCGCGGAGACTTCGCGGTCGGGCTTCATGTTCAAAAGATCGTCGGCAGTGGTCATGCTGGCTCTTAAAGGCGCGTTGCGTTGGGAGGACAACCCTAGCTTATCGCGCCGCACCAGAGAGAGAAAGCGCGGTTAAGCGAGGAAATTTCAGACCAGCCCGCCTGCTTTCAAGGTCTGGTAGGCGTTGATCACGCGCTGAAGGCTCTCTTCGGCCCCGCGATCGCCGCCATTGGAGTCCGGATGCCAGCGTTTGACCAATTCCGCATAGCGCGTGCGGATTTGAGCGGCGTCGGCATTTTCCTCCAGGGAAAGCGCATCAAACGCCTTGGCCTGCAGACGAGTGAGCCGTCTTTGCGGCGTGGGCGCAGGGCCCGCCGCGCCGGGATCACGCGAACCGAACAGGCCGAACGGATCGCCGCCGCCATTAAAGCCGCGCATCGCCGATGAAAATCTATCGAGGCGGCCGCCGCGGAAGGTCCAGGTCGGGCGATGGCCGACTTCTTCGCGCGCCTGGTAATCGGTCCACTCGGCGTCGCTCATGCCGGAAAAGTAATTCCAGCGCTTGTTGTATTCGGTGACATGCTCGCGGCAGAAGCGCCAATATTGGCCCTCATGCTCGCGCCCCTTCGGCGCTCGAAATTTTCCGGCCTGGCTGCAGCCCACATGGTCGCACGGCTGCTCTTTCGCCGCGCCCTCTTGCCCGCGCGGCGGCGCACCCGCATCTTTCTTGACGCGGATATCGATGAATTTCGGCCTATACTTGAAGGCGTCAGACATAAGGGCCCGAGTATGGGCGCCTGAAGATGAACGGACAAGGAATTGACAGAGCTCAAATCGCAGCTTTCGCGTGCTTCGCGCATTGAAAATTTGGTGAAGGAACGATTTGCGCCGCGAAGCTACGAACTCATCGACGATTCAGCCAAGCATGCGGGGCATGCCGGCGCGCGCCCTGGCGGCGAGACGCACTACCGATTGCGCATTGTGTCGGAAGCGTTCGCGGGCTTGAGCCGGGTGGCGCGTCAACGCCTTGTTCACGAAGCCTTGCGCGACGAATTCGATACCGGCCTGCATGCGCTCTCGCTTGAGCTCAAAGGCCCCGACGAAACCGGCTAAATCCCGCTCAAACGCAACGCCGCGAGCCGCGCGAAACTCAGCGTCACCGCCTTGCGCCGCGCCCCGGCCAGCGGACGATGCGGACTCTCACGCAGGATCGCGCCGCCAAATCCATCGGCGACAATCAGCCCCGCCTCCTCGGGAATGAGATCGTGCGGGAACGCTTCGGTGACGCCGAAGAAGAAGCGGTCACAATACTCGATATAATCCGGCCATTTCGCGTCGACGGCGAAATCCTCGACGCAGGATTTCGTTTCCACGATCCACACTTCGCCATTGGCTGTGAGCGCCATCACATCGGCGCGGCGGCCATTGGCGAGTGGAACCTCAAGCACTGAGACCAGTCCGCGATCCAACAGCATGCGCGTGACGCCGCGCGCAAGCAGCGCGGTGGTTCCGGGGCGCGAGAAGGCAGACGCGTCATCCATGCTTGCCGATTGTCCACTTTCACAGCCGTTGGAACAAGCGCCGGAACTGCGCGGCGCAAGCGGCGTTCGCTCCCCATTACGGTGACAGGAGCACGAGTATGAAACGCGTTGATCTTTTGCTGATCGGAACGGCAGCCGCTCTGCTTGCGGGTTGCGGCGTTGGCGCCCCTGATTATCCGGAATTTTCCCAGGCATCCTACAGGATTGAAGGCGTTGCATCCGCCGCGAATGGCGGCGCGCCGACGCCAACCGTAATCTATCGCGACGGACCGCTGATGCGCGTCGAAGCGACCATAGCGAATTATGGCGAAGCTGCCGTTGTGTTCGACCGTTCGACCAACGCAGCTTACGTGCTCACCACGGCGCAAACTCCCGTGCCGCAATCGACCGTCGCCGACCCTGCACCGACCACGCCGCCACAAGCGCAAACACCCCTCACGCAAACGCCCACAACACCAAGCGAAATGCAGGAATCCAGCATTGCCGGCGGCGTGCAAACCGCGCCGAGCGCGCCTGCCCCGTCCGGCGTCGCGGTGCGCCTTGCGGACGCCGACGCGCCGCAGCCGATGGAAACGGCGTGGGCCGCGCTCGGCGAAGACAACGCACGCAGCGTTGGCGATTGCACCGTCGCGGGCGAGACAGGCCATGAATGGACGCCGCGCGAAGCGGGATCGGGCGTTGAACGCGTGGCCTGCATCACCGAAGACGGCATCGTTCTGCGCGTCACCGAAAATGGCGCTGCGTTGTGGGAAGCCTCATCGGTGCAACGCGGCGCGCAAGACGCTGCATTGTTCGGCGTGCCCGCTGATTATCAAATTGTCGATCCGCAAGCCGTCGCCGAAGGCGTCAGCGAAAATATGGAGCAGCTCGACAGCGTGACAGGTGCGCCGGCGCCGCAATAGCGCCATGCGCAACTGGCGCGGCTTTAGCCGAACCAGCCCTTCTTCTTTTTCTTCTCTTCTTTCGCCGGCGCTGGCGCCGGCGCGGGAGCCGCGGCTTTAGGCTGCGGTGCGGGCGCGGCGGCGCGCTGTGGCTGCGCTTGCGGCTGCGGAGGCGCTGCTTGACGCGCTGCAGGCGCAGCTTGCGGCGGCGGCGCGGCGCCATTCGCTGGAGCACCTCTTTGCGCCGGCAACGGCCCAAGCTTATCGACAAACCACATCGCACACCTCTCCCTGCTGCCGGGCGTTTCTAGACCAAAACGATGGGCCTGTGTAAGCGCCCCGCCGCATTCAGCACGAGATTATGCTGGCGAAAATGACATGCTAAAGGCGCAACAGCGCAACATGACCAGACTTCCACCTTCGCTCGACGACATCGACCGGCTGGCCCGTGCGGCCTGGGCCGCCGTGCCCCAGGAAATCCGCACCCTTTCGGGCGACGTCATCTTTCGGATCGAGGATTTTGCCGCCGAGGACGTGCTTACAGAGCTCGGCATCGAGGACCCGTTCGAACTCACCGGTCTTTACCAGGGCGTCGATCTCACACAGCGCTCCATCGCGGATCCGGCGCCGCAAGCGGCAATCGTGTTTCTGTATCGCCGCGCCATTCTCGATGAATGGATCGATCGCGGCGATGTCAGCCTCGAAGACCTCATCGCGCACGTTCTGATCCATGAAATCGGCCACCATTTTGGCCTCAGCGACGCGCAAATGGATGCGCTGCTCGACGAGGCGGAATGAGGCTTCCGCTTAGCGCCGGCGCGCGTCCGGCACAGACAAGCGGCTCGACATGCCAAGCTGGCGCGAACACAGCGCTTCCGGGGAGTCGAATTGCGGTCGCAGCGGATCGCCCTCGGCCTGCGACTGCGCCTGCATCACGCAGCGGTCCCAATTGCGCACATCGGCCATCCGCTCAGACGCCGTGCGGGGATCGCCGGACGGAGGCTGAACCTGGCGCTCGGCTTGGCCCGGCACGACCAGATTGTCGCCGCTCTCACGGGCGCTAGGGGCCGGCGCGGGCGCTGCGGGAGCGGAAACTCCGGGCGCGGCGACTGCGCGTTGCGCGGGGGCCGGCGCCGGCGCAGCGGAAACATCGGCGGGCGGCGGCGGCGCACGTTCCGATTGCCCGGCGGGCCCGCCGCTCGCGCATCCAGCGAAAAGGGCCAATGCTGCGACAGTTCCGATCAAGCGTAGGGACATGGCCAGCTCCTGATTTCACTTCCGCGCATGGGCCCCAAATGGACCGCGCCTTGCGTCGCGTCATATCCGGGACAAGCAGGCCCGACAATCTCGAAGGGGCGCAGGCCGCTGCGCCCGGGATGCAAAGTTGCCTCGCTGTTCCGCCGCGCCAAACCCGCGTGAACACAGTGTTGTACGAGCATTGTCAGGCCAGATGACAAAAGCGTGTGAATTGGCTCGGAACCGAGACAAAGCTTGACCCCTTTAGCTCTTTGGGGTTTGCGGTAGTGGGGGCAACCCAAGAGAGACAGAAAGGCGCCAGAAATGCGCATCGCTTCAATTCTCGCTGTTGCCGCGCTGGGCATTGTCCTGGCCGGTTGCGCGAACCGCACGGGTGACATGACCATCGCCCAATGGTGTGCGGAAGATCCGGGTCGTGCAGACACTGACATCTGCAAACAACACGCTGACACCGAAGAAGTTCGCAGCAGTCTCGGTCAGCGCATCGCCGAAGTTTTCGGCGTCGCCAATCGCGCGCAAGCTACGGCTGACGAAGCCATGGCGCGCAACATCAGCTGCGTGACACGCACGCTGAACCGCGTCCGCGAAGGCACCTGCGATCCTGGCTACACCCTGACGGGCTGCACCCAGACTCGCTACACCACGCGTGCGGGCGGCATGGCCATTCTGCGTTCGGTGAACGACACCGAATGCCGCTTCAACAGCCAAGTGCTGGAAGTGCAAGTGCGTTGCTGCGCGATGGGCCCGAACCCGCCGCCAGCCACGATGGTGCGTGACACCACGCCGCCGGAGCCGCAATCGCCAGAACCCGCGGCTACATCATAATCCCTTTCCAGGGATCATTTTTGAAAGACATAATCCGCCTCGAGCCGATACAGGCTCGGGGCGGATTTTCTTGTCCAGCTTGAATAAAGACCAAATCGTTCGACCGCGAACGAATGCGTTTCAAACAGCCCAAGCCGCGCTTCAAACGCATGTACCATCTGCAGCTCGGCGTTGTTGAGATACGCCAGCGTGACATGCGGCGTGAACTTCCGCGGCTCAGGCTTTAGCCCGGCGCGGCGCGCGGCGCGCTCGCAGTCGGCGGCAAGCTTCTTCAATGGCGCGCTCTCTGCGGCGCCAAGCCAAAGCGTGTGCGGATCGGCGCCGCCGAACGCGCCCGCGCCTTTCAGCTTGATCTCGAACGGCGCGGCGGCATCGGCCAGCTGCAACAATTCGGCATCGATTTCCTCGGCGACGGGTTCGGCGACGTCGCCGAAGAAACGCAATGTCAGATGCAAGTTTTCACGCGGGCGCCATTTCGCGCCAGGCACGCCGCGCATCTGCGCCATCGCCTGCGCGGCGACATCGTCAGGCAGCGCAATGGCGGCAAACAAGCGAAGCGTCATGCAGCGTGAGATGGAGCCGAAAGCACGTTTTCGCCAGACAAAACCGCGCGCGAAATGAGTTGCTGTTTTGTTCTTGTACACATCACCATTTGCTGAAGCGTCGCCTGACGCCGGCCCGAACATAAACGGCCCGCATGATGCGGCCCTATTGCCGCGCGGTGATTTTCGTCGGACGGGAAGACTTTCGTGCGCGCGCCGTGGCCCAGGTGTTGTGTGCTGCACAGCGATGCTAGCGGGATCCGGCGGCAGGCGCCGAAGTCTTCCGACACACGAATGCAACACCCAACACGCGCGCGCGTCAAGCAAGATTCGCACGCTTAAGCGCATTGAAACCAAGGAACTTGAACGCTGCTGTTGCGCGCGTTTACGGCGCAACCGGAAGCGTTGCGATATACGCCGTCATCGCGCGCGCATCCTCTTCGCTTAAACGAAACGCCGGCATCGGCGGCAGAGTATGCGAGCCATCCGGGCGCACGCCATTTTGCAAGAACGCCGCGAATTGGTCCTGCGTGTAGTGACCGGGAATCCCCGCTAGCGGCGGAGCAACCGGCGCCCATGGCATTTCAATCGTCGGCGCGAAGACAAGCGTGGCGCCTTGCAGCGCCTGCGCCATGTCCGGCCCTTGCGGCGTCATCGGCGTATGGCAGTCATGACAGCCGCCGATATTGTTGACGAGATAATCGCCGCGCGCCACCAGCGCTTCGCCCGTCAATTCCGTTTGCGGTTGCGCGCACGCGCCAAGGCTCGCTGCCGCGACCGCGACGACGCTCAACATTCTGAACATGATTATGGCCTCCGCACGCGCCTCAGCGCGGCGTGGTATCGATGCGCGCGACACGGGCGTAGTCAAGCGGTATTATGCCCCCTCACCGGCCAATCTGTTTGCGGTGGACATCGGCTCTCTGCCGCCTAATTCGAAGAGAGACATGCGCATCATCTATTTCATCCTCGTCATCGTCATCACCGCGGTGCTTTCGGTGTTCGCATTTGAAAACCTCGAGAGCACGACCGTTTCTGTGTTCGGCTGGCAGGTCACGGCGCCGCTCGCAGCGTTGCTGGTGATCACCTATGTGCTCGGCATGGCCACCGGCGGCAGCGCCGTATCCTTCATCACGCACTCGCTGCGGAAGGCGACGGCGGCGAAGCGGCCGAAGGGCGCGCCGGCGCCGAGAGCGCCGCGCCAGGATCATTCGCACTCCTGACCGGTTTGTACATGCGCGATCCTTGTTGATCTTGCGATCGGCAAAGACTTTCCGTTTTCGTTTTTCGTCTCATGCGAAAACGAAGGGCGTGGGACGCGGGCGTTGCGCGCCAAAGAGAGTGCGCCGTTGGTTCGGCGCTTTATGACGCGAAAGACCCGCGTCCCGTGATCGTTGAAACGCCGGCGCCAAGCAGGGCGGTTTTTCACACCCTTGATGGCGCGCCGGCGGCGTGCGGGCCGTTGCTTAGACGGTCCCCGGTGACTCCCCGCGCTTTGGTTCGCGCGGGCTTGGCTCTGACGCGACCCGGAAGAGTGTGCGCGGCGCCATTCGCAGCCGCGCGCTCGATCCGGAACTCCTCTACGGCGAAGAATGAATTGCCTGACTCGAGTTCACTTCGTCAGAGCTTCACGCTCAATCACATCGTCTCGCGCTTGGGGTCTAAGCTGGATCCAAACCGCCCTTCGGCGAAACGATGGGGGGAGTATCGGCGAGGTTTGGAGGGGGCGGATAGATTTTTGCGACTAGCCCTCTCCCTCCTTTGGGAGGGAGAGGGTTGGGTGAGGGTGGAGGGCAAGTCTTACGAGCCTAAAGGCCTAAAGAGGCCGTAGTTGACGTAGGCTGAGGAGAAAACGGGACAAAGCACGAATCCTGGCATGCTACCCGGACGAGGCAAAGAATCAGTGAGGTGTCCCCGTGCCAACAAAGAGCTCCATTACCCGTGTGTCTGTCCGCGACGGCGCGACGCTAGACTGGATCGCGGAGCGCGGTGGCACAGTCAGCATCGTCACCGCCAACCTCAAAGCGCAGAAGCAGTATGACCGACTAGCGCAGCGCGGCTGGGTGAGGATCGAAGCCAAAACCCTATCGCTTACGCCCGAAGGCCACCGTGCGCAGATGAGCGCCAAGGTTCAGGCGCTTCGCAAGCGCCCGCGCTGAGTAAGCTTAGGCGCCATAACCACGAACGTTTGCGCCGCCCCCTCACCCTGCCCTCTCCCCCAAGGGGGAGAGGGTTCTAAGCGTTACGCATCCACGTCCGCTTCGAGCGCGAATTCCTGGATGAATTCGCGGCGCGGTTCGACCACTTCGCCCATCAGACGCGAGAAGAGATCGTCGGCGTCGTCGGCGTGATCGACCTTCACCTGCAACAGATTGCGGATTTCCGGATCGAGCGTGGTTTCCCAAAGCTGCTCGGCGTTCATTTCGCCCAAGCCTTTGTAACGCGAGATCGAGACGCCCTTCTTGCCGGCGGCTTCGATGGCGTGCAGCAGCGAAAGCGGCCCATGCACATCCGTCGAGTCGCTGCCGCGCTTCAGGCTGGCGCGCCCGGCATAGGTTTCGCGCAGGCTCGCGCAGCGTTCGGCCAGGCGGCGCGCATCGATGGAATCGAGCAAGAGCTTATCGAGCACGACGCGCTCGGTGACGCCGCGCACGACGCGCTCCAGCACCAGCGCATGATCGGGATCAAAGCGCGCCGACCAAGTGGCCTCGCCTTCCTCGGCAATGGCGTTGAGGCGCGCGGCGGCCTCCTGCGCTTGCGCATCGCCGGCCTCGGCGGCGAACACGCCGGCGATGGCCGCCTGCTCCAACACCGCGTCGGGCGCGCGCTGATGCAAGCGTTTGATCAGCGTTTCCACCGCCGCCGCTTCGCGCGCGAGACGCTTCAGATCGTCGGCGGCGAATTGCACGCCCGCTTGCGTTTCAAGCACGGCGCCGGCGGCGCCTTCCTCGATCAGATAGGCTTCGAACTCGGCTTCGTCCTTGAGATAGCGCCCGCTCTTGCCCTTGGTGGCTTTGTAGAGCGGCGGCTGGGCGATGTACAAATAGCCGCCATCGATGATTTCCGGCATTTGCCGGTAGAAGAACGTCAAAAGCAGCGTGCGGATGTGCGCGCCATCGACGTCGGCGTCGGTCATGATGATGATTTTGTGGTAGCGCAGTTTCTCGATGTTGAAATCGCCCTCGCCGCGGCCGATGCCGGTGCCGAGCGCGGTGATCAGCGTGCCCACCTGATCGGATGAGAGCATCTTGTCGAAGCGCGCGCGCTCGACATTGAGGATCTTGCCGCGCAACGGCAGCACGGCTTGCGTTTCGCGCGAGCGGCCCTGCTTGGCCGAGCCGCCGGCGCTGTCACCCTCGACGATGAAGATTTCGGATTTGGCCGGGTCTTTCTCCTGGCAATCGGCCAGCTTGCCCGGCAGCGAGGCGACATCGAGCGAGGTCTTGCGGCGCATTTCGCGCGCCTTGCGCGCCGCTTCGCGCGCGGCGGCGGCCTGCACGATCTTGCCCATCACGTTCTTGGCGTTGTTCGGGTTTTCCTCGAACCATTGGTTCAGCGCCTCGGCCATCAGGCTTTCGACCACGGGACGCACTTCGGAGGAGACCAATTTTTCCTTTGTTTGCGAGGAAAATTTAGGGTCCGGCACTTTGACGCTGAGCACGCAGGTGAGCCCTTCGCGCGCATCGTCGCCGGTGATCTCGACCTTTTCTTTTTTCGCGATCCCCGAGGATTGCATGTAGGCATTCACCACGCGCGTGAGCGCGCCGCGGAAACCGGCCAAGTGCGTGCCGCCATCCTTTTGCGGGATGTTGTTGGTGAAGCAGAGCGTGTTCTCGTGATAGCCGTCATTCCATTGCATGGCGGCTTCGACGGTGATGCCGTCGCGTTCGCCGATCACATAGATGGCGTCGGGGATCAAAGCGCTGCGCGAGCGATCAAGGTGCGCGACATAGGCTTTGACGCCGCCCTCATAGAACAGAACTTCCTCGAACGGCTCGGGGCCGCGCAGATCCTGGAAGACAATACGCACGCCGGAATTGAGGAAGGCGAGCTCGCGCAGACGATGCTCGATCGTCTTGCGGTCGTATTCGGTCATCGTGAAGGTCGCGGGGCTGGCGAGGAAGCGCACCGCCGTGCCGCGCTTGTCGCCCGCATCGCCCACGACAGCGAGCGGCGCTTCCGGCTCGCCGTGGCGGAAGCGGACATAATGCTCCTTGCCGGCGCGCCAGATGCGCAGGTCGAGCCATTCGCTGAGCGCGTTGACGACGGAAACGCCGACGCCATGCAGACCGCCGGAAACCTTATAGGAATTCTGGTCGAACTTTCCGCCCGCGTGCAGCTGGGTCATGATGACTTCAGCTGCGGAGACGCCCTCTTCAGGGTGGATGTCGGTGGGGATGCCGCGCCCGTCATCATAGATTTCGGCAGAACCGTCAGGGTGCAAAGTCACCGCGACGTTCTTGGCGTGACCGGCCAGGGCTTCGTCGATTCCGTTATCGACGACCTCGTAGATCATGTGATGCAAACCCGAGCCGTCATCGGTGTCGCCGATATACATGCCGGGACGCTTGCGGACCGCGTCTAAGCCCTTGAGAACCTTGATGGATTCAGCGCCATAATCAGGCGTGCTCGCGGAGGGGTTCTGCGAAGCGCTCATGAGTGTCGAATCGGGTTGGAAAACATGCCCGAATATAGGGATTTCGCGCGCGAAAGTCTCGGATTTTACTGCGGATTCGATGCCGCACTCGGCTCAGAAAATGAGCGGAAACGCGAGCCAGAACGCTGCCCCGAAAAGCGCCGCGCCGAGCATGAGCCAAAGCCCATCCCGCGCCGTCATGCCGAGCCCGAACAGCACGATGGCAAAGCCCGGCGCCAAAGGCGCAAATGGGATCAGTCCCAACGGAATGGTGACGAGCGCCGCCGCCGCGACCAGCAGCGCGATCACGTTCACAAAGGGCTGACGATTGAGGAATGTCAGCCGCGGACGCAGCCAAACGCCGTCGATACGCTCCAGGCGCGGGCGTGCGTCTTCAATGAAATTGAAGAGCGGCCGGCGCGGCACGCATATGTTGGTAATCTGACGCGGTAGCCAAGGGCGCCGCCGGCCGAACACCATCTGACCCGCGATCAGCAGCACGACGAAAGCCGCCAGCCACGTCATGCCGGGCACGATTGTGGCCGGCGAAATCGAGAACAACCCCAGGACGAGCAAGACCGGTCCATAGGAACGCCGCCCCACCGCATTGAGCAAAACACCAAGGCGCACATCGCGCTCGGCATCCCAATTCACGTTGTGCGCAAGCTCGTCGAACACGTCGGCCAAACCCTCCGGTTGTGACGCCGCGCGGACCTCGGGCTGGGAGGCGAAAGCTGTGTTCATCTCCTGGCGCAACGCCAACCGGGCTTTCGTGTTCCCTGGGCGGCCGCGATCACGCCTTCGTGCGATGTCGTACACATAGCCCGGCAGCTGCGTTAGCGGCCCTTTAGTATTATCGGCCGCAAACCATGGCCTGTTTCGATTAGGGCAGGCTCATGCTTCGCGTCTTCACGTGCATTACTCAGGAGCACAATCTCTGGCTTCTCGGTTTTGCCGCGCTCATTTGCGGGCTCACCAGCATTTCCGCGTTCGCGATGCTCGAACGCGCCAAGGCGCGCGGCGACAGCGTCATGGGCAGCGTGAACATGGGGCGTCTTTGGGCGCTTGCCGCGGGCGCCACGGCTGGTTTGGGCGTATGGGCGACGCATTTCGTGGCGATGACCGCCTATGATGTCGGCCTGCCGCTCGGCTTCGCTTTGCTTCCGCTGTTCGGCTCTCTCGCCATCTCACTCGCGCTGCAGATCAGTGCGTTTTATCTGGCGCATCGGACGGACAATCTGACATGGCGCGTCGGCGCCGGCTGCGCCGCCGGCCTTGGCATCATCGTCATGCATTATGTCGGCACGTTTGGGATCGAGGCCGGCGCGATTATGCAATGGGAAGCGGATCTCGTCGGCGCATCGGTGGCGATGAGCGTTCTGTTCGCGGCTTTCGCGTTCGGACTGTTTTCGCTCTCCAGTCATCGCCTGCGCGCGCTCCATGCGGGCGCCGTGCTGTTGCTTGCGATCTGCGCGCTGCATTTCACGGCCATGAGCGCGCTGACGCTCGTGCCGACCGGCGCAGCGAGCACCGTCGCGCCCGGCGGTCTTTCACAAGCGATGCTGGGCGTGGTGGTCGGCTTTGCCGCACTGATCTGTCTGATCGCCGCTTTGACGGCTGCAATGGCCGACCTTTATCTTTCAGACCGTCAGCGGCTGGAAAATATCCGCCTGCGCGACACGGTCGCGGCGCGCACCGCAGAATTGACCTCATTGGCCGAGGCGCAAACCAAGCTCACCGAACGCGCGGAAGCCGCGAACAAGGCGAAGTCGCAATTCATGGCCAATATGAGTCACGAATTGCGCACGCCGCTCAACGCCATCATCGGCTATGGCGAAATGCTGCAGGAAGACCATGAGGGCGTGAATGAGCAAACGGCCGAGGACGCCCAACGCATCGTCGCCGCCGCACAACATCTGCTCGCCATCATCAACGACGTGCTCGACATCTCGAAGATCGACGCCGGACGCGTCGATGTCGAAAGCATCCCTTTCAGCGCAAGCACGCTGGCGCATGAAGCGATCCACACAGTGCGGCCCGCCGCCGCCGCAGATCAAACCAATTTGCGCATCTTCCTCGCGCCCAATCTGGGCGACGGCGACAACGACGCCTTCAAGATCAAGCAATGCCTGCTGAACCTTTTGTCCAATGCGCTGAAATTCAGCAAAGGCGGAACAGTCACGCTGCGCGCCCGCCGCGACATGCGCGCCGGCCACGCATGGCTTGTGTTCGAAGTCGCCGATTCAGGCATTGGCATGAGCGCCGAGCAAGTGGAGCGTCTGTTCCAGCCGTTCACGCAAGCCGACGCGAGCATTACGCGCAAATTCGGCGGCACCGGACTTGGGCTGTCGATCACGCGCAATTATGCGCGCCTGCTGGGCGGCGACGTGACGGTGCGCAGCACGCTCGGCGAAGGCTCGCGCTTTACGCTCACTGTGCCGGCAGTTCTAGCGGCTGAAGAGGCGCGCGCAGCAGCTTAAACGCTAACCGTTCTGCTTCACCTGCTTAGATATAGGGGGCTTGGCGGCTATCGGCGCGTACTCCATGACGGGAATCGCAAGCGCCATAGCCTTGTGCGAGAACGCTTCCTCGGCCGACAAGGTATCAATGCGAGGCGATGCCATAAGCGCATTGCTGGAACAGTCGGTCCGAAAAACCTGTACGTAAGTGGGCTCTCTTCCCCATGAGCCAATCGAGAACGTCACCTCTGACTTATACGACTTCGTGAGTTTCTGCTGCATGAGGAAGCGCAAGTTTGCGCCATGCTTCATGACAGTAGCCGCGGCGCTTTCGATCAGGCCTTCCTGATCGGGCCGATTAGCTTTCAGAGCCTCGACTATCCCCGCACGAAGCTTCTCATCCGTTCCCGGCGTCTTGGTCAACTGGCGCGGGGCGGCGACATGCGTGTAACGCTGCCACCAATCTCCGCCATAGTCCGTGGGCTTCGCTTCACCAACAGGCGTACTGGGCGAGAAAAACACATACATGTGCGTATGTGCTCCAATACTGAAACCTTCGCCATTCAGATACCAAGCGAGACGGCGCGCAAACGCGACGACCTCCTCGTGTCCCTCCAAATATTTGTGCTCGTGGCCGGCAAACAAACGGATGTCGCATAAGCGCGAAGGGCGGCTATCCTTGGTCATACGGCGCGCACGGCGCCGTCGCGCACTTCGAGGCGCTGCGCGCGCGCTTCAAACGCCTCGAACAGGCTTTCATCGGTGCCGGTCAGCCAAGCCTGGCCAGGATTGGCCAGCAATTCATCGAACAGCGCGGCGCGGCGCACGGCATCGAGATGCGCCGCCGCTTCATCAATGAGAATAAGCGAAGGGCCCGCCCCCGGATCGTCGGCCAGAGCGCGCGCCTGCGCCAGGATCACGCCGAGCAGCAACGCTTTCTGTTCGCCGGTCGAGCATTGATCGGCGTCCATCCCCTTCACGGCATGACGCGCGCGCAAATCGCTGCGGTGCGGCCCGTCGAGCGCGCGCCCGGCGCCGGCGTCGCGGAAGCGCATCTCGGACAACAAATCGGCGAACGCTTCTTCAACGTCGGCGCTGTTGGCGCCCGACGCGAAGCGCGCTTCGAACGTGCCCTCCAGGCTCAGCACGGCTTTGGGGAACGCGCCATCGGGGCGCGCATCGATCGCTTCTTGCAGGCGCGCGAGCGTTTCCACGCGCGCCGCCGCGATGGCCGCGCCATGCGCCGACATTTCGCGCTCCAATCCGGTGAGCCAGGCATCGTCGAAATTACGGTCGCTCAGCAGGCGCTGACGCTCACGCATGGCGCGCTCATAAGCGGCGGCGGCGTGGCCATGTTCGCTCGCGCGCGCGAGCGTGAGGCGATCGAAGAAGCGGCGGCGATCTCCGGCGGGGCCGGACCACAAACGATCCATCGCCGGCGTTAGCCACGTCATGCGCGCCGCTTCGCCGAGCTCATTCGCGGTCGCGGGCTGACCGTCGCGGCGCATGGCGCGCTTGATGCCGCCCTCCGGCGTGCGCTCGGCGCCGATGCCCAGCGCGATCTCTTCGCCACTTTTCGACACGCGCGCCGAAACCGCCCAAACCTGCGCGCGTCCCTCGCCGCCATCGCGCGCCAATTCCGGCACGCTGGCGCCGCGCAAACCGCGGCCGGGCGCGAGCATGGTGAGCGCTTCGATGATGTTGGTCTTGCCGGCGCCGTTCGGACCGAACAAACACACAGGCCGCGCATCGAAATCGAGAGAGAGCGATGCGTGGTTGCGGAAATCCGTGAGAGCAAGGCGCGAGACGTAGAACGGATGCGTCACGATGTTGGGCGTTCCGCCAATGGCGCGATCAGCTCAATGCGATCGGTTGAGATGCCGCCTCGCCAGCCGCGCGGCACGCGCGCGAAGGCGTCCTCGTCGTCCACGCCATTGATGCCTAAACGCTCACCAAGCGGCGTCTCATCCGCGACATAGACTTCCGTGCCAACGGCTTGCATGCGCGCGAGAAAGAGATTGGGCCAACCCCACAAAATCCAACTGAAATTCGACGGCACATAAATGATCGTGTTGCGACACACATCGGCAATATGGCCATACCAGCCCGTCAATACATAATCCTTCACGCAGCTCATGAAGCGCTTGCGGCCCAACACGCGCAAATCGGGCCGAAGCTGGTGCAGACGGTCGGCCGGATCAGCGCCATAAAAGGCAAGGCGCGAAAAATCCGCATCCGGCGTCGCATCAAGATAGGCCAGCACCTGATCGGCTTCGTCACGATCGTTGCTTTTGAAGTTAATGAGAAAGCGGCGCCCGGGAAACGCCGCGAGCACCTCCCGCAAGCTCGGAATCATGCCGACGCCTTGGCCGCGCAGCGGAAAGGTTTGTCCGCCATCGGCCGTGTATCCGTAGCCGGCGTCGAGCGTGCGCAGATAGGCCATGCTCTGCTCTCGGGTGACGCCCTCGCCTTCCGTGCGGCAGCCGATGCCCCAATCGTGGAAGACGGCAAATTCGCCATCCGTGGTCGGATGGATGTCGATCTCCACCATGTCGGCGCCAAGATCGAAGGCTGCCTGCATCGAGGGCAGCGTATTCTCGATGAAGCTGTGCGTGGGCGGATAAATCCGCTCCGCCGTGCAGGTTTCGTTGGTGAGACCTTCGCTTGGGAAATCGTGATGCACGCCACGATGGGCGAGCAGCGTCAGTTCGCCAGTGGGACGCCCCCAGAGGGACGCGTTGAACACCAGCACGCCGCCAATCGCGAGCGCAAGAACGCACAAAACGATCCAGCGCTTCCGCAAAGCTAGACCCTCAACGGCATCAACACGTAGAGCGCCAGCTCGTCCGCTTCATCGCGCACCAAAGTGGGCGAGCCGGAATCGGCGAGCTCGAACAGCGCTTGCTCGCCTTCGATTTGGCCGGCGACATCCAGCAAGTAACGCGCGTTGAAGCCGATCTCCATCGCGTCGTCCGCATATTCGGCCGCCAGATCTTCCGTCGCCACGCCGGCGTCGGGATTGTTGACGGTGAGCGCGATCTTGTCGCTGTCGAGCGCGAGCCGCACCGAGCGCGAACGCTCCGCCGAGACCGTCGCCACGCGATCCACCGCTTCGGCGAAGGCTTTGTTATCGACCTTCAGCTTCTTGGCGTTCCCTTTGGGAATGACGCGCGCATATTCGGGGAATGAGCCGTCGATCAGCTTCGACGTCAGCACCGCATCGCCGAGCCCGAAGCGGATTTTTTGCGGCGAAACAGAAACCTCGACCAGATCGGCGGCGTCATCGAGAAGCCGCTTCAATTCGTTGATGGTTTTGCGCGGCACGATCACGCCGGGCATGCCTTGCGCGCCGCTTGGCGCCGCAGTGTCGGCGAGCGCCAGGCGGTGACCGTCCGTCGCCACCGCGCGCAGCATCGGCCCGCCATCAGCCGCAACCGCGTGCAGGAAGATGCCGTTCAGATAATAGCGGGTCTCTTCGGTCGAGATGGCGAAGCGCGTCTTATCGAGCAGACGCGAAAATTCCGTGGGCTCGACTTCGAATTTGGTCTCGAACCCGTCCGAAGGCATGGACGGAAAATCGCCCGCCGGCAAAATCGGCAAATGCAGCCGCGACTTGCCCGCCGAAACGAACAGGCGCGGATCGTCGCCGGAAACATCGAACTTCACCGCCGCGCCATCGGGCAGCTTGCGCACGAAGTCGTAAAGGTAATTCGCGGGCGCCGTGGTCTGCCCAGCGCTTTCAACCTCGGCCGGCGCCGACTCGGAAATCTCGATGTCGAGATCGGTGGCGGTGAGCTTCAGGCTGTCGCCCTGCGCCGACATCAGCACGTTCGAGAGGATCGGGATCGTATTGCGGCGCTCGACGACGCTTTGAACGTGGTTGAGCGCCTTTAGGAGCGTCGAACGCTCAATCGTCAGCCGCATTGCTTCTTCCCGAGCTTCGGAAAACAAAACACCCCCTGGAGCTGCCGAGTCGGCCTCTCACAGGGGGTGCGAACCTAGCAGAAGCCTCGCATTCCCCAAATCTTATCTGCAAGAGATGGGGGGTGTGCGCGGCCAGCGCGCCTAAGGCTAGGGCTCACGCTTGACGTCGCGGACGATGTTCTCGATTTCGGTTTTGAACAGGGCGTCACGTTCGGCCAATTCGCCGATCCGTTCACGCGCATACATGACGGTGGTATGGTCATACCCACCAAAGCGCTGGCCGATATCGGGCAAGGACGCATTGGTCATCCGGCAAGCCAGATACATCGCCACCTGACGCGGACGCGCCACCGATTGGCGCCGGGTGCGCTCCAGCAATTGCTGCACGCTCATGCCGTAGTGCCGGGCGACAACCTTCTGCACGAGTTGCACGGTCACGCGCCGTTCGGCGGAAGCGGCGAATTTGCTTTGCAAGGCGTTGGCGGCGGCGTCGAGTGTCACGTTTCTACCTCCGGAAATTTTCCATTCGATGAGCAATTGGCAGAGCGCGCCGTCAAGGTCACGGCCGCTCCCTGCGATACGTTCAGCAATCATGTCGAGCGCGTCTTCGTCCACGGCGAAGCCGGGAGAAACGCGCGCATGATGCGCCAAGCGCATGTCCAAGATGCGGCGACGGAGCGCCGCGTTCGATTCCGTTATTTCCGACGCGGCGGCGCCTTTCAGCTTTGCACGCAGCGTTTCATCAAGTCCGGCAAGGCCGTCGGCGCCATGATTGGCGGCAAGCACGACTTGGCCGCCGCGACGCGTGATGTCGAAGATGGTGTCGAACGCCTCTTCTTCGGTGGCCTTCTTGCCGCAAATGCGCTGGAAATCGTCAATCATCAGCAGGTCGGGCGCGCGCACGGCGTCCTTGAACGCAGTCGCGTCCTTCTTCTTGTGCAACGCCGCCTGAAACTGCTCCAGATATTCCTGGCCCGTCATCATCAGCACTTTGCGCTCGGGCGCGCGGATGGCCGTTTCCGCCGCGATGGCGCCAAGCAGGTGCGACTTGCCCCGCCCCGGCGGCGAGTGAATGAGGCACACCGGGAACGAACCAGCGTCGCCGGCGGCGATCATCTGCGCCACGGCAAAAGCGCGCTCGTTCGATTCATCGACGCAGAAGGTGTCGAAGGTCAGTGAGGATTGCGCCAGCGTCTGCGCGGAATTGGGACGCGCTTCCTCGATGCGGGCCGAAGCCAGCGCACGCACGTCCTCGGGAATTTCGCTGTCGAGCACGATTTCGACCGGACCGAAACGCGCATCGTAGCCCTGCAGCAGCGCCTCCAGACGATGCTGGACGCGTTGGCGCAGCCGATCCTTGGCCGTGGGCGAATTGGTGCGGAACAGCAGCGCGCCGTTCCACTCCGCCACCAGGCTCAGCGGATCGATGAAGGAACGGAAGAAATCCGCCCCGAACTCACGCAGGAGTTCCTTTCTCGCCAGTTCGTAGGCCAAAGCGGCCCCAAGCCCCGCCTCGCGGCGGGCGCCCTCTTCAAAGTGTTTCATGAGCCAACCCCTGCCCATTATTTTTACCGCCC
>JAUIJZ010000146.1 GCA_030430715.1 Alphaproteobacteria bacterium
GGCGTGCGCTTGCCTATCCGCGCGGCAAGGCGATTGGCGGATCATCGGCCATCAATGCGATGATCTATATGCGCGGACAGGCGGCCGATTATGATGGCTGGCGCCAGCTTGGCCTCAAGGGATGGGGCTGGGACGATGTGCTGCCGATTTTTCTGGATCAGGAAGATCATGTCGCGCCGCCGAATGCGCTGCATCGCGCGGGCGGGCATTGGCATGTCGATTATCCGCGTATGCGTTGGCGCGTCCTGGAAGCATTTGCGGAAGCAGCGGAGTGTGAAGGCATTCCTCGCGTCGACGATTTCAATACCGGCGATAATTTCGGTTCGAGCTATTACCAGGTGAATCAGAAGCATGGGCGGCGTTGGAGCGCTGCGCGTGGATTTCTCACACCGGCTCTGAAGCGGTCAAACGTCAAGCTGGAGACCAATGCGCACGCCGCCTCGCTCATCATTGAGGAGGGGCGCGCTGTCGGCGTGCGCTATGTGCGCGAAGGCGTATTGCAGGAAGCGCGGGCGCGGGGCGAAGTGGTGCTGGCGGCAGGTGCGGTCGTGACGCCCAAATTGCTGGAGCTTTCTGGGATCGGCGCCGGCGATCGTTTGCAGGGACTTGGCGTTGAAACCGTGCGCCATGCGCCGGGCGTTGGCGAAAATTTGCAGGATCATTTGCAGCTGCGGCCGATCTACAAAGTTTCCGGCGTGCCGACCATGAACGCAATGTACGCCTCGCTCTGGCGCCGGCCGCTTATGGCGCTCGAATATGGGTTTTTGCGGCGTGGGCCGATGTCGATGGCGCCCTCGCAATTGGGCGCTTTTGGTTATTCTTCTCCCGAGCATGCGACGCCGAACCTGCAATTTCACGTTCAGCCGCTTTCCCTCGATAAGTTTGGCGATGCGCTGCATCCCTTTCCGGCGATCACGCTCAGCGTATGCAATTTGCGACCGGTCAGTCGCGGCTCAGTCCATGCGCGAAGCAATGATCCACACGCGCCGCCCGTGATCGCCCCGAACTATCTTTCCTCCGCCGAGGATCAGCACGTCGCTGTGGAGTCGTTGCGCCTTGTGCGGCGCATCGTGGTGCAACCGCCTTTGGCGCAATACCGGCCGGAGGAATTCCGTCCTGGCGAGGAGGCGCAGAGCGAAGAAGAATTGCTAAATGCGGCGCGTGCGCTCGGAACCACGATTTTCCATCCTGTTGGAACGGCAAAGATGGGCGTCCCCACAGATCCGCTCGCCGTGGTGGACGAGCGCTTGCGGGTCATCGGTGTAGAGGGGCTGCGTGTGGCTGATGCCTCGGTGATGCCGCGGATCACATCCGGCAACACCAATTCGCCGACCATGATGATCGCCGGAAAGGCCGCGGCAATGATGCTGGAAGACGCGCTTTAGTTTTTCATGCCCATTTGCGTCCAACGCTCAGACGTAGCCCAGACGTATTCGAGGTAATGCCCAAGGAAGTCGCGTGCGTCGAGATAGAGGAATTTGAGCGCGCCAGTGTCCCCCTCGAGCACGACCGGATAAGCTTGCTTATCGACTTTGGCGCGGAAGGCGTCCCAATCGCTCACGCGCATGGCGATGTGATGGAATTTCATTTCATAGCCTGGCGGCAAGGCGTCGGAATAGATTCCTGATGGCTCCGAGACGGGCTCAATCAATTCGTATTGCAGGTCGCCAATCCAGATGAAGGCAAGCTTGGTCGTTTGTAATCCGCTCCCTTGCGGCGTCCATACGTCGATGGCGCCTTCATAGGTCATGACATCTGTTACGCCGGCGCGGGTGCGGAAGGCCTCGATCGCTTTTCCGATGTCACGTGTGACATAAGCATTTTGATAGTGGCGGCCTTCCAGCATGTGCGTGCTCCTAGCCTTCCGGTTCGATATCATAGCGAGCGAGGTAACGCTCAAAGCGCGGCTTCAGCTTATCGACGCTGAGGCCGAACTGGTCGAGCTTGTATTCGTGTTTGCCAAATTTTTGCTGCGGATTGTCGTCAATCCAGGCTTTCATAGCAGCTTTCGCCTCTGTTGAGAGTGGCTGACCAAGAGCATCGTAAAGCTTGCGCATGGTTGGAATAGGGGCGCGCATCAGCTCCGCATAATGAAGGTCGACGATGCGATCTTCGCCGTGACGGTCGCGGAAATCCATGATCCGATCTGCGTGCTCTTGTGCTTGCCAGGGGTAATTCTCGGAAATCCAAGCCGAGCGATCCTTTTGTGTCGAGGCACGCATGGACAGCGACATCAGGCTGCAGAATGATCCGGTAGCGGTGTACGGATCGCGGTGCGCCCATATTAAGCGCGCATCAGGATACACTTTAAGCAATGTGTCCAACCAAAGCGCGTGCGAAGGCATCTTTAGATTCCACGTTCCCGGCGCATCGGCCTGAAGCAATTGCAGGAAGCGCTTATGGTATTCGTAGGTCGAGGTCAGATCGGCTTCGTTGAAGAGCCAGTCGCGATATCGGCGAAGTTCGCCGCGCCCCTCCCACAACAATCCCTTGAAGTCGTGGATCATGAAGAACATGCATTCGTTCGGGTAGATTGCCGAGTTGCGATAATATTTGCCCATCTCCGGATGCGCGGCGAGCATCTTCTTCTCCATCTCCAGACGCGCTAGCGCGCGTGGATCTGTCCTAAGTGCATCGGCCTTAGGCGGCGGGATGGGGTCGTCGATTTCCCATGTGAGCGGAGAGCGCAAGCTGGGGTCTGTTGCGAAAAGGTTTGAGAGCAGCGTCGTGCCTGTGCGCGGCATGCCCATGACGAAGATGGGCCGCTCGATGGGGCGTTTCAGAAGCTCAGGGCGTCCGCTCAAATAATCGTGGACTTTAAGGCGGCGAGTGAGCGCCGTCACAATATCGCGGCGATTGCGGTCAACGAAGTTTTCGCCGGGCGCTTCACGGTTGAGTTCGTCAACAAGAAGATCCAGTCCCTCACGGTAACTTTCACTATCGAAGGTCTGGAGCCCCGAGGCTTTTTGGGCCGCCTCTACAAGTTCATCCGCTACCAGTTCTACCGCCATTGATCGCGCCTCCCGTAATCGTACAGGCACTATATCGCCGGTTCGTTAGCGTGTGCGCTTGCGATTTTCTTACGAGCGTCGGACTTGGCAAGGCGCATCGGGCCGTTGCAGGCGATTAGTTTTCGGCATCCCAATGCGTGGCGCGCTGGCGGAACTGGCGCGGTGTTTGGCCTGTTGCACGGCGGAATGCGTAAGAGAAGCTGGATGGCGATGCGAAACCCATTTGATGTGCGATCGCCTTAACGCAAAGATCGCTCATCAGGAGGCGCTTGGCGCGTTCAATGCGGCTGTTGACGATATAATCGCCAATTGAGCACCCGCGGCTGGCGCGGAAGCCGCGCGTGAGCTGGCGTACCGACATTTTGCAGAGTTCAGCCAATTCGGTCAGGCTGGGCGCTTCTTGCAGATCGGCTAAACGCTCGTCGATAAGCCGCAAGCGCCAGGAGGGCAGACCGCCCGTCATGGGGCTATTGGCTATGGCCTGATAATGGCGGCTGAGTTCGATCGCCAATTGCGCGGCGATGAGTTCGGTCAGCGTTTCGCTGGCAAGACCTGGGTTGCGCAGCTCTTCGCCGAGGCGAACGAGCAGGCTGTGAACATTCGGATTGGCTATGTCGAGCGTCGCCTCAAGGCGTCGTTCGGTCCATTCAAAATCGCTGTCGAACCAAGCGCGGATCGGCTCTACGCGCAGGAGGCAGGTGATGGAGGTTTGCCGGCCGCTTTCGCCTTTGGCGTGAAGAGTTTCGCGGGCGGGCACCAAGAACACGTCGCCAATGCGCTCGAAGCGGTGCGAACTCCAATGCTCACTGTAGCAGGCGCGAGCGTTGTGGCGCGGCGTTAGGCTCATCTCAAGCCGGTGCGCGCGCGCGTGATGCAGCTCCCCCGCATTGGCTTGAGGCAAGTCGAAACGTACCAGCTGCGCCGACATAAGCGGCGAGCTAAGCATGGCGTCGACGGTCATGGTCGTTGCGGCTGTCGCCAAAGTTCCGCCCCTATTTCGGACCGGTCTTTGCCAGTCTGTGTCAAGTATATGCCGGCATTGGCCGTTGCAAAGATGTTCTCTGTATTTTGGCGTGCGTTGAGACGGCCACACCTGTTGCGATCAGGCCAATTCAGCGTTCTCGATGTGGAGGGCGGGCCAACATGGCGGCCTGTTGGCGGCGGTTGCGCCCTTTTCTCGATAGGCGGGCCATTGCCCGGCGCGGCATCAACAGCGAAACATTGGCGAAAGCTGCGTCTTGGGAGGGAAGAATGTCGAAGGGTCTGTTCGATCTGAGCGGCAAGGTAACGGTCATTACTGGCGGCAATGGCGGGCTAGGGCTCGGCTTCGCGCGGGGTATCGCCAAGCAGGGCGGCAGCGTCGAAATCTGGGCGCGCAACGCCGAAAAAAATGCCAAGGCGGTGAAAGAGTTGCAGGGCTTCGGCGTTGAAGCCAGCGCGCGCGAGGTAGATGTCGCCACCGAACAGGCCGTGATCGACGGCATGAATGCAGTGATGGAACGATATGGGCGCATCGATTGCGTGATCGCCAATGCGGGCCCGCCGCCGAAATATCAATCCGTGTTCGATCTGCCGACCGAGCACGCCGCCGTCCTCGTGGCGGGGGAGCGACCGACCGGACCGGTGGTCTTCCGGGAGAACGGCTGTCTCTTCGAGGCCGACGTCGTCGCAGGGCAGAAGACCGGGTGGTTCCTCGACCAGCGGGACAACCGACGCCGGGTCCGTGACCTCGCCGCGGGTCGACGGGTCCTGGACGTGTTCTGTAGCGGTGGCGGGTTCTCGGTCAACGCCGCGGTCGGCGGCGCCGCCGCGGTGCACAGCATCGACATCGCGGCACCCGCCGTCGCCGCCACTCGTCGGAACATGGCGCTGAACACGGGGTCGGGCCCAGGGGTCAGCCGGCGGGCGGTCCCACACGACACCACGGTGGGCGATGCGGAGACCGTGATGACTCGGCTCGTCGCTGCGGGGCAGCGCTTCGACCTGGTGATCGTGG
>JAUIJZ010000034.1 GCA_030430715.1 Alphaproteobacteria bacterium
GCTGAAACGGGGCGCGTGAAGCGCGCAAAGCGCGGTGTGGAGACGCATCGCGCACCCTAAAAAATAAAGCGCGGAGCACGCGCCCCGCTCCCATCCGGGAGACACAATCTCTAAAAACGCGCCCGCGCGTGACGAAGCGGGACGCGCCCGCTAGCGTGGGCGCACCATGGCGAAGAATCGACCACCCGGCCCAGAGCCGCTCACCCGCGAACGCGTGCTTGAGGCTATCCGCAAAGCTGGCGGCAATGCGCAGAAGCGGGATATCGCGCGCGAACTTGGCATTGGCTCCGATCAGAAAAAAGAACTGCGCCACATTCTGCGCGATCTTGAAGAATCGGGCGCGCTCGGCCGCACCGGACGCAAGCGCTACGCCGACGCCGACGCGCTGCCGCAATCGGGCGTCATGGATGTGCTTGACCGCGATGCAGACGGTGAACTGATCGCGCGCATGCGCGGGCCCGAGGGCTATTTCGGTCCGCCGGTTCGTCTCGCGCCCGGCGAAGGCCGGCTGATGCGCGGTGAGGCCGCAATCGGCGTGGGCGACCGCGTCCTCGCGCGCATTGCCAAAACCGAGGACGGTTTCGAAGCGCGCGTCATCAAGCGGCTAGGCCAAAGCGCGCACCGCATCCTGGGCGTTTATCGCGCGGCAAAAGATCAGCGTGATCGTCCTCTTGCCGGCGGGCGCGTCGTGCCCGCTGACCGCAAGGCGCGGCATGATCTGATCGTCATGCCCGAGGATGTTGGCGACGCAGAAGACGGCGATCTCGTCTTTGTCGAACTTGTGGTCGGACGGCGCGAACGCGCGCATGGCCCCAAGCGCGGCGCCATCAAGGAAATTCTCGGCAAGGAATCCGATCCGCGCGCCGCTTCCATTCTCGCCATGCATACACATGGCATCACCGAGGGCTTCACGCCCGAGGAAGAAAAACAGGCCAATGCCGCTCAGAAGCCAACGCTCAAGGGGCGCACCGATCTGCGCAAGCTGCCGCTCATCACCATCGATCCGGAAGATGCGCGCGACCATGACGACGCGGTGTACGCGCAGCCCGACGACGATCCAAAGAATAAAGGCGGCTGGCGCGTCTGGGTCGCCATCGCCGATGTCGCCGCCTATGTGACGCCTGGTTCTCCGCTCGATCGCGGCGCCTGGAGGCGCGGCAACTCGACCTATTTTCCCGACCGTGTTGCGCCCATGCTGCCGGAATCGCTTTCAGCGGATCTTTGCTCGCTGCGCGAAAACGAAGACCGCGCCTGCCTCGCCGTTGAAATGGTGTTCGACAGCGAAGGCCGGAAGAAGAGCCACAAATTCACGCGCGGACTCATGCGCTCGGCGGCGAAGCTGTCCTACGAACAAGCCCAAGCCGCCATTGACGGCAAGCCTGATGATAAAGCGCGCCCTTTGCTGGAGCCTATCCTGAAGCCGCTCTGGGCCGCTTATGCCTGCGCCTGGAAGGGCCGCGAGAAGCGCCAGCCGCTCGATATAGATGCGCCCGAACACAAGATCATTTTCAAGAACGGCCAAGTGGCCGGCGTGAAGCGGCGCGAACGCTTCGACGCCCACAAGCTGATCGAAGAATTCATGATTCAGGCCAATGTCTGCGCCGCCGAAACGCTGGAGCAAAAGCAGCGTCCGCAAATCTATCGTGTTCACGACCAGCCTTCCGAAGAGAAGATCGCCGCAATCAGCGACTTTCTGCCGACAGTGAATATGAAATGGAGCAAGGGCGAGCGGGTCAGCGCCGCGCGCTTCAATCGCATCCTGAATTTGGCCGAGCAATCGCCCAACAAAGACATCATCAATGAGGTGGTGCTGCGCACCCAATCGCAAGCCGTCTATGCGCCCAACAATATCGGCCATTTCGGCCTCAACCTTGCGCGCTATTCGCACTTCACCTCGCCGATCCGCCGCTATGCCGATTGCACCATTCACCGCGCTTTGATCCGCGCGCTGAAACTCGGCGATGATGGCGCTACCGATGCGGAAGAAGCGCGCTACGACGAAACGGCCGAACACATCAGCCAGACTGAGCGCACGTCGATGGCCGCCGAGCGTGACGCCACCGCACGCTATATCGCGGCCTATCTCGCCGACCAGGTCGGCGCTGAGTTTGAGGGCCGGGTGACGGGTGTCACGCGATTTGGTTTGTTTATCCGGTTAGACGAGACGCAAGCCGATGGCCTCGCGCCGATTTCCTCCTTGGGGCCTCAACGCTGGCTCCACGACGAGAAGGCGCATGCGCTTGTCGGCGAACAGACCGGCGAACGCTTTCCGCTCGGCATGCGTGTCGAGGTGCGCCTTGAGGAAGCGACGCCGATCAGTGGCGGCATGCTGTTCAGCGTGCTCTCCGATCCAGAACCGCCGCAGCCGGGCTGGAAGAAAACGCGGCAGAGCATGCAGACGCGCGGGCGTGACCGCAAACCACAGCGCGGCAAGCGTCGGCGGCGCTAAGAGCTCACTCACCCTTTTTGAAAGGCGTGTGCTCGGCCAGCATCTCCGCTTCGTCCACGACAGCGGGCGTTTCTGCTTCCAGGTAACGCGCGATCGCGTCACGCAATCCCGGATGCGCAATCCAGTGCGCGCTATAGGTCGGCGCGGGCACGTAGCCGCGCGCGAGCTTGTGATCGCCCTGCGCGCCTGCTTCGACGCGTGAGAGGCCTAATTCGATGGCGAGGTCGATCGCCTGATAATAGCAGAGCTCAAAGTGCAGGAAGGATTTGTCCGCGACGCGCCCCCAATAGCGCCCATAAAGCGCATCGCCGCCGAGCAGGTTGAGCGCCGACGCGATACGCACGCCGTCCGCCTCCGCCATAAACAACACGCAACGGTCCGCCATGCGTTCGCCGAGCAGCGTGAAGAAATCGCGGTTAAGATAGGGCGAGCCCCATTTGCGCGCGCCCGTATCCATGTAGCAGCGGAAGAAAAAATCCCAATCCGCTGCCTTGATGTCATCGCCGCGCAGGCGCTTCACGTTCAAACCTTCGCAAGCACGCGCGCGTTCGCGCCGGATGGTCTTGCGTTTTTGCGACGAAAGATCGGCTAGGAAATCCGCGAATGATCCATAGCCGCGATTGAACCAATGATATTGCAAGCCCGCACGCGTCATGTAGCCAAGCGGCGCAATCCGTTCGCACGCTTCGGCATGCGCGAAAGTCGCGTGCACGGAAGAGGCGCCAAGCTGCCGTGCCGCGCCAATCGCGGCCAATACTAGGGCGCGCTCAACGGATGCGTCGTTCGTAAGGATGCGCCGGCCGGGCACGGGGGTAAACGGCACGGCGCATTGTAGCTTCGGATAATAATGACCGCCGGCGCGCTGCAATGCGTCAGCCCATGCATGGTCGAAAACATATTCGCCGTAAGAATGTTCTTTGAGATAGAGCGGCATCGCGCCCACTGCGGCGCCCTTGGCGTCGCGCGCCAACAAATGCATTGGGCGCCAGCCGCTCAGGTCGGATGCGCATCCGCTTTCTTCCAGCGCGTGCAGAAAATCCCACGACAGGAACGGGTCGAACGGCGCATCCGCAGGATTGGCCAGCGCATCCCACGCCGCGCGATCGATGCCCGATAGCCCCTCCAGCACGGAAATCGTCAGCGCGTCGGTTCCATCCATGCCGTCAGTCTAGAGCCCGGCGCGGCAAGTTAAAGATGTCAGCTGATTTCAAATATGCCATCGACCTCGACGGCAAAATCGAGGGGCAGATTGGCCACGCCCACCGCAGAGCGTGCGTGTTTACCGGCGTCTCCAAAGACCGCCACCATCAAATCCGAGCAGCCATTGATCACCTGCGGGATCGGCGCGAAGTCGGGCGTGACGTTGACGAAGCCGCCGAGTTTCACCACGCGGCGCACGCGGTCCAGATCGCCGTCACAGGCCGCCTTGATCTGGGCCAGCAGATTGAGGCCGCACAGGCGCGCTGCCGCTTGCCCTTCCTCGACCTCGATATCGGCCCCGAGCTTGCCTTTGATGCCGCCCGAAGCATCTACAGAGACTTGGCCGGACACATAGACGATGCCGCCTGAGCTCACGAACGGGACATAAGAGGCCACCGGCGCTGGCGGCGTCGGCAACTCGATCCCCATTTCCTGCAATTTCGCTTCAATCCGGCCCATAATCCCGCTCCATTGGATGCCCACTTTTAGACGCTGACAGCGCCCTTGGCCACTTTTGCTGCGCGGGACGCGCGGAATATGGTGGAGCAGGACGCGCCGTAACTTCCAACTCTCTGGAGCATTTGGTCATGGTGACGCTGACCAGGTTTGAGAACGCCCACAAAACCGCCGAAGATTGGCGCGCCTATCTTGCGCGCCTGGATCAGCGCATCGCCGCGCAAGAAGCAGAGATCCAAGCTCTAAAAGCTGCAGGCCGGAAGCGTGAGGCGTGGAACCTCATGGCGCGCGATGCGATCTACGAACACAGGGATCGCGCGCGCTACGAACTCAGCCTTCTGGAAGCTAAAAAAACTTAGAAAAAGAAGGGCGTCTTCATTAGCCGGCAGCTTTCTTTTTCGCAGGCGCTTTCTTGGCGGCGGGCTTTTTTGCCGCCTTCTTCGCGGCAGCCTTCTTTGGAGCAGCTTCTTTTTTCTTCGGCGCGGCTTTCTTGGCGGCTTTCTTCTTCTTGCCGCCACCCTTGGCCGCGCGCTCTTCCAGCAGGTTCAGCGCTTCGTCGAGCGTGACATCTTCCGGCTTTTTGTCCTTCGGCACGTTGGCGTTGGTTTCGCCGTCATTGATGTAAGGGCCGTAGCGGCCATTGAGCACGCGTACGGCTTTGCCTGTGACCGGGCTTTCGCCGAGTTCTTTGATCGGTGGCGCCGCAGCGCGTCCGAAGCGCCCTTTGCCGCCGCCGGCTTTCTTTTCGTCTATGAGCGTGACGGCGCGGTTCATTTGGATTTCGAACACGTCGTCCACGCCGGGCAAGCTTGCGTACATCTTGCCCATTTGCAGGTAAGGGCCGTAGCGGCCGATACCGGCGAGGATCATTTCGTTTTCGCTCGGGTGCAGACCAACTTCGCGCGGCAGCGATAAGAGCCGGATTGCTTTTTCGAGTGTGAGATCGTCGGGCGACCAGCCGCGCGGAAGTCCCGCGCGTTTGGGTTTGTCTTCCCCGTTCGGCATTTCGACATACGGTCCGAAGCGGCCGCTCTTCAGCGTGATCGGGCCGGTTGCGCCTTGGCCAAGCTCGAGCCCTTCCGATGGAATGGCGTTTTCTGCTTCGTCACCACCAGCAAGAGGCCGCGTGAATTTACACTCGGGATAGTTCGAGCAGCCGACAAAGGCGCCGAATTTGCCGAGCCGTAGTGAAAGATTGCCGGTGCCGCAGACTTGGCAGGTGCGTGGATCGGAGCCGTCTTCGCGCGGCGGGAAGATGTGATCGCCCAAAACGTCGTTGAGCTTTTCGATCACGTCGCCGATGCGCAGCTCGCCGATGTCGCCCACAGCGCCGTTAAAGTCGGTCCAGAATTCGCGCATTAGATTTTTCCACGGCAGGTCGCCGGACGAGACCTGGTCGAGCTTTTCCTCGAGATCGGCGGTAAAATCGTATTCGACATACTTGGAGAAGAAATTCTCCATGAACGCGGTGACGAGGCGGCCGCGATCGTCGGGAATGAAGCGGTTCTTTTCCGTCTTCACATAATTGCGTTCGCGCAGCTTCTCGAGAATGGCCGCATAGGTGGAGGGGCGGCCGATGCCGAGCTCTTCGAGCTTTTTGACAAGGCTGGCTTCGGAAAAACGCGGCGGCGGTTCGGTGAAGTGCTGATCGGCCTTCACCTCTTCCACCTGCACAGCTTCGCCTTGCTTCAATTGCGGCAGGCGGCGGCTCTCTTCATCCTCTTCATCGTCGCGCCCTTCCTGGTAGAGCTTCAGGAAGCCGTCGAAGAGAATGACTTGGCCTGTGGCGCGCAATTCAACCTTGCCGCTCGGCTCGGTGAAATCGACACTGGTGCGCTCGATCGAAGCTGATTCCATTTGGCTCGCGACGGCGCGCTTCCAGACCAATTCGTAGAGCCGCGCCTGATCGCCATCGAGATGCATCGATTTCGGCGTGTTCGACGGATCGGTCGGGCGGATCGCTTCGTGCGCTTCCTGAGCATTCTTCGCTTTAGAGGCATAGCGGCGCGGATCGGCGGGCGTGTATTCCTTGCCGAATTGCGTATCGATGGTGCTGCGCAATTCGCGCATGGCGCCTTCATCCATGCTGACGCCGTCCGTCCGCATGTAGGTGATGTGCCCCGCCTCGTAGAGGCGTTGCGCGGTTTGCATGGTGCGCGAGGCGTTGAAGCCGAGCTTGCGCGCTGCTTCTTGTTGCAGCGTCGAGGTGGTGAAGGGCGGCGGCGGATTGCGCCGCGTCGGCTTGGCTTCGACCGCGCTGACCGTGAACTTGCCATTGCGCACCGCGTCGCGCGCGGCGAACGCCATCGCTTCATTCTCGATGTCGAGGCGCTTCAGCTTCTTGCCTTCGAAGGCGGAGAGACGGGCGACGAATTTATCCTGGCGCGGCGTGGCGAGATTGGCGTCAACCGACCAATATTCCTGTGGCTTGAAGCGCTCGATCTCGACTTCGCGGTCGACGATCAGGCGCAGCGCCACCGATTGCACGCGGCCCGCCGAACGCGCGCCTGGCAGTTTGCGCCACAGTACCGGCGAAAGCGTGAAGCCGACGAGATAATCGAGCGCGCGGCGCGCCAAATAAGCGTCGACCAATTCCATGTCGATGTCGCGCGGCGCGGCCATGGCGGCTTGCACGGCGGATTTGGTGATGGCGTTGAAGGTCACGCGCTGAACGCTTTTGCCCTTCAGAGCCTTCTTCTGGTTGAGCGCTTCAAGCACGTGCCAGGAAATAGCCTCTCCCTCGCGGTCGGGGTCGGTGGCGAGGATCAGGTTTTCGGCGCCTTTGAGCGCGTCGGCGATCTCGCGGACGCGCTTGGAGGATTTGGAATCAATCTCCCATTCGAGCGCAAAATCCTCGTCCGGGCGCACCGATCCGTCCTTCGGAGGCAGGTCGCGGATGTGTCCGTAGGACGCCAGCACTTTGTAGCCGGAGCCCAAATATTTGTTGATTGTCTTAGCCTTAGCGGGGGACTCAACGACGACGACATTCATTCGGAGGGTGCACTTTCGGGCAAATGGCGGGGGCCGAAGCGGCGGGAAACTGAGGGCGGACCCTGGCCCTGTCAACGCGTCTCACGCCGCCTGCTGCGAGGAGCATCGCCGAAGCACCCCTAAAATTTCATCAGCTTCATATACTTAGGCAAAAGCAAACAACGCGTTGCCAGCTAAACCATAGGTTGATAATACTCGCGCAGAGCGAGTATTTATGACGGAACCTCACACGCCCACACCGCCCCCGCACGATGTTGCCGATTATTGCCGGGACATCGCCGAGGAACTTGCTGTTCTGGCGCGCCATGCGTCTCTGCCGACACTGGCGGATGCGCTGGAGCGCGCGCGGGAGATTGCTTCTGCGGCCTCCGACGGCATGGCGACCGAAGGCGCTAAGCGCGCCAGCGGCTAGCCTTGCGAGAACGCGGCCCGCGCCAGGGCGGCGTAGCCGCCGGGCAAGGATGCGGCGGCGCCTTCAAGTTCAAGCTCCATCAGCGCGGCAGCCACCGCGCCGGCGCTCGCGTCTGTGAGCCGCGCCAAATCGTTGACGTGAATTGGTGTCGGCGAAAGCAAAGCGGCGATTTTTTTGCCGAGGCCAGCTGGCGCGGCGGGCGTATCGGCGAAAAGTGGTCCAGCGGAAAGCGGACGCAAAGGCGCGGGCGCTTCGCCCAGGGCTGCGATCACATCTTCGGCGCTCTCGATCAAAGCCGCACCCTGTTTGATCAGCGCATTGGCGCCGCGCGCGCGATGATCCAGCGGCGACCCAGGCACGGCCATCACTTCGCGTCCTTGTTCGGCGGCGGCGCGGGCCGTGATCAGCGAGCCTGAGCGCAATGCTGCTTCAATCACGATTACGGCGCGGGCTATGCCAGAGACGATAGAATTGCGGCGCGGAAAATCGCGCGCCCTTGCTACCGCGCCGAGCGGCGCTTCGCTCACCACCAAACCGTGTTCGCAAATTTCTTCATGCAGTTTCAGATTTTGCGGAGGATAAGGATGATCGAGCCCACCCGCGAGCACGGCGACGGCGCCGGTTTTGAGTGTGCCGCGATGTGCGGCCGCATCGATGCCGCGGGCAAGGCCGGAGACGATCGTAAAACCGGCATCGCCCAGATCCGCCGCGAGCCGTTCGGCGAACAGCATGGCCACGCCCGATGCTTCGCGCGCGCCAACAATGGCGATACAGGGCTTGGCCGCCAGAGTTGCGGCGCCGCGCATGGCCAAGACGGGCGGCGGCGCGTCGAGTTGCGCCAGCAGTGGCGGATATTCGGGCTCGCACGAAGCGATGAGGCGCGCCCCCATGCTGTCCAAAGCCTTTATCTCGTGTTCGATGCGTTCTGCCGGAGGCGGTGTGGCTTGGGTAAAGCGGGGCAATGCTTCAAGCGCGGCGGATGGTGTGCGAAAGCGCGCGAGCATGCGGTGAAAAGTCAGGGGCCCGATGCGCGCCGTGCGCGCCAAACGCACCCAGGCGAGCCGCTCGGGAAGCGACAAGGTGCGGTTCATGAGTCCGCGGAAGCTGGCGGATCGTTGGCTTTCTCGTCGGGAGCACTGCTTTCTGCGGGCGGCGTTTCGTTCTTCTTCTTGTCGCCGATGCGCGGCTCTGTGCCGTTGCGCAGGCGCTCGATATTGGTGCGATGACGCAGCACGACGAGCGCACTAAGGACCAGACTGAAGCAGATTTCCGGCCAGCTGAAATCCGCGACCCACGCCGCGAGTGGCGCGACAATAGCGGCGGCCAACGCAGCGAGAGAGGAAAAGCGAAACATGGTCGCGACAGCGAGCCAAGTGATCGCTGCGATAGCGCCAACGGGCCATATGCCTGCGAGCAATACGCCAAAAAATGTGGCGACCCCTTTGCCGCCCTTGAACTGAAGCCAAACCGGAAAGCAATGGCCGACGAAAGCGGCGCCTCCGGCCACCAGGCCCAATTCCATATGCAGCGGCCAAGGCGCGAACAGGGCGCGTGCAATCAGCAATGCAATGGCGGCTTTGCCAGCGTCCAGCAGCAATGTGGCGAGCGCGAGATCGCGCCGTCCCGTGCGCAGCACATTGGTCGCGCCAATATTGCCCGAGCCGACATTGCGGATGTCGCCAAGCCCGGCGGCGCGCGTAATGACGAGGCCAAACGGGATTGAACCCAGCAGATAGCCGCCCGCCGCAGCGAGGATGATAAAAAGAGCCAGCACCGCCGGGAGCTTTAGCAGGGCCCGCTGTCAGTGGGAACGTCCTATAAGGCCGCCAGGGTCATGAAGCCGAGCACGGTGGCGAACGTGATCCAGCAGAGGGACGGAGCGATCAGCCAGAAACCGCGCTTGGTGACGCCGTAAGCTTGAAAAGCTGCGATGCATGCCAGTGCAAGCGAGAATACGTTCGCTATAGCGGCGCCGATGAGGCCGGTCAGGCCAGTGAGGATGGGATAGAGCAAACCCCATACGATCAGCGCACTGATCCAGCGCGACCGGCGCCGTCCGGCGAGGCCCGTCTGCCAAACATACCAGCGCGCAGCGCCCCACATCGGATAGATCACAACCCAGATCAGACCAATGACCCAGCCCGGCGGGGCGAGGGCGATGTCTGGGGCGTCGCCGCCGACATTCCAGCCGGTTGCGAAGATCAGACCGTTGCCGATCAGCACGAGCGCCAATGGGCCAAGCGTGCTTATAGCGAAGCCGGCTTGGTCGTTTCTATTCCAGGGCATGCGCTGTGTGGCGCCAGTATGCGTGGTGGTGGTCACGCGGAACAAACGCGCGGCCGGCGCAATGGTTGCAAGGGCCTTCACTCGACCGTGCGCTTCGCGCGCGGAGTGCCCTTGCCCTAGCGTCCCAAACTCAAGATTTCGCGCTTGCTTCGCCCTTCGCGCCGCAGGCCGCGCATACGCCAGAGTGTTCGACGGTGAAGTGTCCGCAGGCGCCGCAAGGTTCAGAGCGATAGGCGGGATCACCGTCCTTTGCGCTGGGCGCGTTCGTTTGCGGTTCGCGGCGGTCGCGCAAGGGTTCGACCACGGCGCGCGGGCGCAGCATGACGAGGTTGTCTGGCGCAGCGCGGGCAAAGCCCCGCGAGATCAGGCGGGCGGCCCCTTCCGCATCCTGCGCGCGCTTCGACAATCCATCGCCGCGCGCATCAAAGGGATCGACCTGCGCGAGATCGGTGCGGCCGAGATAGGAAACGGCGAGTTCGCGGAAGATGTAGTCGAGAATGGACGTGGCGTGACGGATAGTTTCGTTGCCTTTCACCTCGCCGGCAGGCTCGAAACGCGTGAACAGGAACGCGTCACAATATTCTTCCAGCGGCACGCCATATTGCAGGCCGATGGAAATCGAGATGGCAAAATTGTTCATGAGCGAACGGAAGGCGGCGCCTTCCTTATGCAGGTCGATGAATATCTCACCGAGTTCGCCGTCATCATATTCGCCGGTGTGCAAATAGACTTTGTGTCCGCCGACCACGGCTTTTTGAATGTAGCCCTTGCGGCGCTCAGGCAGGCGCCGGCGCTGTTGGTCGTGGGTTTCGGGGAGCTCTGCGGCAGGACTCGAGGATTCGGCCGCAGCCGGCGTGGGTTGCGGTTCTTCATCTTCAAGCGAAGCGATGTCGAAGCTGACGGGGGGCGCCTCGGCATGAACATGCACGAGCGTTATGCCTGCAGTTAGTGCGGTCTGTAAGAGTGCATCGCGTGCTTCGAGCGTGCTCGTAGTGAGGCTGAGCGCAGCATTCGCATAGGCGCCCAGCGCGGCGGCCATGGCGATCTGCGCTTCGGGCGCGATGTCGCGCGCGAAGATTGCTTTATGGTGTTCGGCGAGGCCTGGCGCGGTGACGAGTTCGCCAGCGCCCATGCAATAGGCCTGCGCAGCAGCAATTTCGTCTTCACTGAAGCCGAGTGTCATCAACAGATCGCCGCGTTTGCCGGCGGCGACGTCGGGCGGGAGTTTCAACACGTCTTCGCAAAGCTCAGCGCCGATGATGAGCGGGTGCACGGCGGCGCGCAGCGTAAAGGCGTCGGAGGCGGCTTCCTCAATTGCTTCGAGCGCCGGTTCGCCAAGGCCAAGTTTTTCCAGCCTGTCGAGGCTAACGCCGGGCGCGCCGCGCAATGTGCGTCGTCCTTCGGCGTGCAGCGCTAGTTGGGCGATGGCGCCTTCATCGTAACCGAGTGCGGCAAGCCCGGCGCGTGCATCGGCTGAGAGCACACGGCCGAAGCCGCCATCTTCACGCGCGCCGTAGGCTGTGACATTGGCGAATGGAGCGATGCCGGCCGCTTCATAGCCTGCGCGGCGCGCGGCGGATTCATCTTGCGCGAAGGCTAGCGCGACGGAAACGCGCAAACCTGCGTTCTTCGTGCCGGGCAAGCTATTGTAAATCGCTTGTGCGCGCGCCGCGATGGGGCCTTCGAGATTCTGGGCTGCATCGCGAGCGGCTTTGACACGCGCTTCGACGGCGCGTTTGTCCTTATTCCACCCGGAATAGGCGCCCTTGATGGCCGCGTGCGCGGCGCTTTCCGCGATAGAGCTAGCGTGCGCGAGCGCGGCGAGGCTTGCTGCGGCGGCGCGGGCTTCATCGCTGTCATAGGCCAAGCCCATGCGCATGAGCAGAGGGGCAAGCCCTTCGAGGCGGATGAGAATGGCGCGTTGCGGCGATGCGCCGTGCGCGCCGTGCGCGGCGTCGAGGGCGCGCACCAATGTGCGAATGGCTGCTTCGAATGCGGAAATGTCGAAGCCCGTTTCGCTGTGGAAGCGCGGCAGCGCAATGCTGGCGCCGATATAATTGCTTTCCTGATCCGAACAGGCGGCGCCGGTGGGATCGGTGTTGGCGTTGGCAATAAGTGCATGCGCGCTGGCTTCAGGCGAGGCGACACGAACCCGGGTGCGCGCGCGCTGGGCGCCAGCGTCAAGAGCTGCAGCATAAGCGCCGCGAGCTACCGTACCAGAGAGCGCGGCGAGAATGTCGGAATCGGGGGCGCCAGCGACTCGCGCGGCGGCGGCTTTGCGGCGAACGCCGCCATTCTCGGCATTGAGGCCGTTGCGCACTGCTTCGATGGCGAGTTCGGCCAGTGCGCCGTCAAGCGCACGGGCGCCCGCGGCAAGCGCCGTTACGGCGCGTTCACGGGCGGCTTCGTCGGCGATGAGGTCATTTGCAATATCAGCTTGCGGACGCACAAGCACGGCTGGGCCTTCAGCGCCGGTGCGGTCGGCCATGCGGGCGGCGGCGTCGAGCGCGTCTAGCGCGGCGGCGCTGGGCGCACCGGAAATCCCGAGTTTTGCACCCGCCCCAAGCAGGCGCTGCGCCCGCGTGAGCGCATCGAGTTCGGCTGGACCATGCTCAGGCCAGCGCATCAGCGCGGCGGAGACAGCGAGTTCGGCGCCCGGCGCCAGCGCGGCCCGCATAAGCGGAGGATCGAGCAGCACACGGGCCTCGGCCATAAGCTGAGCAAGCTCTTGCTCAAGAGCAGGGTCGTTGCCCCAAGCGGCAATGCGCGCGGCAGCCTGTAGCAGAGCGGTCGCGACGTTGGGCCCGGATTCGGTCTCGACCGTTAGGCCTGCGTCCAGCGCGGCCTGCGCCATAGCTTCCGACCAAACCGGGGGCGCTTCGACGATTTCGGCATCCAGATCATGCGCCATGAGTGACTCCTTCGCGTGCACAGCATGGCTTTTGACAGCGCGGCAATCAATATCTAGTATGAAATGAACTGGGGTTATCCCAAGATATTGTTTCGCGTCCGTAGCGACGTTTCTGCGCGAAGGACGCGCTGGCCAAGGAAGCGGTTTGTCCTATTGCCTTATGGCGCGACTGATCTTCTAACCGCCGCGGTTAAGGCCCCATTCGAGACAAAGAAAAGCCCATGCTGACCCGCATCTTCACTTGGTGGAACGGCGCCACTCTGGGCGCTCTGTTTGATATCGGCAGGCGAGGCGCCTTCGTGGGCGATGACGACCAAGGCAACCGCTATTACGAAGAGCGGAGAGCGAGCCTAGAAGGCCGCAAGCGGCGCTATGTCGTTTACAAAGGCCTCGTGGAAGCATCGCGCGTGCCGCCCGATTGGCATGCATGGCTGCATCACACGATCGAAGAGCCGCCGTCCATTTCTCCGCTTAAGCGTCAGACTTGGGAAAAGCCGCATCTGCCCAATCAAACCGGCACCGTCCGCGCGTACCGGCCGAAAGGATCTCTGGCGCGTGGCGGCGTGCGTGCGGCGGCGACGAGCGATTACGAGGCGTGGACGCCGGACACACAATCTTCTGGGGGCGAATGATGGCTAGCGAGCGCTGGGGCGAAACACTTTTGGGGGCGGTGGTCGCGATTGTGGCCGCCGGTTTTCTTACTTTTGCCGTAGCCAATTCCGGGCAGACGCGTTCGACTGGCGGTTACGATCTGATCGCCAATTTTCCGAGTGTGGACGGCATCGGTGTTGGTTCTGATGTACGTGTTTCCGGCGTGAAGGTCGGCGTGGTGCGTGATATTACGCTGGACCCAGAAACGTTCATGGCTCGCGTGACCGTCAATATCGACCGCGATGTGCAAGTGCTGGATGACTCCCTTGCGCGCATCAAAACCGACGGCATTCTTGGCGGCGGATATCTATCGATCGAGCCGGCAGGCCTCGACGTGCTGCAAGCAGGGGGCGTGATCCCGAACACGCAAAGCTCCGTCGACCTGTTTACAGCGCTCGCAAGCCTAGCGAATTCGGTTTCGAGTTCGCCTCAATCCTCACAGGAGCCGCAATGATCCGCACGCTTGCCGCCGCTTTCCTGTTTCTAGCCGCCGCAGCCGCGCCCGCTTATGCGCAGCGCGCGGTGGTGCGTGGCTTGGATAAGGTCACTGGACACGCCAGCGATTATACGCTGACGATTGGCCGTCCCGCGCGCATCGGCACGCTTGAAGTGGTGGCGCGTGCGTGCAGCAAGAGCGCGCCGGAAGAGACGCCGGAAGTGCGCATCTATGTCGATGTGTTTGATCATCCGCCCGCGCGCGAAGGCGAAGAGGCGGAGCGGCGTGAAATTTTTCATGGCTGGCTTTTCGCATCGAGCCCGAGCCTGAATGCTGTGGACCATCCGACCTACGATATCTGGGCTATAGATTGCCGCTCATAGACAGCCGGTAATCGGCAGGCGGGAATCGACTGCCCAACGCGGTCTCGCTTGCTTATGATCCTCCCGGCTTAAACGGGGAGGAGAGCATGCGCTTCAAAGGCCATAATGTGCTGGCGATTATCGTCGCGGCGCTCGTGATTTACGCCTTGGAATTCGTCATATTCGCGGTGTTGATGACGCCAGAACAATTCATGGCGCTCACCAATATAACCGAGGCTCAGATTGGTGACGGCATGGAGCGCATGCCGCTAGGAATTATCCCGCCGCTGTTTGCCGCAATTGGGCTTTCGCTGGCAATCAAGTGGCGGGATCGGCCGGGCTGGATGAGCGGCGCCATGACAGGTCTGATGCTGGCGGTGTTGTTCGCTTTCAGTACAAGTCTCTACGATTACGTCTACGGGCCGCACAGCACGGCCTATCTGGCTGTGAATCTCGGGCACTTCCTGGTGTGCTGGGGTGTCGCGGGCGCCATTATTGGCGCTTGGAGGTAAGTAGCTTCAGTTTTTCCCGAGTTTGCGTCCGAGCTTGTCGGCACGCGCGCGATGCTGTCTTGCGCGTTGCTTGAGCGCGCGCGTGACATGCGCAACGCGGTCATTTGCCAAGATTCCGTGTTTCAAGTGTTCCGCTAGCAGTCCAACATCGCGCTCGCGTCCGAGTATACGGCCTAAGCGGTCGCTGGTTTTGTGTCGGCGGCGGCCTGGCCAAGCCTGGCCAAGAATGTCGATGACGTAGAGACGCTCTTTTTCGCGCCTGCGCCATGTGTGCCGGAGTTCCGGCGCGGTTTCACCAATTGCGCGGCGGCGCGCGTGTTTGGCGCGCCGTTTGACGTGCAGCACGCCGCGCGAAATTTGCCGCGGAGAGGCGTCGGGCCAAACCTGCGCGAGCGCAAGAAGATCCTTCAAACCGGTGCGCACGCGATCAAGATCCGGCGGCGGCATGTCGCGAGTGATCTGGTCCTGATTTTCAGCGATATCTATTAACGCGTGTCGTGCTTTTTTTTTCGCGCCACGCGCGGCGTCACGTGCAGCATCCGCCAAAGCGGCGGCGTCACGGGCGGGGGCCAGGCTGCGCATGCAGGCGCGCGCGGAACTGTTGAAGACTTCCGACAAGCCTGGCGCGCCCACAGCGCCGACGCGCGCTAGCGCGCGGGCGCGTTTTAGACGAACACGCGCGCCATGTACGCGCTTGGGCGCGAGCGGCTCGGCAGCCAATTGCTCAAGCGCTGCCTGCACCTCGACGATAAGCGCCGCGCGCAAATCAAAGCTCGAACCTGGCGAGCGCATTGGCGTTCCCCAATTGCCGCGAGGCGGCTTGAAGCGCGATCATGTTTGCCTTGTGGGAAAATGCAAGGGCGGTACAGCTTGGCTGCGCAACTTTCGGTCACATATTCGGGAAGAGACACGCTTGGCCTTTTGTGCGCGCTCGCTCATAAATGGCTGAGTTGAGCCGAAATAGCGGTCAGGGAATTTGCGTATGCGGGTGCTTCTGATGGTGTTAGCGGCGACGTTGCTGGCGCAATGCGCTGGAAATCAAAGATTTGTCGCCGACAATGCGGATCGCGCGCTGGTGATCGTGGGCGTCGCGGAAGCAACTGGCGCGACTGAATCTGCCTATGAGATGCTGTGGCGGAGGTTCGATCCAGCCTCCGGGTCGTTTGTGTCTCTTGACGGCGATGACGCTTTCGAAGCGGAGACCAACGCGAATGATAGTCTACGTATCGACGGCATTCCGGGCGAGTTCTTTGCCATTGAGGTGAGGCCCGGCGCATATGCGCTCGATAGCGTGTTCGGACGCCTACGCGATGGCCGCGTCGATTACATCGCGCAAGGCTTAGTGGCTGGACCGTCGCGGCCCAGCTTCGATGTCGCGGCGGGAGAGACGGTCTATCTTGGCATCTGGCAGCTGAGCCTCGTCAATAGCGCCGCCGTCGCTCGGCTTTGGCGGCTTGACGAAGAAGATCTAATCGCGGTTCGAGACGCCGCAGGCGCGACAGAAACGAATGTGGCGTTACGTGAGACGCATATGCGCGATGTGACGTGTGCGCCGCGGCGTCTTAGCGCCTATTCGGCGCGGCAGATTTGTTAGCGGCAGGACTGCGTCGCACTCATCATGAGCCGGGCTCTTAATGAACTCGTCGCGGAAATAGAAAGCTGCACGCATTGCGCCGCGCATCTGCCGCATGCGCCGCGCCCGGTGGTGTGGGTGCATCCGCAGGCGCGTATTCTCATCGCCGGCCAAGCCCCGGGGCGGCGCGTGCACGAAAGCGGGGTGCCTTGGACGGATCCTTCAGGCGATCGATTGCGCGCTTGGATGCAGCTCGACCACGATACATTTTATGACAAGCGCAATATCGCGGTGGCGGCGATGGGGTTCTGTTACCCGGGAACCGTGAACGGCGCCGACTTGCCGCCACGCCGCGAATGCGCGCCACTTTGGCGTCCGCGTCTTTTACCGCTGCTGAAAAATGTAAAGCTCACCCTCTTGGTCGGGAGTTACGCGCAACGGTATCATCTTGGCGCTGCGGCGAAGCAGAATTTAGGGCAAACAGTAAGTAAGTGGCGCGACTACCCTGAAGATGTGATGCCTTTGCCGCATCCATCATGGAGAAACACCGGCTGGCTGAAACGCAATCCATGGTTCGAAGCGGAATTATTGCCCGAATTGCGGCGCAGAGTTTCCTTGCTCTTGCGTTCTTAGTAATTGCTTCGTGCGCGCCGACTGTACAACGCGCTGCGTCCCCGCTTGAGGCATTTTCCGGCCCGCGCTTCAATATTGAAGCGGAACGCTTTGTGTCCTTCGACGGTGCGGCGCTTGGCCTGAGCGCATGGGGACATAATCGTTCCGATGAGCCGTGGGCGGTTCTGATCGCGCTGCACGGCATGAACGATTATGCGGCGGCGTTCTATCTGGCTGGACCTTGGTTCGCGGAGCGCGGCGTCGCAATCTACGCTTATGATCAGCGCGGCTTTGGGCGTTCGCCGCTGCGCGGCGTGTGGGGCGGACGCAACTTGATGACGGAAGATTTGCGCGCGGCGATTGCGTTGGCGCGGCGCGATCATCCCGATGCGCTGATCGGTGTGCTGGGTGAATCCATGGGCGCCGCTGCTGCCATCGCAGCAATAGACGCCGATGCGCCGTTAGACGCTGACCGGGTAATTTTGTCGGCGCCGGCAGTCTGGGGGTGGTCCGCGTTGCCAGATGCATATGCGCTTACGCTGTGGCTGGGGGCGCACACGTTCCCGTCGCGGCCGGTGACCGCGCCGCGCAATGTCACCCGGCGTATCGTCTCCACCGACAATGAGGAAGCGCTGCGACGCGCCGGCCGCGATCCGCATATGATCTGGGCAACGCGCATCGATGCGGTGTACGGGCTGGTAGGCCTGATGGAGAGTGCTGCGCAGGGGGCAAGTAATCTGCATGGCGACGTGCTCTACCTCTACGGCGCGCATGATCAGATTATCCCGCGTGAGGCCGCTTTAACGGCGGCGCGGCGGCTGCCGGCCACGGCGAGGACGGCCTATTACGCCGACGGCTATCACTGGCTATTGCGCGATTTGCAGGCTGAAGTGGTTTACGCGGACATCTTGGCCTTCCTGAGAGATCCCGACGCACCGTTACCTTCAGACGCGCCGCCACTTGTTGGCGCGGCTCAAGCAAATCGTTAACGAGCTTGGTCTAAGCTCGTGCTGCTATGGCGCTCGCCCTGAAAGGTCTGTTCGACAAACGCCGCGTCGCGCTCACACGCGCGCGCTTCAAGGCGTGGTGGGAAGGCGACGAGTTTGATGTTGCCGCAGCGGAAGCGGCGCTTGAGACGGCGAACGAGCAATCTGGCGATGCCGACGATGCTTTGTTCGATCCGCCCGCGTTTATTCCGCCCCCGAGACTGATTGCGCTCAGCGTGCTTTGGGGCGAGGGGAGGGTCCGTCCCAGCGACGATAGCGCCGACATACTGGAGCTTGCGCGTATCGGCGCTCCGGCTGAGGGCGTTTTGGCTGTGCTGGGCCCAGGATTGGCGGCGCCTGTGGCCGCGATCGCCACAAAGCACACGGGCCGGATAGAAGTGTTCGAATGGCGCGAAGAGGCTTTTGAGGCGCTGAAACACGGGATCATCATGGCCAAGCTCGATGAGCGGGTCTCGGTGACGAAGGTTGATCTTGAGGCGCATGTGTGGGCGCCCGAGAGCTATGACGGCCTCTGGAGTGTGGACGATCTCGCCTATTGCTCGTTTCCGCCGCACTTTGCGCAGCAGATCATAAAGAGCTTGAAGCCGGGCGCGTGCGCGGTGTTGGAATCTTACATGGGTCTGCCATGCGAGGCATTCGCCACGGCGTTCGCCTCTTCATTCGCGGAGCCGCAAATTCGCGCGCACGGCGACATCCTACAAGTGATCGCTGACGTGGGTTTGGTCTGCGAAGCTGACGAAGATCTGACCGACGATTTCGTTGAAACGGCGCGCGCGGCTTTCAAGACTCTTGGCGAGAAGCTGACCGAGAACGGCCAGATGGAGCCTGCGGCGACGCGTGAGTTGGCGTGGGAAGCTGAGGCGTGGCGCACGCGCTTGAAGCTGTTGGCGCAGCGCAGGCTGGAGCGCCGGCGTTTGGTGCTGCGCAAACCGGCCGATGGCGCGCCAGCTGAGGCTGAAGCGCAGCCGTCTGATGCAGCCGATCAGGGAGAAGGCGCGGAAAAAACGAAAGATCCGGCAGGCTGAAGCACGGCGTTTGTGCGTTCGCCAAGCTGCGTGCGCGCAGGCGTAAGCGCATCCCAGATAACGCCGTCAGCTTCGATCCGTACAAGATCGTTTGCGCCGTGCGGACGTACGTCTGCTATGCGTGCGTTGCGGCCTGGCGTGAGCGCAATGGCTTCCGCGCGCACGACCACGCGCGCGTTTGAGCCCTCGGCTAAACCCGGCGCCGCAACATCGCCGAACGGCGTCGTCACCGCGCCGTTTTGCACGCGTCCAACAAACATGTTCACCGGCCCCAGAGCTGCGGCGGCTTCCGGCGAGGCGGGATGGTCATAGGCGTAGCGCGGCGCGGCCTCCTGCAACAAGCGTCCCGCCTGCAGAATGGCCAGACGGTCGGCGACCATCAGCGCTTCTTCCGCGTCGTGTGTGACGAAGAGCGTGGTGGTTTTGGTTTCGCGTACCGCGTTGAGCGTCACGTCGCGCAATTCGGCGCGCAAGACCGGATCGAGTCCGGAGAACGGTTCATCCAACAAGATGGCGCGCGGTTGCGGCGCGAGCGCGCGCGCAAGCGCTACGCGCTGTTGTTCACCGCCGGAAAGTTCATGAGGAAATGCGTGCGCGCGTTTGCCAAGGCCGACGCGGTCGAGCCAGCGCAGCGCCAGCTCTTCGCGTTCTGCGCGGGGCAAACGATCCAGGCCAAAGGCAACGTTGGTGGCCGCCGTGAGATGCGGAAACAGGGCATAGTCTTGAAACACCATGCCGACACGGCGCGCTTCGGCCGGCAGTGTAAATCCTGGCGCGGAGACGCGTTTCTCACCGATGCGGATTTCGCCCGCATCCAAAGGTTCGAGCCCTGCAATCAGCCGCAGGATGGTGGACTTTCCCGAGCCGGACGGGCCTAGCAGAGCAAGCACATGCGCTTCCAGTGCCGTGAGTGAGACGGAATTGAGCACGGTCGCGCTGGCGTAATGGCGCGAGACTTCAGTGAGCGTGATGGTGCTCATGCCGTGGCGGCGGCGCCTGCACGCGCTCCGGCGCGGGCGCGCGTGATGCCGTGCGAAAGAACAAGGATCGGCGCCAGCCCTGCCAGAAAGATCAGCAACGACGGGGCGGCCGCTTGCAGCAGGCGTTCATCGGAGGCGTAGGAATATGCGATCACGGACAGGGTATCGAAATCAAAGGGGCGAAGGATCAAGGTCGCGGGCAATTCTTTCAGAATCTCTACGAACAGGATCAGCGCGCCCGCGGCAAGACTTGGCCCCGCAATAGGCATGTCCACGCGCATGAGGCGCTTGAGAGGGCCCGCGCCCAGCGTGCGGGCGGAGGCGTCGAGGCTGTTGGAGAGGCGCGCAAGGCCTGCGTCGATCGGGCCCGCGCCCGCCGAGGCGAACCGGGCGGCGTAAGCCCAGATCAAAGCGCACAGCGCGAGTGCGCCGCCCAACCCGCCGATCCATCCTACTTCGCGCGCAAGCCCGAAGAGTGAAAGCGCGCCGAGTGCGATCACGGCGCCGGGCGCTGCGTATCCCATCGCGGCGGCAAAAAGAGCCGCCTTACCGATCATCTTGCCGCGCCGCGCGCTGGCGGCGATGGCTGCGGCAAGCACCAGCGTCACGACGGCGCCCGTTCCAGCCAGCAGCAGAGAATTGATAAGCGGCTGGGCGACATCGCCAAGTCCGCCATACAACAACGCCAAGCGCGCCAGCCAGGCGAGCGGGAGGAAGGCGCCGAACGTCACGAGCGCGACGCAGAAGATCACAGCTGCGGCTTGCGCTAATGGCGGCAGATCATAGCGCGGCAGCGGGCGCCAGCGTGTCGAGCCGCCGGCATAAGCCGCCCGCCCACGCGCACGACGCTCAATGACGAGAAACACCAAAGCCGCCAGCAACAGCACGCTGGCGATCTGCAAGGCGGCGACTGGCTCGCCGTGTGCGTACCAGGCGCGAAAGACGGCGGTTGAAAGTGTGGTCAATCCGAAATGCTGCGCCGCGCCATAATCGGCGGCGATCTCCATCAGAGCCAGTGCGCCGCCCGCGACAATGCCGGGCCGCGCTAAGGGCAGCGCAACGCGGCGGAATAGCGCCCATGGCTTTGCGCCCAGAGTGCGCGCCGCTTCCAAGGCGCAGACCGATTGGCTGGCGAAGGCCGCGCGCGCGGCGAGGTAGACATACGGATATAATCCAACCGCGTAGATGAAGGCCGCCCCCCAAAAACCGGCGACGGGAAAATCAATCGCCCCGCCCGCCCAAGTGAGGCTCGCATAAGCGTAAGCGAGGACGTAGGAGGGCGCCGCGAGCGGCACGACAAGCAGCCATTCGAACACGGCCCGTCCCGGAAACCGGCATAAGCTCACCAACCATGCGGCAGCAGCGCCCAGCATGATGGCGCCGCCGCCGCCCGCTGCAATGAGTGAGAAGGTGCCGATGGCGCCGTCACGCAACAGCGCGCCGCCAAAGGAAGGCGCTTCGCCGCTCAACGCAAAAGCGAACACTGCCAGCGCGGGGCTGGCGCAAATCAGCGTGGCGCAAGCCGCAGCGACCGCAACGGGATTCAAGCGCGAGAAGGCGGAGATGCGCGGCGTTGTTATGTGTGTGCTCAGCGCCAGCCGACTTCTTCGAAAATGCGCGCAGCTTCGGCCTGATTTTCACCAAGCGCGCTGAGGGGAATGTCCTCGGCTCTAAAGGCACCGAGCGCCGCAAGCGCGGGCGCCGGCGCGATTTCGGGCCGGATTGGGAATTCGTCGTTCAGCGGGGCCAGCAGAGTTTGGGCTTCGTCGCTCACCAAATATTCGAGCAAGCGCACGGCGTTGTCGCGCCGCTTCGCATGCGCGGTGACGCCCGCGCCGGAAATATTGACGTGCGTGCCCGCGCCATTCTGGTCAGGGAAGATGAGACCGACTTTTTCCGCTGTCTCGCGATCGGCCGGATCATCCGATTGCTGCAAACGAAGATAATAATAGTGGTTGCACACTGTCGCTTGCGCCTCGCCGGCGGCGACCGCCCGGATTTGATCGGTGTCGCTGCCTTGCGGGTCGCGCGCAAAATTGGCGCGTACGCCGGCGGCCCAGGCGCGTGCATTTTCGACGCCAAGCCGTTCAATTCGCGAGGCCAGCGTCGAGAGCTGATACACATTGGTCGAGCTGCGCATCACGATTTGGTTGCGGAAACGCGCGTCCGCGAGATTGTCGTAGGAGGCGAGTTCTTCTGGCTGAACGGCGTCGCGGCGATAGATGATGACGCGCGCGCGGCGCGTGAAGCCCCAATAGGCGCCGTCCGGATCGTGCAAGCCCGCCGGTACGCTTGTCTCAAGCGTGGGCGTGACTGTGTTCTGCAATAGGCCTGCATCTTTGAGGCGCCACAGATTGCCGGCGTCGGCGGCGACCACAAGGTCAGCCTCTGTAGCTTCGCCTTCAGCGCGCAAGCGCTCAAGCAATTGTTCGGCGCTGCCTGTGAGGGCGCGCACGGAAATGCCGGTGGATTCCTCGAACGCCTCATAGAGCCGCCGGTCGGAATCATAATGTCGGGCGCTGTAGACGTTGACGACCTCGTTGGCGCCGGCGTCCTGGCTGCAGGCGGCGAGCGCCATGGCGGAAGCGCCAAGTGTGAAGGCGCGGCGGCTAGGAGAAAAGGTCAATGGGGAACTCCTCTGCGAACGGTTCGCAATTGCACGTTCTGTAGGCGCAACGCAACCCCTGGCGCGGCGCGGCGCAAGCGCGCCTTGACGCAGGCAAGCCCAAAGCTATGTTCGCCGCCCTCCGCTTCGGCGGGCGCGTAGCTCAGCGGGAGAGCACTCCCTTCACACGGGAGGGGTCACAGGTTCAATCCCTGTCGCGCCCACCATTTATCGTCGCGGCGATCCTGAGTTTTAAGGTGAGAAGGCGAGGACGCTGCGCATCATGATGCGCACTAAGTCCGGCAAGCCGCGTGCGCCGGTCTTTGCGTATATGGCTTTTGAATGCGAGCGTACGGTTTCTATGGCGAGACCGTATTCAGCGGCTGTTTCCGAAATCGTCAGGCCACGGCTTAGAGCGAGCGCGATCCTCGCTTCGCTTGAGGATAGAGAGAACAATTCGGCGATTTGCTCGCAGCGCTCGGCCGAACGCCAGCTGTCGCCATGTACATACGCGACGGCGGCGGGCGCGCGTTGCGCAGAGATTGGTTTGCGCCGCGCTGGAACGAGCAGCATGTCCAGCCACGGGTCGCGGCTTAAAACAAAGGCGCGCGGGCGGTGGTTTGGATTTTCCGCCATATGGCCAATCGCTTGTTTGATCTGTCGCTCCAATCTGGCGGATCGAGCGGCGAGGCGCCCGGCAGGTGTTCTGTGGAGCACGCCGGATTCTGCCAGCATGCGCTCTCCTTGCTGATCGGCGCCTAAAATGTGGCCGGCGCTGTCCAAGGTCAGCCAGCCGAATTGCAGACGCCGAATTGCGTCCGCTGATAATGATGCCGCGAAGCGTTCACGTTCCATCGCCACGAAAAGCCTAAGCACGCTGCGAAGAACGGGTGCGATTTCGCGCAAGAACGAAACATCGGTTTGTGTGAAATCCTTGCCGCGTCGCGCAATGCTCAAGAACGCTGAAACACCGCTTTCTTCCTGCACGCGCATCAGCCGCAAAGCGGAAATGCCTCTTACTTCAACCAATTCACGCCGCAGATCCGAGTTGTCATCGTCGGGAATGTCAGAGAGGGCGTAGGGCTTTCCTTCAGTGAGCGAATGGGCGCGCCTATCCGGCGGATATTCCAGAGTGAATTTTTCAACCAGCTCAGGAGACACGCCGCCTGAAACGGACTGAATCCAATCGCCGAAAGGTGAATGCGGCGCCCAGATCACCAAGCTCGCATATTCGGCGTCTGTAGCGCGTTCGAGATGGCCGAGGAAACTGCTCCAATGCGGTGTTTCGAAGATGCCGTCATGGAGGGCTACGACCCAGTCGGTTTTATTGCTGCGTTTCTTCACCTGCGCTCCAAGCAACCCTCGTCACCCAAATGGGTGATCCGGCTTCGGCGTGTCTATGCCATGGTTGGCTGGTGAAAACAAAAAGAGGCGGGAGGGCCGGGTGCGAAGCTATATCCAAAATAAAGCTTGCGCGGGTGTGCGAGGCGGTGGCGCTGGCGCGCTATTGGCAACCATTCTACTCGCCTGCGCCAGTTTCGGATGCGCCGCGCCAGGGGCGTCGCAAAGCAGCCTGAACAGGGGCGAGAGTGTAAATATCGCTTCAGTGTGTCGGCCCGAGGCGGTGCAGGCTGTCGCGTCCCGTCTAACCGCCAGCCATGTAGAGGTACGGCAGATCACCAACGGACCAGTCCTGGCAGATGGCGTGAACTATGTCGCGGCGACGGATCAAATGCCGGCCTATTGTCAGATCACGGGCAGCTACGTCACCAATCCTGAAACGGGGAAGACGGCAAATTTCCTGGCGACATTGCCTGCGAATTGGAACGGAAGATATTTGCAGCTCGGCTGTAGCGGTCATTGCGGTCAGTTTTCCGTTAGCGACGCGGCGGTCTCGGTGATCACCGTCTCCAATCAGGGGCGGCCCGGCGACATCATCCAACGTGGGTATGCGTCTTTCGCGACAGACGAAGGGCACGCCGGCATGGGCGGCGGCGATTGGGCCATCGACGAGCGCGGTGAAGTCAATCAAGACGCGGTCGACGACTTTCTCATTCGCGCCCAACGCGTCTTGTCGGACATGGGCAAGGAATTCACGACCGAATTTTATCGGCAGGCGAGCGGCGCGCCCCGCAATATTGCCTATTCTTATTTCAGCGGCTGTTCCGGCGGTGGGCGCGACGCTTTGGTAGCGGCGTCTTATTTTCCTGAGCAGTTTGATGGGATCATCGCCGGTTCGCCCTACGCCAACATGGTGGGCGTGGCCTGGCATTGGTTAGGCATTGACCGGGCGACCAGCCAGGCACCGCTTTCTGAGGGATTGGCGCACCGTGTGGCGGCAACGATCGATAGCCTGTGCGACGGCGCCGATGGCGTCGAAGACGGCTTGGTGCAGAATCCGGCAGCCTGCGATTTTCGTCCGGAGCGGGACCTTCCGCGTTGTTCGGCCGGCGCAGCATCCAATGCGTGCTTTACCGAAGCGCAGATTCTATCTGTTAGCGCGTATTTGACGGCAGTTACGGATGAGCGCGGCGCTGTGCTTCAACCGGCGATAAGCGGTAGTAACTTCATGGCGTCGAGCCTGAGTGACGCCGGTTCTGCGGGCGATTCATTGTCCGCTGCCGTGGTGCGCACTTTCGCGCATAGGAACGATCGCAATTTCGATCTTAACGCACGTTTCGACATTGAAGCAGGCGGCGCTGGCGCTATTTCGGGCTACCGCACCATTGTTCCGCGCGCTGAATTCGATGGGAATGTTCAAGCATTGCGCTCAGGCATAGGCGCAATTCCGGAGAATGCCGATGGCTTGATCCGCCGGGGCGGCAGGCTTCTCATCTGGCACAATCTGAGCGACCAATTGCTGACGCCGTACATGTCGTACAATTATTATAATGCTTTGGCGGCGCGTCATGGCGGCTATGAGCAATTGCAGAACAATGTGCGGCTGTTCGGACTGCCGGGCACCATTCATTGCAGCATGGGCGGCATAGGCGTGGGCAGCTTCGATGCGCTTGGGGCCATGGAAGCGTGGGTAGAGCGCGACGAGGCGCCAAATGCACTGCTTGCCACCGAGTATGCTTCGCGGCGACATCCGCAGATTCCGCAACTGACCATCGTCGATTATGATGCGCCGCCGGTGCGTACAATGCCGCTTTGCATGTATCCGCAAATGGCGCGCTACAGCGGCAGCGGCGATGTCAACGATGCGCGCAATTGGAGCTGTCCTTCCAATGATCGGCGAATGTTGACGGTCGGCGAAAGCGGCAGACGAGGCGGAGTGATGGCGCCCTGATGTTGGGGGAAACAATGACGAGACTAAAGCTCATGTTTGGCGTCTGCGGGTTGCTTCTCCTCGCGGCGTGCCAAAGTCAGCCTCTTGTGCGGCATGAGCGCCCTGAACCTGGGCTGCAAGGGCAAACGCTGCCCGGCGAAGCGCGCATCCTCGATGTGCCCTATTCACAAGGTGTGCGTGTCGTTGGTCATGATGCAATCCATGGCCGCGATAACAACGTGCAGCTCAGTTGGGTTCAGCATTGCGCCTATGTTTCAAGTACAGGCGGACCGTTCCCCCTAATAGGCGCGGAGCGCGCCGATGCTGATCTACAAGGCGTCGCCGTTATCGATGTGAGCAACCCGCGCGTACCCAGAACGGTTCAGTTTTTGCGCGGGAGCGGCTCTTTGGCGGCGCTGGAAACAATGGATGCTACGGAAGCGGCGGATCGCTCTGTCCTTGCCGCTGGCGCTTATGGCGGCGACGACGACAACGCTTGGCTCGACATTTATGATCTGTCGGACTGCACAAACCCACGGCATACGGCCGAGTATCGTTGGCCGGAGAACGTGCACACCGTCACCCTTTCGCGCGATGGCAGACGTGTTTATGGCGCGGACCTCGATCCCTTTACGGGCCACGGCGGCATTCACGTTCTTGACATCTCGGATATGGAAAATCCGCGTTATGTCGGCAAATTCGGGGCGACACGGCCGGACGGGTCTTTATTCGAATTCGCGACGCACGAGATCGAGGTGAGCGATGACGAGCGGCGCATTTATGCAGGCGTCCTCAGTTCGCGTGGCGGCGACCTCAATCGTGACATCACTACGCCGGAAGGAACGCCGACAGCGGCGCGTCTTGGGCCCAATGCAGGCGGCGTGTACATCCTGGACAATAGCGACCTTGTTGAAGGGCGCCCAAATCCGCAGATGCGCCTGTTAGGCACGGTTGAGCGGGGCGGATGGCATTCCGTCATGACCGCCAACATTGATGGTGTTCCGCACCTTGTTGGGGGTGGCGAATTGGGGGCCTGTCCTGGCGCCTGGCCGAAGATCATCAACATCGCGGATGAAACACGCCCGTTTATCGTCAGCGAATTCCGGCTCGCAATGAACGAGCTTGAGAATTGTCCGCCGCGTAGCGCCGCTGAACAGGCGTCTATGGGGATCATGGGCGATGCCGGCACCGCATCACTGCACTTCAACGACGTCGATAGCGCAGTCGATACACGGCTAGGCTTGTTTCAATTTATGTGGGCTGGGCTTCGGATCGTAGATATTCGCGACCCCGCTGAGCCTGTCGAAATTGCCTACTTCAAGCCAGGAGATGCGTGTGGTGGGCACGTCCGATATGCGCAAGAAACGGGGCACATCTGGCTTAGCTGCGGGCAGAGCGGATTTTATGTGCTCGAACTAGCTGATGCGGTGCGCGCGCGATTGCGGGAAGATCGGTGAAAAGTAGGATAAATACGCCTGGAGCATAAAAATGCGCTTCAATATGCATTGGACGTAGGCGCAATAAATCCTCATGCTTCCGGCAAATTACCGCGAGGAGGAAGCCATGACGCGTATCAAAGTGCTCGACCCTACGGCGCGCCGGGCGGAGGATAACGCAAGTTCGGGTCCGGATGCGGGGTCGCTTCAAGGCAAGCGGATCGGCGTGCGCGTCGACCAGATTTGGCGCTGCTGGGACTGGATCAGCGAGAACTGGGAGCAGAAATTGCGCGCAGCCGGCGCGGAGGTGACCTATTGGCGCTCGACCAATCGCTCGGGCGAAGAGGGCGAGGAACAGGATCGGTCGCTGCAGGAATGGTTGAAAACCATTGATATTGCGATCGTCGGACTGGCCAATTGCGGCTCTTGTACAGGTTGGACCGTACGCGACGCCATTGCCGCCGCCAATACGGGTCTGCCGACGGTCGCGGTCGCGACCAAGAATTTCGAGACATTCGCGCACGAGCTTGCCGCGCGCGGCGGCCGTTCTGGCTTGCGCGTGCACGTTCTGCCTTATCCGCTGAACGAACTGGCGCGTGAGGAAGTCGATCCCGTGGCGGAAGCGTATTTCGCGGGGCTGCTTGAAGTGATGGGCGTAGAGCCTGCGCGTGGGGAGAAAGTCGCTTGAGCATTCACAAGATCAAGCCCTCAAGCCGGCGCAGCGCGGTCCCTAAGGCTTTGGTCAGCCGCGATTGCGGGCCAGAAGGCTGTGAGGTCGATTGGCTCGTCAGCCGCCGTTTCGACGTTGAAGACGATATCGCCGCGTTCACGGATTTTTCGCTAGAGCAGGGCTGGGGCGATGGGCTGCCTCTCGTTCCGCCTACCGATGCGCGCGTGCGCGCGTTTCTAGCCGAAAACGATCGCTATCCGGATGAGCTGATAGCGCGCATGCCCGATAGCTCCGAATGCACGGTTGAGAAGATTGTCATCAACGCCGTTATGGCCGGCGCGCCGCCAGCTTCTCTGGAACTCATCATCGCGGCCATTGAAGCCATTACGGAGCCCGATTTTGAGCTCTATGGCGTCAACGCCACAACCGCGCCCGTTTACCCGGCTTTTGTTGTCAATGGCCCGTCGCGCCAAGCGCTGGATATTCCATTCAGCTATGGCTGCGCAGGCGGGGTCGCGACGAAAGCAAATGCGATTGGACGCGCCATTCGCTTGATCATGCGCAATGTCGCCGGTCAGGTGGCCGGTGTGACGTCGCAAACGACGTTTGGCTCGCCGGGGCGTCTCGCCAGTCTGCTTATGGGCGAGTGGGAGGAAAAATCTCCTTGGGCGCCGCTCGCAGAACGCCGCGCTGGCGTGAAGGGAGATGCCGTCACCGCGC
>JAUIJZ010000035.1 GCA_030430715.1 Alphaproteobacteria bacterium
CCGATGGCTTCCTTGAGCGCGGCCTGGAACGCGGCGCGCGCTTCGGGCGTGTCGAGCGCGCGGCGGGCCTTTTCGCGCTCGAACAGCGCGTCCGAGGCGGGCGCCGCGGCGGCGATGAGTTCGGCGAGCGCTTCGGCGCCGGCGCGGCGGTAGATGTCGTCGGGGTCCTCGCCTTGGGGCGCGTAGGCGAATTTCACCGTACGGCCCGGCGCGAAATGCGGCAGCGCCAGGTCGAGCGCGCGCGCGGCGGCGCGCTGCCCCGCCGTGTCGCCATCGAAGCAGAGCACCGGCTCGCCGCCCGAGCGCCACAGCAATTGCAATTGATCTTCCGTCAGCGCGGTGCCGCACGGGGCGACGGCGGCGATGCCGGCGCGCTCAAAGGCGATAACGTCCAGATAGCCTTCGCCAACAACAAGACCGGCGGCTTTTGTCTTGGCGCTGAGTTCGCGCGCCTGCTTCAAGCGGTACAACACGCGGCTTTTGGAATAGAGCGCGCTTTCGGGCGAGTTGATGTATTTGGCCTTGGCGTCCTTGGCCAAGGCGCGGCCGCCAAAAGCGATGATTTTTCCTGATGTATCGGTGATTTCGAAGGTGATGCGGTCGCGGAAGACGTCGATCGGCGGGCGCCCGTCATCGCTGGTGCGGGCAAGCCCGGCGGCGACAATCTCTTGGATCGTGAACTTTTCCGCCTTCAGCTTGTCGATCAGCCATGTGTAACCGGAAGGGGCGTAGCCGATGCCGAATGTTGTACAAATATCCCCATCGAAGCCTCGGCCCTTGAGGTAGTCGCGCGCCGCGCGGCCTTCGGGTTTGCCGAGCGCTTCGGCATAAAGCCGGCCCGCGCGCGCCGCGCATTGATAGAGCCGCTTGCGCCGGTCGGCCTCGCCGCGATCCTCCATCTCGTCGCGCGGCAGCGGCACGCCGGCAAGTTCGGCCAAGCGTTCCACGGCTTCGGGAAAGGAAATGCCTTCCAGCCGCATAGCGAGGCCGAACACGTCGCCCTTTTCGCCGCAGCCGAAGCAATTGAAGATGCCCTTCTGATCGAGCACGTGGAAGGACGAGGTCTTTTCCTGGTGGAATGGGCAGCACGCCCAAAAATCACCCGCCGCAGGGCGTGTCTTGCGCTTGTCCCAGGCGAGGCGACGGCCGGCATAATCGGCAATCGAAACCCGGTCGCGCACCTGACGGAGCAAGGTGTCGGAAAAGCGCATCAGATCTCAGGCAGCTAATCGCCATATTATACAGCGATTCGCCGAAACGATTCTGGCTGCTTGATTTTGCTGGGATTTTGAGCGGCGCGCGACCTCGACAGGCATGCGCGCCGGGCGTTAGGCTTTCAATCAAGGGGCTCTCGAACGCCCGGTTCGAGGCAAAAACAAAGGGGGATGGCATGGCGCGCATGCGTTTGGCTTGGATCGTGGGGCTGGTTGGATTTGCGCTCGCGGCGTGCGGCGGCGGGGCTGAGGAACCATCCGCTGCGGCGACTTCGACGGCGGATGCGCAGCAGGCCGCTGTAAGTGTGGGCGGAAGCCTTGAAGGCGTCAGCGTTGATCCCGAGGGCGAGCCGATCGACTTTCTGACCTATGGCGCCGGTGCTTTTCCTGTGCGGTTCGATCGGGAAACCCAGGGGACTGCCGCTGGAGCCGTGCTGGATGGCCGGCTCGGCTATACCTCGCTTTCCAGAAGCCCGACCGGGCCAGAAGAGCCGATCACGCTGACGATCGAATTGCCGGCGGCAACGACGTTCGCAGTCTTCGGCATCCCGCCGCAATCCAGCTTCGGCTGTTGCTCGGGCGCGCATATCGGCACGGTGACTGTCGAGGGATCGGCCAGTTCGCCCGATGACGGCTATGTCCAGCTCGCCAGTTTCCAGGTCGATCCAGAGACCTATGACGAGAAGCAGCTGTTTCCGGCGGAGAGACAGTCGGCGGTGCGTTGGGTGCGCGTCACGCTGGCGGGGCGCCAAGTGCCCGACCCGGACGATTATCGCGGCACGGCTTTCACCGAGCTGTTCGGTTATGGCGCGCAGGCGCCGATCCAAATTAGTGAGGATCGCTTCACGGGCCGCTGGCTGACCGGCGGCGGTGGCGGCGGCCAAAACGGCAACCGCATCGAGTTGATCCAGGACGGCGCGCTCGTTACGGGGTGCGGGACCAGCGGCGGCAGCGCGTATACGGTCTCGGGCGGCGTTGAGAATGGCCTGCTGAGATATGTGGTGGGCAGCGATACCGTGCCGATTGTTGCGGTGATCAATTCCGAGAACCAATTGTCCGGCGCGATGATCGGGCGCTCATTCGGGCGTGTGATCGGCGAACCGGGCGGCGCGCCGACAAGTTGTACGCCGGGCGAGGCGCCGCCTCCGAATCCGGTAGCGACCGCGCTCGACGAATGCCGCGCCGCCATCGTCTATGGCGTCAATTTCGATGTCGATTCCGATGCGATCCGGCCGGACGCCGAACCGGCTTTGACTCAGATTCTGAGCGCGCTTTCGGAGCGTCCGAACATGGCCGCCGTGATCGAGGGGCACACCGATTCCGATGGTTCGGATGAGTACAACATCGATTTGTCCGGGCGGCGCGCGCAGGCGGTGGTGGCCTGGCTGGTCGAGCATGGCGCGAGCGCCGGCAATCTGACCGCTTCAGGCAGAGGCGAGGGCGAGCCTATCGCCGATAATGAGACGTCAGCCGGCAAGGCCTCCAACCGGCGGGTCGAGGTTGAGCCAAGCTGTTGAGAGGCGAGGAGTCCGTTATTGGCACTTACCTGCCGTTCGGCTTTTGAAATTCCGACTATAGCTCACGATCAGACTTGAGTTTTCATGAGAAAGAGACTGCTGCAACTGGTCGGCGCGCTGCTCTTGACGAGTATGTCTGTTGGTATCGTCATGGTCTTCGCGAATCCGGCAAATCGCTACCTACTTCTAGGGCCGCCCACGATTGAGGACCACTCCGGTCCTTTTGGAATTAGGCGTGGCATGACAGTATTGGAAGTTGAAGAGTTGCTCGATGACGCGGGGTTCGCAAGGTTCGATCTGCGCGTCGCTCCGACAGACGAGTGCGAGGGCGTCGCCGCTGAGGATGGTAATTTAGGATTCTATTTTGACGATACTTGGCGTAGTGGGTCTGCTTGCTTGGCGTTTGTAGATGGGCGACTGGCAGGTGGATCGATCGGCTTCGGCGTATTGGTATTCTGAACATTGTTGAAGGTTGCCAAAGCAGTTGCTGCCGAAGCAGATTGATCTTTGGCCTAGCGCGTAGGCCTGCTTCATCTTGTTGTGCTGGACCGGGCGCGCTCCTTGGGAGGCCAACGGCAGCTAACGGCGAATTTCAGACTCTAGCGTCCAGAGGAAGCGAGAAGCGCTGTGCATTAGCCGCTGGGTCCCGGATGCGGCTTCGCCGCTCGGGGATGACGCTCATGTTCAATTGTCTGTGCTAGCGCGGCCGTGATGCCGCCATGTCGTCGATGGCGGTGTCGATGTCGCGGCGCGTAATCAGCCCCGTCACGGTCGTCTTTCCCACCAGGATCGCGGCGCAGCGGCCGCGCGGCGCTTCGCGCCCGATCGCTTCGAGCACCAATGGCACTGCGTCGGACATCGCCAGGATCGGCACTTTGCGCTCGGCGGCGTCGCGCACAATGCTCGACAAGCTTTCACGCGCCTCGGGATGCACGACTGCTTCGCTGCCGGTGACGATCAAGCCGCACAACGGCGCATCAGGAACGGCGGGGCCCTTCGAGCCCTGGCCGATAATGATCGGCATGGTGGTGAGATCGTTTTCGTTCAGGCGCATTTCCACGCGGCGATATTCGTCCTCGCGCATGCCGCGTCTCAGAACGACGCCGGCGCGTTTGGCGGTGCGGGCGATGTCGTCTTTGGTGCGTTTGGTTGGGCCGATGCGGAGCGATTGAGCCAAGGCCGAAGGGCGGAATTTTTGTTCGACGGTGGGGGCGTCGAGTTCGTTCAGAGTTTGCGCGGCGTCGGACATGCTTGGCTCCAAGTTGCGCCCCAGTAATGAGTTGAGGCGTCAAGTTTAGGCGGACGACAGCTCGCGCGCCGCACTACGCGGTCACGAGATCGTCCGTGTTTTTAGTGTGAGATTATAATACCGCGTTTTTGTGGATTAGTCAAATTTGGCGTGTTTTATTTGATTATACAGTCGTCGTTTGTATTGGTCGTGTAGTGGTGCCGGTATTTGCTTGTGATTGCTTGTGTTGCGCAGCGATGCTGTTGAAATCGCTTTCGCGTGTCGGGCGGCGGCTGGCTTATCCGTCCTTGGGGCATTCGCTGCCTTGAGAGGATTCAGCCATGCACAAGAACACGATCTGCCTTTGGTATGAGAACGACGCCGAAGAGGCGGCGCGCTTCTACGCGGAGACGTTTCCCAATAGCAGCGTCGGCGCCGTGCATCGCGCGCCGGGCGATTATCCGGACGGCAAGCAAGGCGATGCGCTGGTGGTGGATTTCACCGTCTGCGGCATTCCCTGCATCGGTTTGAATGGCGGCTCGCATTACAAGCACAGCGAGGCGTTTTCATTTCAGATCGCCACCGAGGATCAGGACGAGACCGATCGCTATTGGAATGCGATCGTTTCCAATGGCGGTCAGGAAAGCCAGTGCGGCTGGTGCAAGGACAAGTGGGGCATCTCCTGGCAGATCACGCCGCGCACGATGACCGAAGCGCTGGCGATTGGCGGCGCCGAGGGCAAGCGCGCGTTCGAAGCGATGATGACGATGAAGAAGATCGACGTCGCCAAGATCGACGCGGCGCGGCGCGGCGCTTAGCCCAAGCGGCTTGATTGGGTTGAAAGTGGCCCGCGCCAGACTTGCGGCGGCGCGGGCCTTCGCGGACGTTTAGCCAGCGATGCGCATGGGCGCATAGGGAGGCGGCGTTGGCGACATTCGTGCTCATTCATGGCGGCGGCCATGGCGGCTGGTGCTACAACAAGCTTTCGCCGCTGCTGCGCGCGGAAGGACATGTGGTGTATGCGCCGAGCCTCACCGGCTGTGGCGACCGTAAGCATGTGCTGCGTCCGGACACCGATCTGGAAACGCATCTCGATGATGTTGCCCATTTGCTTGAGTATGAAAATCTGAGCGATGTGATCCTGGTCGGCCATTCCTATGGCGGCATGGTGATCACCGGCGCGGCGGATAAAGCCAAAGGGCGCATCGGCAAGCTGGTGTATCTCGATGCGGCGCATCCGAAGAACGGCCAATCGCTGCACGATCACGCCAAGCCGATGATGGACATGGCGTATGCCGGGGCGCAGACGGTCGATGGCGTTGAGCTGGTGTTGTGGCCCGAGCAGATCGCCATGGTCGGCTATTTCGGCGTCAATGATCCGGCCGAACGCGAATGGATGATGGCGCGGCTGACGCCGCATCCGTGGAAGACGTTTTCGCAAAAGCTCAACATGCAGGACGAGGCGGCGGTGTGGGCCATTCCGCGCTTCAACATCAATTGCAGCGACCCGTTGCGCACGACGACGGGCGAGACGCGCGCGCGCATGGTCGATGGGGTGAAGAATTTCGAGATCGACACCGGCCACGATCTGATGATCACGGAGCCGCGCAAGGTCGCCGATATGCTGCTGGAGATCGCGCGGCTTTAGCGGCTATTGCGGGCGAACCAGATCACGTGCCGCGCGCCTTTGCCGTTGCTGCGTGCGCGCACGGATGCTTCCTCGACCGCAAAGCCGGCTTGTTTCAAGCGGCGCGAAAATGCCGTGTCTGGCGCGGCGGACCAAATCGCGAGGATTCCGTTCGGTTTCAGCGCGGCTTTCGCTGCGGCGAGACCTCTTGATGCATAGATTTGATCGTTCGCGGCGCGCGTGAGTCCGTCGGGGCCGTTATCGACATCGAGCAGAATGGCGTCACAGCCGTTGCGCGCCGCGCCGATTGCTGCGGCGACATCGCCGCTGACGAGTTGGACGCGGGGATCGTCAAGGCAACCGGCGGTCAACGCCGCCATCGGTCCGCGCGCCCAGTCGATGATTTCCGGTACAAGCTCCGCGACTGTTACGCGCGCACTGGGCCCGAGATCGGCGAGCGCTGCGCGCAGCGTAAAACCCATGCCGTAGCCGCCGATGAGAAAGTGGGGGGCTTTGCGATCTTGCAAGCGCTCGCAGGTCATCAGCGCGAGCGCTTCCTCCGACCCGCGCACGCGGCTGCTCATCAGCTCATTGCCGCCGAGCACGATCATGAAATCGTCCTGGCGCCGAAAGAGACGAAGCTCATCGCCGCCGGGGACTTTCGCGATGCCGATCAATTCGCGCGGCTGCATGTGCGCGGCTCAGGTGTAGCGCTTGGAGGTGCGCTGCTCGGCGATGTCGGGCGCCTGTTGCGCCGCGCCGGCATAGCCCGTGATGCGGTCGGCGACGAATGGATTATTGCGCCGCTCCTGGCCGAAGGTGGAGGTCGGCCCGTGTCCGGGCACGAAGCTCATCTCTTCGCCGAGCGGCCAAAGTTTATCGGTGATGGAGCGGATGAGTTGGGCGTGATCGCCGCGCGGAAAATCGGTGCGGCCGATCGAGCCGGCGAACAACACATCGCCGACGAAGGCGATCTTGAGCGTCTGATTGTGAATGACGACATGGCCCGGCGTATGGCCGGGCGTGTGCGCAACGTCGAAACGCACGCCTTCGAAGTCGAGCGTCTCGCCGTCCTCGAAATAGCGGTCGGGCGTGACATTGCGAAAGCCGTCCAGGCCGTAGCGGCTTGAGCTGCTCTCGATCTGGTCGAGCCAGAATTGATCATCGCGGTGCGGACCTTCGACAGCAACGCCGGTGCGCTCGCGCAATTCAGAGGCGGCGCCGGCGTGATCGAAATGTCCGTGCGTCAGCCAAATGCGCGTAAGCTTCAGGCCGAAATGGTCGAGCGCGCCGATGAGCGTGTCCGCGTCGCCGCCGGGATCGACGAGCAGCGCGTGCTTCGTCGCCGGATCCCAGACCAGCGAACAATTTTGCTGCAGCGGCGTGACGGGGACGATGCGGATTTCAAGCGCGGGCTCAGACATGCCGCTTCGATGTCGGGTTTTCGCCCGTCATGCAAGCGGCGCGCTAGTAGTTCGCCGGCGGATCGCTGGCGGGGAAGCTCTCATCGGATTCTTCGTCCACGCTGTCCCAACGTTCAGGCGGCGCGTCCATGGCGCCAGGACCAGCATTCCGGACTTCCGGGAAGGGGTGTTCCTCGCCCGTCGCAGGCTGGTTTTGCGCGAGCACGCGCCCCAGCGCCATACCCGCGCCGAACAGGCCAATCATTCCTAGCGCACGCACGATCATAGTCGGTCCTCCGTTGTCTCTCCCCCATAGAACGCACGAGGCGGAACAAAGTTCGCCTCCTCACATTTCGGGGAGGACGGGGGCAAACCCTGACTTTGCCGTAATTCTGGCGCCTCGCTCGTGCGCCTGAACAGGCCAGAGGGAGATGGAGTTCACATGCGATCGATCAAAGCCGCCGCGGCGTTGGCAATTCTTGCCGCTGTCGCCGTTCCCAGCATCGCGGCCGCGCAGCAGGCGCCGCAAATGCACGCCCCGATGATGCAAGGCACGATGCTGAGCATTAATGCGGAAGGTTCTTCCGAAGCGCGCCCGGATATGGCGACGATCAGCCTCGGCGTCACCACCGAAGGACAGACGGCGCAAGCGGCGCTGTCGGAGAACGCACGGCGTATGAATGCGCTGACGCAAGCCTTGCGCCGCGCGGGCGTGGCCGAACGAGACATTCAGACGTCGAATGTTTCGGTGCATCCCCAGCAGCAATATCGCGAAAATCAGCCGCCGCTGATCACCGGCTATCAGGCCAACAACACGGTGACGGCCCAAGTGCGCAATGTCGACAATCTGGGGCGCGTAATCGATGCGGCTGTTAATGCGGGCGGCAACACGGTGCACGGCGTCAATTTCTCGCATCAAAACCCAGACGCGCAAATGGACGCCGCGCGCCGCGACGCCATTGCCGAAGCGCGCCGCCGGGCCGATTTGTATGCGCAAGCTTTGGGTATGCGCGTCGAGCGCATCGTCGCCGTCAATGAGGGCGGCGCCTATTCGCCGCCCGTGCCGATGCCGGTGATGGCGCGGGCCGAAGCGATGGATGCGTCAACGCCGATTTCGCCGGGGCAGGTGGAGACGCGGGTGAATTTGAGCGTCACGTTCGAACTGCGCTAGCGTACATGCGAAGGGCGGCGGAGCGACCCGCCGCCCTTTGTGTATCAGAACGGATTAATTCGCCGGTTGTACGGGCGCTTCATCCGCTGTGGGCGGCAGCGCCGGCACAGGCGGCGGCGCCGGCAAATCGATCTCAGGCGTCGGGGTGTCCGGCATATTGATTTCCAGGCTCGCTTCTTCGCGCGGCGCCTGATTGGTTGTTGCGAAATACCCGAAGGCGACGAGCGCAACGAGCACGACTCCGGCTAGAAAAGCGATCCAAGGGGCGTTAGAGCTACCTTCACGTTCAGCCATGTGTCTCTCTCCTCTGACATCCCCGGCCTTTTGTGCGATCAACAATTGCGCGCATATGCTGGTTCCTTGGAGGGCGCATCGCGCGCTGGCATTAGGAACTTGCTCTCTTGCACTCACGTTCGACTGACATGGATACCGCGCTTGCTGCGCCTGCGGGGGCGCGTGACTTTTTGCGATCAGAATGCGAGGCGGTGCATCACCGGCTCGACTCTCGTCTGACTGGAATCGATTTTGACGATCGAGATGCGTATGCCGCGATGCTCTCGCGCTTTTCCGCGCCGTTGACGGCGTTTGAAAGTGCGCTTGAGGCGGGCGCGGCGGCGCGCCTGTTTGACGATCTCTCCGAGCGCTGGCGGGCGCGACCGCTCTTGGCTGACCTGCACGATCTGAATGGGCGCTTCGACCGGCGTCAGGGTGCGCCGATCGAAGATGAGGCTGAGGCGCTTGGGATTATGTACGTGCTGGAAGGTTCTCGCCTTGGCGGACGGGTGCTCGCACGGCGCGCGGCGGAAAGCGCCGATCCGGCAGTGCGCGGTGCGACGCGTTATTTTCGCCATGCGGAAAATGCAGGGCATTGGCGCAGTTTTCTGAGCCGATTGGAGGCGTCCGAGGCTGTCCGGCTTAAGCCGGAGCGGGCCAAAGCGGGGGCGTTGGCGGCGTTTGCAGCGTTCGAGGCGGCGCTGGCATGAACCAAGTCGATCTCACCAATTGCGACCGGGAGCCAATCCACATTCCCGGCGCGATACAGCCTTTCGGCTTTCTGCTGGCGGTTTCTCCGGATTGGTTCGTCCGTCATGCCTCGGCGAATGCAAGCGAGGTGCTTGGCGCGCCTGTCGAACTCGGCGATAGCGCCGTTCCTCTTTTGGGGGAGGCCGCGGCTGCCGCGGTGCGCCGTCACATTCAGCGGCTGCGCGATGCCGATGCTGTGGAGCGGCTCTTCGCCGTGAAAGTCGGCGCTAAGCAAGCGCTGATGGATTTGGCCGTGCACCGCTCCGGCGGCGCGCTGATCATCGAGGGCGAACCGACCATCGTCGAAGATGAGTTCGACGCCGCCAGCATTGTCCGCGTCACGATCGGGCGTTTGCAAAATCATCGCGACATTGTCGCCATGAGCGCGGAGGCGGCGCGCCAAGTGCGCGCGCTGACCGGCTTCGACCGGGTGATGGTGTACAGGTTCGACGAGGACGGCGCCGGCGAAGTGATCGCCGAAGCGGCGCGCGGGGATTTGGAGCGCTTTCTGGGTCTGCACTATCCGGCCTCGGACATTCCGCAGCAGGCGCGCCGGCTCTACATTCGCAATTGGCTCCGTATCATTCCCGATATCGGCGCCGCGCCCGTGCCGGTGAAACCATACACGGACGCCAATGGCGATCCTCTCGACCTCTCGCATGGCATGCTGCGCGCGGTCTCACCGATCCATATCGAATATTTGCAGAATATGGGCGTCGGTGCGTCGATGTCGGTGTCGATTCTCGTGCGCGGCAAGCTTTGGGGATTGTTTGCGTGCCATCATTATTCGCCGCGCCGCATCTCATATACGCGGCGCACCGCGGCCGAACTTTACGGGCAGATGTTTTCGCTTCTGCTGGAAAGTCAGGAACGTGAGACGGCGGCGCATTTTGAGCTGAACGCGCGTGAGCTGCATGACCGGCTGATGGGGGCGATCGTATCGGATTCACCGCCGTTCGACGTTCTTGTGTCGTTTCTCGATGATTTTTGCGAAGTGATTTCATGCGACGGCGTCGGCGTCGCGGTGAATGGCAAATATGCGCTGCGCGGCTCTGCGCCGGATGAGGCGCAATTCACTGCGTTGATCCGCTTTTTGAACCAGGCTTCGCCCAGCCAGATTTATGGCACGCACGAATTACAGAAGCGATTTGAGCCGGCCGCTGCCTATGCGGATCAGGCCGCGGGCGTGCTGGCGGTGCCTATTTCGCGTTCGCCGCGCGACTATCTCGTGTTCTTTCGCAAGGAGGCGGCGCGCACGGTGAATTGGGCGGGCGATCCCAGTAAGCCGATGAGTGCGGGCCCGCTGGGCGACCGGCTGACGCCGCGCAAGAGCTTCGAATTGTGGCGCGAAACGGTGCGCGGCCAATCGGTGCGCTGGACCGATCTCGATCAGCGCATCGCCGAAAGCCTGCGTGTGACCATGTTGGAAGTGATCTTGCGCCTTACCGATGCGGCGGAGAAAGAACGCAAAGCGGCGCAGGATCGCCAAGAGCTGCTCATCGCCGAACTCAATCACCGGGTTCGCAACATTCTGACCTTGATCCGCGGGTTGGTGGGACATTCCAAATCCGGCGCGGCCTCCGTCGAGGAATTTTCGCGTGTCCTGAATGATCGCATTCATGCGCTTTCTCGGGCGCACGATCAGATCACGCGCGGCAATTGGGGCTCAGCGCCGCTGAAGGAATTGTTTGAGACGGAGATTGCGGCCTATCTCGGGGCTAAAAGCGATCGTTTCGACATGCAGGGGCCGAATGTGTTGGTCGCGCCCAATGCGTTTGCGACGCTGGCGCTTGTCGCGCACGAATTGGTGACGAACTCGGCGAAATACGGAGCGCTGAAAGATACGCACGGCAAGGTGACGCTGCGCTGGGAGCGGGACGATGTCGGCCGTCTCGTGATCTTGTGGACCGAACGCGGCGGCCCGCCCGTGCAGGCGCCCAAGCGGCGCGGTTTTGGTTCAACCGTGATCGAACGCTCGATCCCGTACGATTTGCAGGGCGAGGCTGAAATTCATTACGCGGTGGCGGGCGTTGAAGCGCGGTTCGTCATTCCCGCCGCGCTCGCGCAATTCTCTGAAGAGTCCTCGGTGCGGCTTGCCGGGGCGCACGAGGGCAAACCCATCCATCGCGCGCCGCCGCGCAAGGAGCCCGCACTGAGCGGGCGCGCGCTATTGGTGGAGGACAATCTCATCATCGCGCTCGACGCTGAAGACATGCTGACGCGCATGGGCGCCGAGGGGGTGGATGTCGCGGCTTCAGTCGGCGATGCGATGGCGATCATCGAGCGTCAGATGCCGGCCTTCGCCATGCTGGATGTCAACCTGGCGAACGAGACGAGTTTTCCGATCGCGGAAAAATTGCTCGAAGCGGGCGTGCATTTCGTGTTCGCCACCGGCTATGGCGACGATCTCACCATGCCGAAGGAATTCGCGGATGTGAAAGTTGTCAGCAAGCCGTACGAGGAAGCAGACGTCGCCGCGGCGCTGAAGAAGAGTTAGTTCTTCTTCGACTTGGTCATCGCTTCGGCGAAGCGCTCGAACAGGTAATGGCTGTCCTGCGGGCCTGGCGATGCTTCGGGGTGATATTGCACCGAAAACACCGGCTTGCCTTCCAGCTCGATGCCGCAATTGGAGCCGTCGAACAGCGAAACGTGGGTTTCCTTCACGCCCTTGGGCAGGGTTTTCGGATCGATGGCGAAGCCGTGATTCATCGACACGATCTCAACCTTGCCGGTGGATTTATCCTGTACCGGATGGTTCGAGCCGTGATGGCCTTGCGGCATCTTTTCCGTGCGCGCGCCAAGCGCGAGGCCGAGCATCTGGTGCCCTAGGCACACGCCCATCATCGGCGTGCCGCTTTCGACCATCTTCTTGATCTGCGGTGCGGCATAGACTCCCGTCGCCGCCGGATCGCCGGGGCCGTTGGATAGCATGATGCCGTCCGGCTTGTGCGCCAGCGCTTCTTCAGCCGTCGCGCTGGCCGGCAGCACGATGCAGCGCGCGCCAATGTCGCCAAGCGAGCGGAGGATGTTGCGCTTCACGCCGTAATCCATGACGACGACAGTGAAGCGCGGATCGTTTACCGGCGCGACGCCGTCCGGCCAGCGCCAGCGCTGTTCATTCACCGTATAGCTCTGCGCGCATGTCACGTCTTTCGCCAGATCCTGGCCCTCAAGCCCTGGCCAAGCTTTTGCGCGCGCGTGCAGTGCGTCGAGATCGAATTGGCCGTCCGGCGCGTGCGCGATGACAGCGTTGGGCATGCCCAATTCGCGGATGCGTTTGGTGAGCGCGCGCGTGTCGAGCCCAGCGAGGGCGATGACGTTGCGGCTCTTCAGCCAGGCATCGAGCGGATCGGCTGCGCGCCAGTTCGACGGCGGCGTCGGGCGGGCGCGGAACAGAGCGCCGCGCGCGGCTGCCGCGGCAGCCGGCGAAGAGCTTTCGATGTCTTCGGCATTGGCGCCGACATTGCCGATGTGCGGAAACGTGAAAGCGACGATTTGCGCGGCGTAGGAGGGGTCGGTGAGCACCTCCTGATAGCCCGTCATGGCGGTATTGAAGCACACCTCGGCCTCGGCGGCGCCGGTGGCCCCCAGACCTTCGCCAAGGAAAACAGCGCCATCGGCGAGAACGAGCGCGCCAGTGGGGGCGGAGGAAGGAGTCGAGGTAGGCAAAACGACGCTCAGATAGGGGGCGTCGGGGGCGGTGTCAAAGCAAGCGCTTTGGAAAGCGCTGAGGAGGCCCTGGGGCAAGCCGTCTGGGGGGAACACCACCCGCCGCCCCATCCATGCCTTAAAGGTGAACTGGATGTTAGCCGTGAGCATTTGCCGGGGCATGACAGTCTTGTAAGGTTTGGTGGTGGGGACTGGAGCGATCAGAACCTGGGCCCGGGCGCTTCTCGCCCTGTGGCTCGCGACGGCTATCGTCGCGTGCGGCCGCCAGGAGCCGCCGGCGCCCGCGCCTGCGCCACCGCAACTCATCTCACGCGCCGACTTTTTCGCCGATCCGGTACGCCAGAGCGGGCAGCTCTCGCCGCGTGGTGACCGGGTGGCTTTCCTCGCCCCGCGCGATGGGGTGAGCAATCTCTGGGTGCTTTCAGTCGACGCGATGGATGAGGCGCGGCCCATCACAGACGACCGCACGCGTGGCGTGCAGCAATTCGCCTGGGCTTATGACAGCGCGACGCTGCTTTATCTTTTGGACGAGCGCGGCGACGAGAATTTGCGGCTCTATGCGATCGGCGCCGATGACGGCGAGCCGCGTGCGCTGACGCCCGCGGGCGCGCGGGCGGAGATTGTCGGGATAAGTCCCGCTACGCCGGGCGAAGTGATGGTGACGCTCAATCAGCGCGACCCGGCCTATCCCGATCTCTTCAGCATCAATCTTGAAAGCGGCGCGCGCACGCTGGTGCAGCGCAACGCCCATTCAGCGGCGGTGCGCGGGTTCTCGCGCTTCGTGCTCGACGACCAAAACCGTTTGCGCATTGGCGTGAAGGCGCTGGCCGATGGCGGCGCCGAGGTGCTGACGCGTTCTCTTGAGGGTGAGTGGACGAGCTTGTTCGTCGTGCCGTTCGAGGATGCGATGTCCTCGCGGGTGCTGGCCGTGGAGGCGGGCGGCAATTCGTTCCTGATGCTGGATTCAATCGGGCGCGACCGCGCCGGATTGGTGCGCGTCGATATGGTCAGCGGGGCGAAAACCGTGCTCGGCGAAAGCGCGCGCGCGGATGTTGTGGATGCGTGGCTTGATCCGGCCACCAATGCGCCCGAAGCGTTCGCAGCCGAATATTTGCGACGCGAATGGCGCGCGCTCGATGCGGACGCACAGGCCGATCTCGATTTTCTCTCAAGTCAGCTGAGTGCGGAATTTCGCGTCACTTCGCGTTCGCGCGACGATGCGCGTTGGATCGTCGTGGAGGAAGGGCCGGCGACGCCGGCGCGGTCTTATCTGTATGAGCGCGGCGACCGCGCCAATCGCCGGCTGTCTTTGCTGTTCCGGCATCGGCCCAATCTGGAAGGCGCGCCGCTACAGCCGATGGCGCCGGTGGAGATCGAAGCGCGCGACGGGCTGACTCTGGTTTCCTATCTCACTTTGCCGATTGGCTCGGATGCGAACGGCGACGGGCGTCCCGAACAGCCCGCGCCGCTGGTGCTTGCGCCGCATGACGGGCCGTGGGCGCGCGATTCCTATGGCTTCAATGCGCTGCATCAATGGCTCGCCAATCGCGGCTATGCGGTGATGAGCGTGAACTTCCGCGGTTCGAGCGGGTTCGGCAAAGCGTTTCTCAATGCGGGCAATCGCGAATGGGGCGGGCGCATGCAGGAAGATCTGCTCGACGCCGTGCAATGGGCGGTGGCCAACGGCATCGCGCAGCCGGATCAGGTGGCGATCCTCGGTTCGGGCTATGGCGGCTATGCGGCTATGTCCGGACTAACCTTCACATCCGAACAATTCCGCTGCGCTGCAATCTTCGGCGGGCCGATGCAACTTGCCTCCATGCTGGAGACGATGCCGAGCTTTGAGCGCGCTCAACGTGAGGGGCTCTATTTGCGCGTGGGCGATCCGCGTACGGCGGAAGGGCGGCAATTGCTGCGCGATCGCTCGCCCTTAAATCAGGCGGCGCAAATTGAGCGTCCCGTGTTCTTGGCGCTCGGCGCCCGCGACCTGCGGGCTTCGCGTTCGGAGTTCGATCAGATCGCGTTGTCCGCGCGTGCGGGGGGACAAGATGTTTCTTACATCGTTTATCCCGAGGACGGCGCGCAGCTAACGGCGCCGAACCGGCTTGCGTATTACGCGGTGCTGGAAAATTTCCTTGGGCAATGCCTGGATGGGCGTATCGAGCCTGTCGGCGCCGCATTCGAGGGTGTTTCGCTGCACGCCTATGCAGGCGCAGATTCCATTCCAGGGTTGTCGGCATTCGCGCGCCGCCTGGCGCCGCCGGCGCCCACGCCGGCGCCCACGCCTGCGCCTAGTGCCGAGCAAGATGGTGAAGGCGGGCCGGAGGAAGAGGCCGCGCCGCCGGAAGACGCCGCGGCGGAACCATAGGATGAGCCATAAAATGGCGCCATGAGCCGTCTCCGGGGCTTTTGCGGTTTGCGCCGCCTGCGGCGGCGGCGATAGCTGATCTCTTCAGAGATAGTGGAGGGCGCTGCATGCGGCTGGATCGTCGAACGTTTTTGAGCACGACCGCAATCGGCGGCGCTGCCGCGCTGAGCGGATGCGCGACAGAGGGCGGGGCGCAAGCCTTCGACGATCCGCTGTTCAACGATCCGTTCGTCGATGTGGACGAGTGGCGCGATACGCCGGTGCGGCACCGCTACGTGCATGGCGGCTTTACCGGCACGGATGCGCGATTTGTGATCTTCTTTCCGCCAGAAGCGCAATATGAAGGCCGCTTCTTCCAAGCGATAACGGCGGTGCCGCTGCCTGAGGATCAGGCGGCGAATGTCTTTGGCGGCAGTGAGACATTCATCGGCTTTTGCTTTGATAGCGGGGCGGCCGCGGTTGCGTCGAATATGGGCGGGCTTGGCGCGACGGCCTCTCCGGGCGGGGCCGCCGATCCGACGATCTCCACCTATCGCGTCAGCGCCGCGACCGCGCGCTATGTGCGTGTGCTTGCCAATGAGATGTACGGGCGTCATCGCACCTATGGCTATGCATTCGGCGGCAGCGGCGGCGGCTATAGAACGCTTGGCATCGCAACCAATTCCGACGCGTTCGACGGCGTCGTGCCGTTCATGCATCCCGCGCCTGCCGCGATCCCGAACGGCTTTGCGGTGCGTATTCGCGGCCAACGCGTGCTTCAGGACAAGCTGCCGCAGATTGCGGATGCGCTCGAGCCGGGCGGCGGCGATCCCTTTGCGGGGCTGAATGCGGAAGAGCATGAAGTGCTGACCGAGGCGACGCGCCACGGCTTTCCTCTGCGCACCTGGGTGTTTCATGAAACCATGGGCATCGGCGCGCTGGCGATCCTCAATCAGACCATCCAAGCGCAAGACCCAGCCTATTTCGAAGAATTTTGGACCGTGCCGGGCCATCTCGGCGCGGACGATCCGCAGCGTTTTGCGGAAGCGCGCATCCAGCACCGGACACGGGTGCGGCGCGTCATCATGTCGAACGATGCGGCTGCGGCGAATGCGCCGGCGCCGGGGCGTATTCAGCGCGGCCAGTCCGCCGATGCGGATGTAGCGTGGCAAAATCTGCAGAACGATTATGGCGGCGAGCCGCTGCCCGTTGCGCTGGAATTAGAAGCGCCGCCGCCGCCGGGAAAGAATTTAGCCGGCGCCAGCATCAGCATTCTATCGGGCCCGAGCGCTGGCAAAAAAATTGTGCTTGGCGGCATGTCCGGAAATTTAGCGCTGTTTCAGTTCGGACCCGCGAGCGGGTCTTTGCGCGACATTACCGATGCGCTGCGCGCAGGCCATGAAGTGGAGATCGACAATTCGAACTTCCTGGCGATCGAAACCTATTATCGCCACGCTTTGCTGGGGCCAGACAATTATGTCTGCAATCAATTCCGGGGCGCGGACGGTACGCCGATGTATCCGCAGCGGCCGCAGCTGATGAATTACAGCTTTCTGATGAACGCCGTCGGCAGCATGCTCGATGGAAATTTTCACGGAAAGATGATCGTGTTGCAATATATGCTCGATTGGGACGGGCATCCCTGGTTCGCCGATTGGTACCGCAATCTTGTACGTGATGCGCAAGGCGAACGCATGGGCGGCAGATATCGCCTCTATTACGTCGATCATTGCACGCACGGACAGGCGCCAGATCCGACACGCACGGTGCCGTATACGGGCGCCTTGCAACAGGCGTTGCGCGATGTTGTGGCGTGGGTCGAGCGCGGCGTGAGCCCGCCCGATGAGACGCGTTATCGCGTAGAGGATGCGCAGGTGCAGCTGGCGGCGGCGGCGGAGCGCAAAGGCATCCAGGCGCTGGTCGATGTTAAGGCCAATGGCGCCGAGCGGGCGCAGGTGCGCGCTGGCGAGGCTGTCGAATTTACGGCTGTGATCGAGATGCCGCCCAATGTCGGGCCCGTGGTGTCCGCCGAATGGGATTTCGACGCGACGGCGGCGGTCGTGGCCGGCGATGAAGGCCGCTATCCCATTGCTGAAGACTTCGCGCCCGCGCAGCGCGTCACGCTTACACGCCGGCACACGTTCGTGCGGCCGGGCACGTATTTTCCGGCGCTACGGGTGAGCTCACAGCGCGAGGGACGGGCGGACTCGCCCTATGCGCGGGTCATGAATCTCGGCCGCGTGCGGGTTGTGGTGACGTAAGAGGCGTTAAGAGTTTGGCGAGCGGCGCACCGCACGGTGCGGGCCATGGCGCAGCACTATGATCTTATTGTTGTCGGCTCGGGCCCGGCTGGACGCCGGGCGGCGGTGCAGGCGGCCAAATTGAACAAGTCTGTGCTGATGGTTGAACGCGGACGCCGCGTGGGCGGCGTTTGTGTGCACACCGGAACAATCCCGTCCAAGACGCTGCGCGAAACGGTGCTGAACCTCACCGGCTGGCGCGAGCGGGGCTTTTATGGTCGCGCCCATCGTAACAAGCAGGAGATCACGGCGGAGGATTTACGCCGCCGCCTGAGCATCACGCTCGACCATGAGGTTGAGGTGCTGGAGCATCAATTCGCGCGCAACAAGGTGTCGTGTGTCGCCGGCGCGGCGCGGTTTCTCGGCGCGCATGTGATCGAAGTGACCGGCGATGGCGGCATCGTGCGGCACTTTCACGGCGACAGCATCATCCTCGCGGTGGGTACGCATCCATACCGGCCAGGGCATATTCCGTTCGACGGCGAAGCGATTGTTGACGCCGATGAAATCCTGGAACTCAAACGGCTGCCGCGCTCGCTTGTTGTGATTGGCGCCAGCGTGATCGGCATCGAATACGCCACCATCTTTTCAGCGCTCGATGTGAAGGTGACGGTGATCGAGCCGGGCGAAGGTTTGCTGCAATTCGTGGACCGTGAACTGGTCGATGAATTCATCCACGATCTGCGCGACCGCGGCGTCAGCCTGCGCTTCAACAGTAAGGTCGCCAGCGTGGCGCGCGCTGGCGATGGATGTGTGGTGCGCCTGGAGGATCAACGCCAGATCGGCGCCGAGATGGTGTTGTTCGCGGCTGGGCGAGCGGGCGCGACCGATACGCTCAATCTTGCCGCCGCCGGCTTGAGCGCCGACGCGCGCGGACGCATCGCCGTGGACAAAGCGACGTTCCGCAGCGCCGTGCCGCATATCTTCGCCGTGGGCGACGTGATCGGCTTTCCTTCGCTTGCCTCGACATCTATGGAGCAGGGCCGCATTGCCGCGTGCAGCGCCTTTGATGTGCCCGCGCATGCACCGCCGCAATTTTTCCCGTACGGGATTTATTCTGTGCCGGAAATTTCCACCGTCGGCATGACGGAAGAAGAAGTGCGCGCCAAGGGCATTCCGTATGAGACAGGGATTGCGCGCTTTCGTGAAACCTCGCGCGGCCACATTATGGGGCTCAATTCCGGTTTTCTGAAAATGATCTTCGCGCTGGAAACGCGGCGCCTGCTCGGCGTGCACATCGTCGGCGAAGGCGCGACGGAGCTGATCCATATTGGCCAGGCGGTGCTCAATCTTGGCGGCGGACTCGATTATTTTGTCGAGAACACATTTAATTATCCGACGTTGGCCGAGGCGTACAAAATCTCCGCGCTCGACGCGCACAATCGCATGCCCGCGCGCCAACCGAGTGCGGCGGCGTTCGACGAATTACGCAAGGCGGCGGGATAAGTCTCAGGCTGGGCGGGGCAGGCGCAGCGTCGCGCGCAGGCCGCCGAGCGGGCTGGGCGAAAGCGCGATGTCGCCGCCATGGGAGCGCGCCACGTCGCGGGCGATGGCAAGGCCAAGGCCAACGCCCTTCTGATTGCGCGAGCGTGTTTCATCGAGGCGCGAGAACGGGCGGAAGGCTTCTTCGTAAAGTTCTTCGGGAATGCCGGGGCCATCATCCTCGACGGAAACGGTGACGGCGTTCATTTCGCCCTGGACGGCGACGCGTACTTTGTCTCCATGCGCGGCGGCATTGTCGATGAGATTGGTGAGGCAGCGTTTCAGCGCGCGGGCGCGTCCCGGCGTCGCCGCCGCGCCGTCGGATTCCACGGAAACCTCGGCTCCACCGCGCGCCGTGCCGGCGGCGATTTCGCGTGCGAGATCGCTGAGATCGACCAATGCGGGCGCTTCTTCGTTCAGCCCCTTGGCGAAGGCCAGATATTCCTCAAGCGTCTCTTCCATGTCGGTAAGGTCCCGCTTGGCTTCTTCGATCTCCGGCGAGGGCGGCATCAAGGCGAGCTGTAATTTGAGGCGCGTCAAAGGCGTGCGCAAATCGTGGCTGACGCCGGCAAGCAATTGCGAGCGCTGATCGATCAGCCGGCGCACGCGTTGACGCATTTCGGAGAAGGCGTGGGTTGCGCCGCGTACCTCGCGCGCGCCGCGCACGCGCACGCGCGCCCCATCGTCCTCACCGCGGCCGAAACGTTCCATCGCATCGGCCAATTGTTCGATCGGGCGCACCTGGTTGCGGATGAACACCACGGAAATGGCCGAGAAGAACAGCGTCGCACCCATGATCCAGATGACGAAGAGCGGGCCCGAGCGCGCCTGCACGCGGTCGCGGAAGGCTTTGAGCTGGAGCACTTCACCGCCGGCGACCGGCACGCGGATCAGCACTTGATTGCCGGGGCAGGTGGAGTCGTACCAAACCTCACGGCCGATATCGAGCGTGAGCGAACGCAGGAAGTAGCGATCAAGCGAAGAGCCCGAACCGCGGCACAAGGGTGCGTCGAGTGCGGCGGCGTCCATGAGCGAGATTTCGAGCCGCAATGGCGCGAGCGCCAATTGCCGCAAATCGTCGAAATTGTCTGGGCTTGGATCGCGCTCATAGAGTGTGGTGATGAGCGCGACGTCGCCGGCCACACCCTGGCTCATGCGTTTGGAGGTGGCCTGCCAATGATCGTCGAGAAACACCAGCGTGACGACGAGCTGAAGCAGCGCAAGCGGCGCGACGATGATCAGCAGCGTGCGCCAATAAAGGCCCTTGGGTAGAAAATTACGCAGGCGGAAGCTCCATCTCATCGCTAATCCGCCGCCAGTTTGTAGCCAACGCCGCGCACGGTCTGCAGATAGATCGGCGCGCGCGGGTCGGTTTCGATTTTACGGCGCAGACGCGTGACCTGAACGTCGACGGAGCGGTCGAGGCCCGCGCCGGTGCGCTGCGCGAGGTCTTCGCGGCTCACGACCTCGCCCGGGCGCGCCGCGAGCACGCGCAGCAGCGCCGCTTCCGCCTCGGTGAGGCGCACAGGCGCGCCGTCGCGCGTAAGTTCGCCGCGCACCGTATTGAGCGTGTAGGGGCCGAAGGCCACGCTTTCGGGCGCCTCCCCGTGCAAGGTGACGGTACGCCGGAGGATGGCGTTGATGCGCAATGTCAGCTCGGCGGGTTCGAACGGTTTGGCGACGTAATCGTCGGCGCCGATCGACAGCCCGCGAATGCGGTCTTCCGGCATGCCGCGGGCAGTCAGCAGAATGATCGGCACTTTCGAGCTCTTGCGAACGCTTTCGGCTAGCGAGAAGCCGTCCTCGACCGGCATCATGACGTCGAGAATGAGCAGGTCGAAATCCATGGCTGTGAGCAGCCTGCGGGCGCCCGCGGCGTCGCCGGCGGCGGATACGCGGGCGCCAGCCTGGGTCAGATAGCGTTTCAGCAACTCGCGGATGCGGTCGTCATCGTCCACCAGCAGCAGGTGGGGCGGCCGGTCGAGCGCGTCGAAAGCGGGCATGGTCATGGGCGCGGCAGCTCCCGCCTGACGGCTGGGACGGGCTGTGCCGACAAGCGGCTGTCCGTGAAAGCTTCGTTCACGGCGTCAGGGTGTTGATTGACTGGCATCGCGCGCGATAGGCAATAGACTGCAAATTCATTCCCACCGGAACATCCGGTCGGCAAGGGCCGATCATAGCAGGAGCACACGTATGACAACCCAGCCTTTTCACGACCGCGACGGCTGGGTCTGGATGGATGGCGAATTTGTGCCTCAGCGCGACGCCAAGGTGCACCTGCTGACTCATGCCCTGCATTATGCCTCCTGCGTGTTTGAGGGCGAGCGCGCCTATGGCGGCGTGATCTACAAAAGCCGTGAGCATAGCGAGCGCCTGCATCATTCGGCGCGCGTGCTTGGCTTTCAAATCCCGTATGGCCCCGAAGAGCTGGACGGCATCAAACACGAACTGATCCGCAAGATGGGGTTCGAGGATGCGTATGTGCGGGCTGTGGCGTGGCGAGGGTCGGAGCAGCTTGGCGTATCGGCCAAGAGCAACACGGTGCATTGCGCGGTCGCGACGTGGCAATGGGGCGATTATTTCGCCGACAAGATGAAGGGCATCCGGCTGATGGTGGCGCCGTGGCGCCGGCCTGCGCCCGATACGGCGCCGTGCAATTCCAAGGCGGCGGGGCTGTACATGATCTGCACGCTCTCCAAGCATGCGGCTGAGGACGCCGGCTTCAATGACGCGCTGATGTTCGATTGGCGCGGCCAGATTGCCGAGGCGACGGGCGCCAACATCTTCTTCGTGCGCGATGGGGCGCTGCATACGCCGAAGCCGGATTGCTTCCTGGACGGCATTACACGGCGCAGCGTCATCGCGCTGGCGGAAAAACGCGGCATCGAAGTGATCGAACGCGCGATCTTTCCCAACGAATTGGCGACCTTCTCCGAAGCGTTCCTGACCGGAACGGCGGCGGAAGTGACGCCGATCCGTGAGATCGCCGGCATGGCGTTCAAGCCGGCCAACATCACTGAGCAATTGCTGCACGATTATTCGGCGCTGGCGCGGCGCAAGAACGCTTAGTCCAGGCAAACTAGATTTCGTCTTCCGGTCGCGCGAAGCGCTGGCCGGAATGACGGCGCATTCTAAGCTGGCGCGTCGACCATCTCGACCAGCGCTCCGCCCACAGACATCGCGATCTGCGGAAACACGGCGACGAAATATTCGTCCACGCCCGAATAGAGCACGTTGGCCGGCGAGAGCGGCCCAACGCGCAGCTCCACGCCGGGCGCGGCGCGTGCGCCGACCGAGCGCACCATCTCGGGAATAAAACCAAGATGCGAGCCGCCGCCGGCCAGCACGACATCAATCAGCGGCGCATTGGCGGCGCGTGCATGCTGGGCGACGATGGCGAGGCTCTTGCCGACGCTCTCGCCAAGCTTGAATACGAGATCGCGGAATTGCGGGTCTTCGCTGAGTTCGTTGAGGCGCAACATGGTGGTCTTGCGTGGCTCCTTGACCACGCATTTGCCCTCGGCGAACAGCGCGCGCTTGAGCGTGCGCGCGTGCAGGCGAAGCATGCGCTTCATGCGCACATCGTCGTCGCGATTGGTCGAGCCGCGCTTTTGCATCAGCAGATCGACCAGCGCCCGGTCGATTTCGTCGCCGGCGAAGGGCGTCGATTGCCGCGCCGGTTGGATCTCGTTGAGAGTGGGCGGCATCGCATCTTCGTTGAAGTCGAACGCGGCGATGTCGGTTGTGCCCGCACCCATGTCGAACACGAAGACGAAGCGCGCTGGCGAATTGGTGTAGGCGAGCGCGGCTGCCGCGGCTGCGTGCGGTTCGAACACGCCGGTATCGAGATTGCCATCGGCGGGGGCCGCTGCGGCTTTTTCAAGCGCGTCGCGGCATTGCGCGATGGAGATGCCGTCCGGCGAGAGCAGCAGGCGGCCAAGCTTTTGCGACACCGCCGCACCTTCGTTGAAGATGGCGGCGAACATGATGTCCACCTCGCCGCCGCGCTTCCAGGCGGGGCTGGTGTAACGCCGCTTCGCGTGCACGGCGTCGGGCGACATGTTGGGCATGCGCCGCAGCGCTTCGATGATGAGCTGATCGAGATAGGCGAGATAAAGCACCAGAGCGTCGCGCTGGCGGAAGGTGCCGGTTGGGTCGATCGAGGGCGGTAGTTTGGCGGCCAGCGCCGTATTGGTATCGGCGGCGGCAAGCACGCTTTTGAACGATAGCAGCGGGTCACGATTCAGGCCGACGCCGCGATGGGCGTAGCTAAAAGCGGTAGGCCCGAAATAGAGCCGGCCGTTCTCTACGAACAAAACCGACGGCGTCAGCAGCGGGTGATCGGACTCGGACACCAAGCCAAGCGGAATCGGCCGCACGCTCACATCGAGCGGCATGGTCGGGTCGAGACAAATGCACGCCTTCGACAAAGCGGTGCCGAAGTCGATGCAAATCCGCGCGTGCGGGCTGATGCCGGGGCGCTCGCTGTCGTCTGCCATGAAATCCAGCCTGGGTCCTCTTCGTGCAGTCTAAGGGATGCCCACCGCCCACGTAACGTGGGCAGGCGCCTCTATCCTCAGTTGGCTTCGGGCCCATTGAGCAGAAAAAGACCGCCGCGCGAAGTGATGGATGGGCGTTTCATGTTGGGGATAAGTCCGCCGCCCCTGATCGCTAAACGCTGCGCAACCATCTGCGCGGGTCCCGGTGCGGAAATAATAGATATAGATCTCAATGGGTTTGCCGCTCCTCACCAGAAAGGGATGGGGTAGGCGTGCGGTAAAATCAGTGCCTAGATGCTGTCTGCGATTTACGGCGGCCGCCCATAATGCCGGCAAGGCATGGCGCCGCCGCGGGCGCTAAGGCTCACGCGATGCGCCGCATTTGCCGTGAGCGCGATTCCGCTTATTTCGGCTTCTGTTCGTGTCGCCGCTTAATTTGTGCGTGCGCCTTGGAAAGAAGGGGATTTCTTTGTCCTGGCTGCGCAAGGCGCTGGTTCACTTGGCATTGTCACGCTCGGATGCCGCTCTTGTGAAGGCGGCGGGCGGGACGCCGCGCACCGTGCGCAACATGACGCTCGACCCACGCTTTCAATATATTGAAGCGGAAGCACGCAAGCGTGCTGCGCCTGAGGGGCTGAGCGTAACCAAGCTGCGCGAAGACGCGGATACGCTGAGTTATTTGTTCGGCGGCGCCAAGGCGCGCGGCGTGCGCGTCGAGCGGGCATACGTCACCGGGCGCAGTCATTCGGTGCCGTGCCGGCTCTACCTGCCGACTGTGCGCGACAATTCCGCGCCGCTGCTGGTCTATTATCATTCTGGCGGCGGGGTCGCGGGATCGCTGGAGAGCTGCCATCGCTTGTGCGGCTTGATCGCGCGCCAGGCCGGCACGCCGGTGCTTTCGGTCGAATACCGGCTGGCGCCGGAATACCCGTTTCCCGCCGGGTTGGATGACGCGATCGCCGCTTATGCTTGGGCGGTTGATAACGCCGCGCGCTTTGGCGCGCCGGTCGGCAAGGCGGCTGTGGGCGGCGATTCCATGGGCGCCAATTTCGCCGCCGCGGTCGCGCAGGAATTCAAGGGCGCGCGTGCGCCTGTGCTGCAAGTGCTGATCTATCCGGCGGTCGATTTCGTCAGCGATGCGCCGTCCATGCACGATTTCGCCGATGCGTTTCCGCTGACGGCGGAGGTCGCCGATTTCTTTACGCAGCACTATCTCGGCCAAACCGATCCCAGCGATCCGCGCGCTTCGCCGGGGCGGGCGCAGAATTTGCGCGGATTGGCGCCGGCTTTGGTGTATCTGGCCGGGTTCGACATGCTGCTGGATCAGGGCGAGGCTTATGCCGAGCGCCTGCGCGAAGAGGGCGTGCGCGTTGAGTGCGTGCGTTTCGATGCTCTGCCGCATGGGTTTGTGGCGATGCCCAGCGCTTCGCCGGCGGCGGAAGCGGCAGTGCGGCGCATCGCGCGTGAAACGGCCGCGGCGCTGAAAAGCGGAATTTAAACTTAAGCTGCGTGCGATTGGCGCAGTTTTTTGTCGACCATGCGCTTGAGCGATTGCGCCACGGATTCGCGTTCCTGCGTGAGCGCGTGCGGCAAGTGCACCAATTGATGCAGCGCGGAGATATGCGTGCGCACGACCTCAGGCGCCAGGCGCGCGGTTGCGCCCTGTGCCTGCAGGTAGCGCGCCATTTCGCGCGCGCCGAAGCCAAGATTGGGATCACCGATCTGCTCGGCCATTTCGATCAAATGTTGTACAGCGCGGTAGACTTCACGCGCGGCGTCGGCGTCTCCTGGCGTGAGCTTGCTTGCGGCCGCTTCCAAGGCGGCGACGCGTGCGCGCGCCAGCTGCGCCTTGAGTTCATCCTCGCTGCTCTCGGTGGTTTCCGCCGCCGTATCGTTGAGACGGCGCTTGGGGCCGAGATAGTTGAGATCGGGCCGCTTCCTCCGGCGGCAAGGGCCAACATAAGAGGCGGTGACGATAAAGGGTTGCGGGTTCAAGACGGCGACGCGGACGCGTTGACGTAGCGCTACTGCTGAAATGGGCTTGCGCAAATAGCCGTCGACGCCGGCCATGCGGGCGCGCTCGACGTCGGCTTGAGAGCCGCGCGCGGTGAGCATGAACATGGAGACGGCGCGATTGGGCGCCTCTTCGCTCATACGCAGGCGGCGCGCGAAATCGAGCCCGTTATGAGCGGCGTCCAGCCAATCCATCAAAATGACGCTTGGATTGCTTTTCAGCACCAGATCCCAGGCTTCCATTGTGTTGGCCGCGCCCTGGGCGCGCGCAAACCCCATGCTGCGCAAGAGATCGAGCGTAATGCCACGCTCATAATGGTTTTCATCGAGCACGAGCGCGGTCAGGCCCGACGGGTCGAAGACGTCGTCCTCTTGCATGTGTGCGCGCTCCTCTGATGGAGCGGCGATATAAGCACGGATTGTTTATCATTCGCTGAAAGCGCGATGGTTAGCCAAATCTTACCGGGGTGCTTCGATTCCTTGGTCGCCGCGCATATCTAGAAGGCGTATGGACGCTCGCGCCCCACTCTTGCCCTCGCAATTCTCGGACTGGTTCGCCAGCCGTGGTTGGCGCGCGCGTCCGCATCAATTGGAACTTGTGCGGCGAGCAGAGCAGGGCTTGTCCACGCTGCTGATTGCCCCGACCGGCGCGGGTAAAACGCTGGCCGGGTTTCTTCCGAGTTTGATCGCACTGGCGCCGCTGGCCGAGCAGGGTGCGCGGCGGCCGCATCGTTTGCACACGCTTTATGTGTCGCCGCTGAAGGCGCTGACGACTGATGTCGCGCGCAATCTGGAAACGCCGGTGCGGGAAATGGGGCTCGGGCTGCGCATCGAAACGCGCACCGGCGATACCCCACCGCATAAGCGTCAGCGCCAACGTGCGCATCCGCCGGACATGCTGCTGACGACGCCGGAACAACTCTCGCTGCTGATCGCGAGTGAACACGCGCGCGTGTTTTTTGAAGATGTGCAGGCGGTGGTGATCGATGAAATCCACGCGCTGGCGCCAACCAAGCGCGGCGATCTCTTGGCGCTCGCTCTGGCGCGGCTACGCCGGTGGGCGCCGGACCATCGCCGCATCGGCTTGAGTGCGACTGTGGCGGATGAAGAGAGCCTGGCGCGGTGGCTGGTGGAAGGGAGCGGGCCGTCTGTCATTGTGCGCGCGCCGCCAGGCGCGCCGCCTGTTGTGGACGTGCTCGATTCCGATGCGCGCATTCCGTGGGCCGGTCACACGGCCCGTCACGCCATGCCGGACGTCTACGAAGCAATTAGACGTGCTCAGCTCGCGCTTGTTTTCGTCAATACGCGCGCGCAAGCGGAAATGACGTTTCAGGAGCTGTGGCGCATCAATGATGATGCTCTGCCGATCGCGTTGCATCATGGCTCGCTCGACGCCGCGCAGCGCCGCAAGGTGGAGGCGGCGATGGCGGCGGGCAAGTTGCGCGCGGTGGTGTGCACATCGACGCTCGATCTGGGCATCGATTGGGGCGATGTGGATCTTGTTATCCAGATCGGCGCGCCGAAGGGATGTGCGCGTCTGGTGCAGCGGGTCGGGCGCGCCAATCACCGTTTGGATGAGCCCTCGCACGCGCTGCTCGCGCCGAGCAATCGGTTTGAAGTTCTGGAATGTCGCTGTGCGCAAGAGGCGGTGGCCGAAGGCGCGCTGGACGGGGCGGATGCGCGTGCCGGCGCGCTGGATTGTTTGGCGCAACACATTATGGGCGCGGCGTGTGGCGAGCCGTTTGATGCGGATGAATTGTATACGGAAATTGTTTCCACCGCGCCTTACGCGCATTTGACGCGCGCGCAGTTCGATCGCTGCATCGATCTGGTCGCGACGGGCGGCTACGCGTTACGCAGCTATGACCGCTACCGCCGCATCGTAAAGGATTTGCAGACGGGGAAATGGCGCGCGCGCAATACCTCGGTGGCGCAACAGCACCGCATGAATGTTGGCGCTATCGTCGAAAGCGAGATGCTGGACGTGCGGCTGGCGCATCGCGCGGCGGCGCGCGCCAAGCCGGGCGCGCCCAAAAGCGAAGGGCCGCGTCCGTTGATGGCAGGCAGGCGTCTCGGACAGATCGAGGAATATTTCATCGAAGGGCTGACGCCCGGCGATACGTTTTTGTTCGCCGGCGAAGTGCTGCGGCTCGTGAGCGTGCAGGGCACGGACGCTTTAGTCGTGCGTGCGCCGAATGCGGAAAATCCCAGTATTCCATCATACGCCGGTGGAAAATTCCCGCTCTCGACATTTCTGGCGAATCGCGTGCGGCGCATGCTGCATGAGCCGAAGCGCCAGAAGGCGTTGCCGGCGCAGGTGCGCGATTGGATTAAGATGCAGAAACGGCGTTCGCTTGTGCCGGCGCCGGATCAAATGCTGATTGAGACCTTTCCTCGCGCTGAAAAGCATTATCTCGTCTGCTATCCATTCGACGGGCGGCTCGCGCATCAGACGCTGGGCGTGCTCATCACGCGCCGGCTGGAGCGGGCTGGAAAGCGCCCGATCGGGTTTCTCGCCAGCGAATATGCGATGGCGGTGTGGGGGCTAGAGCCGATGGGCGATCTGGATTTCA